>NZ_AP022570.1:1804051-2104726 GCF_010728325.1 Mycolicibacterium poriferae
TCCCTGGACCTGGACACCGACCTCGACGACGCGGTCGTCGTCGTCGAATGGGGTGAAGGCGTCGCCGAACGGCTGTCCGACAGTCACCTCGACATCCGGCTGGAACGTGCCGCCGACACCGAAACCCGCACGGCGATCTGGAAGTGGAGTCGGCCGTGAGCAGGTTGGTCCTGGCGATCGACACCGCCACCCCGGCCGTCACCGCGGGCATTGTGCGGTGCGACGGGTCGGGTGATGAGGTGCTCGCCGAGCGTGTCACGGTCGACGCGCGCGCCCACGCCGAGCAGTTGACCCCCAACATCGTGGGCGCGTTGGACGACGCTGGGCTGGCGGCCGATCGTCTTGACGCGGTCGTGGTGGGTTGCGGGCCCGGCCCGTTCACCGGACTGCGGGTCGGGATGGTGACCGCCGCGGCGTTCGGTCATGCGCTCGGGATCGCGGTGCGCGGGGTGTGCAGCCTGGATGCGATCGCGGTGGGGACCACGGGTGACGTGCTGGTCGTGACCGATGCGCGCCGCCGAGAGGTGTATTGGGGTCGCTACCGTGACGGTGTGCGTGTCGACGGCCCGGCCGTCAACGCAGCGGCTGATGTGCCTGCAGGGGCCGGGGCGGTGGCCGGTTCGCCGGAGCATGCGGCGTTGTTCGAGCTGCCCAGGCTGGCACCGGTGTATCCGAGCGCCGCCGGACTGGTTGCCGCCGTGGCTGATTGGGATGTCGAGCCACAGCCGTTGGTGCCGCTGTATCTGCGCAGACCCGACGCGAAACCGCCGGCGGCTTCGCGATGAGCACCGTGGTGTACGGCCCGCTGACCCCGCGTGACGCCGCCCGCTGCGCGGAGCTCGAGTCGCTGTTGTTCGACGGCGACGACCCCTGGCCCGAGCGCGCGTTTCTGGCCGAGCTCGCCGCCAAGCACAACCACTATGTCGCGGCACGCGTCGACGACAAGCTGGTGGGATACGCCGGAATCGCGCGCCTGGGCCGTGTGAAGCCCTTCGAGTACGAGGTGCACACCATCGGCGTCGATCCGGCCTATCAGGGGCAGGGAATCGGCCGGCAGCTGCTGCGCGGCCTGTTCGACTTCGCCGGCGACGCCGCGATTTTCCTGGAAGTCCGCACCGACAACGCGGCGGCGATCGCACTGTACGAGAGCGAGGGCTTCGAGCAGGTGGGGCTGCGTAAGCGGTACTACCGGGTCAGCGGCGCGGACGCCTACACGATGAAACGGGATCGGCGATGATCATTCTTGCTATCGAGAGTTCCTGCGACGAAACCGGTGTCGGCATCGCTGAGCTCGGCGGCGACGGATCGGTCACGCTGCTCGCCGACGAGGTGGCGTCCAGTGTCGACGAGCATGCCCGGTTCGGCGGGGTGGTGCCCGAGATCGCCTCGCGTGCGCATCTGGAGGCGCTGGGCCCGACGATGCGTCGTGCCCTGGCCGCGGCCGGGATCGCGCGCCCTGACGTGGTCGCGGCGACGATCGGCCCGGGGCTGGCCGGCGCGTTGTTGGTCGGAGTGGCCGCGGCCAAGGCCTACGCGGCGGCCTGGGGAGTCCCGTTCTACGCCGTGAACCACCTAGGTGGGCATCTGGCCGCCGACGTCTTCGACCACGGCCCGCTGCCCGAAGCCGTCGGGTTGCTGGTGTCCGGCGGGCACACCAATCTCCTGCATGTGCGCTCGCTGGGGGAGCCGATCGTCGAGCTGGGCTCGACTGTCGATGACGCTGCCGGGGAGGCTTACGACAAAGTCGCGCGGCTGCTCGGGCTGGGTTATCCCGGTGGCCGGGTGCTCGACGAGCTCGCCCGCGACGGGGACCGCGACGCGATCGTGTTCCCGCGCGGCATGACCGGGCCGCGAGACGATCCCCACGCCTTCAGTTTCTCCGGTCTGAAGACCGCCGTGGCCCGCTATGTGGAGCGCCATCCCGAGGCTTCGCAGGCCGACATCGCCGCGGGCTTTCAAGAGGCGGTGGCCGACGTGTTGACCCTCAAGGCGGTGCGCGCCGCGCGCGAGTTGGGGGTGTCCACGCTGCTGATCGCCGGGGGAGTGGCGGCCAACTCGCGGCTTCGGGAATTGGCAGCCGAGCGTTGTGAGGCGGCCGGGATGACGCTGCGCATTCCGCGCCCGCGGTTGTGCACCGATAACGGCGCCATGATCGCCTCCTTCGCGGCGCATCTGATCGCGGCCGGCGCCGACCCGTCCCCGCTGGACGCCGTCAGTGATCCCGGGCTGCCGGTGGTGCAGGGCCAGGTGGCCTGAGAGCACGGCCTCAGAACGGTGGTGGGTCATCGCCGTAGTGGGGTGGGCGGCGGTTGAGGGATTGCATCAGGGCTTTGAGGTCATCTTGACGGTCTGCCCAGGCTGCTGTTCGGGGTGAGGTGGCGCGCAGGGCTTCGCGTTCGACGCGTCGTTGTTCGGCGGCTTTCTCCTCGGCGGCGCGGTCGAGTTCGGCTTGGAGCGCGTTGTGTTGGCGGGCGGCGGTGATGTAGGCGGCGCGGTTTTGTGCGCGGGTGCGTTGGCGTAGCGGCATCTTCAGTGCCCGCCCCGGGCTCGGGGGCGGTGTGGGGCGGGTGGGTTGTCGTCCTGCGGGTGGGTCTGTGGTGGTGGTCCAGGTGGGGAACAGCAGCGCCGAGAGCGGTGTGGTGGTGTAGGTGTGTCCGGTGGGGGTGCTGAGGTGCAGGGTGCCGTCGGGTTGTTGCTGTTCGGTCCAGTTTTCCCAGAAGGTTTTGAGTAGGTGGTGTAGGCGGCATTTGTCGTTGAGGTTGCTCGGGTGGGTGGGTCCGGCGGGCCAGGGGTTGCTGTGGTCGAGGTCGGTGCCGATGGCGGGGCGGTCGCAGCCGGGGACGCGGCAGGTCAGGTCGCGGCAGCGGACGAATTCGTCTTGGGCGGTGGTGGGCCGGTAGCCGGGGTTGAGCGGCAGCGCTCGGGGGTCGACGACGATGCGGGTGGTGGCGCCGCGGGTGAGGACCTCGGCCAGCAGTGCCGGGGGCAGTACCGCTCCGCGCAGCCCGAGGATCACCGCCGGACGCGGCGGGGTGGCGGGGGCGGGTTGAGAGGCCGCAGCGGGGGTGGGCGTCCTGCCCGGTGGCGGTGAAGGGTCCGGCGGCGACGGGGGCTCGGGTGCGGGGTCGGCCGGTGGGGGTGCGGGCCGTTCGGCACTGTGCGCAGACCCCCGCACGGGCTCGGGTTCGGGATCGGAGTCGGCGGCAGCTTCGGTGTCGGTGTCGGTGTCGGGGGCGGGTTCCTCGCCGCTGCCGTGCAGGGTGGGGTCGGGGGTGGCGTCGAGGGAGGCGGCGTCGGCGACGACGTGGACGGTGACGCTGGTGGCGCGGGCGTCGGGGACCGTGGCGGCCGGGCAGTCGGGTTTTCCGCATAGGCAGTTCAGATGGAATGCTCCGGCGAACACGGCGCCGAAGGCGTCGGCCCGTTTTTGGGCGGTGGTGCGCGGGTCGTCGGGGCAGACACTGGTGACCATGGCTTTGAGCCGCGCGGCGGCGATCGCGGCGTCGATCGAGGTGATCCGTCCCCACACGGTGGTGGTGCCGGCGGTGTGATCGCGGCCGGTGATGCGGAAGTCGCGGCCGCGGTGGGCGCTGGCCGCGCGGCGCACGGCGTCGGGGTCGAGGGTGTGGATCCACACGGTGATCGCGGTGTCGAGTTTGTCGCCCGACAGCGTCCCCCAGGTGGTGGCCGCGGCGGCGAACTGGTCGTCGAGTTGGGTCCACACCGCATCGTCGACGACCAGGGCGCACAGCCACACGATGCGCGCCACCACCCGCTCGCAGACCTGCCCGGCCAGGAAGCGGGCGTTGAGGCGGGGCAGGTGGTCGCGCAGGATGACCGCGGTGTCCATCAGCGACAGGGCGCGGCCGTGGGAGACGGTCAACGCGCATCCGATCTGGGCGGCGGCCTCATCGACGGGGTCACAGGCCCACCGCGCCCGCGCCGGATCAGCCTCAGCGGCGGCCTCGGCGCGGCGGCGTCGTTCGGCCAGCGCGGCCAACAGTCGGGCCTGGGCGGCGGCCGCGGTAGTGGACCAGCCCGCGATGGCGTCGATCAATTCGCGATCCGAGGCGCCGGCCAGCGCGGCCGGACCAGGAAACGAACTGTCGAACATGTGTGCGATTTTATCGGCGCAGGGCGACCATGCGTCCGGCGATCGGCCTTCCCCCGCTCACGTTGGGGATGAAAACGCGATTGGGGATAAACCTGAAAACCCGATTGGGGATAACCCCAAGCGGGATCCGACCCGCGACTGGGGATAACCCCAAGCGGGATCCGACCCGCGACTGGGGATAACCGTTTTCTGCCACTCGCCGCTCAATTTCTGCCAACGGAAATCAACCGCCTGACCTGCGGGTTACATCGGGCAGACCTCAAGATCAGAAAAGGGGAAGTCGACATGAACAAGATCACTTTCGCTACCACCGCCGCTGCTGGCCTGTCCGCCGCCATCCTCGGTCTGGCCGCTCCGGCCGCCGCTGCACCCAGTGGCTCCGACGCGCAGCAGACCATCAGTCAACTCGAAGCCGACGGCAATCGCGTCATCGTCAACCGGCTCTCGAGCGCACCTTTGTCGCAGGCCGAGGTTGTCGCGGTGCGGCCCGGACCGGCGCTGCGCGGCACCGTGCCGAACGCCGGTTACAACGACGACAACCGCCAGGGTGTCGTGACCGGCCAGGTCTACTACGTCGACGTCCGCTGAGCGGACGGTCAGGCAGGGTCCGCTGAGCGGACGGTCAGGCAGGGTCCGCTGAGCGGACGGTCAGGCAGGGTCCGCTGAGCGGACGGTCAGGCAGGGTCCGCTGAGCGGACGGTCAGGCAGGGTCCGCTGAGCGGACGGTCGACGACGAGGGGCGCCCAACCGGGCGCCCCTCGTGCGTCTGCAGTTCCATGATTCGAGATGTACAGACCCAAGCCTTGAGTGCTAGCACTCGCGTGTATAGAGTGCTAGGTGGCAGTCGGACCGCCACGTGTCGACACCCGCGACGACGGCGCGAGGAGGACCACCGACCGCCACGTACACACACCTACATCAGTAACAGTGAAGGGGCTCCATCGTGGCGAGCGTGAACATCAAGCCACTCGAGGACAAGATCCTCGTACAGGCCAATGAGGCCGAGACCACGACCGCTTCCGGTCTGGTCATCCCCGACACCGCCAAGGAGAAGCCGCAAGAAGGCACCGTCGTCGCAGTTGGCCCCGGCCGCTGGGATGAGGATGGCGAGAAGCGGATCCCTCTGGACGTGTCGGAGGGCGACGTGGTGATCTACAGCAAGTACGGCGGCACCGAGATCAAGTACAACAACGAGGAGTACCTGATCCTCTCGGCCCGCGACATTCTGGCTGTCGTCAACAAGTAAGCGATCGTGTTCCGCCCCGGACGTTCCCGCACGCGCGGGTGATGTCCGGGGCGGCACGCGTTTTACCCCTCGACTAGGGAAAGACATCTATGAGCAAACAGATTGAATTCAACGAAACCGCGCGCCGCGCGATGGAGGCCGGCGTCGACAAGCTGGCCGACGCGGTCAAGGTGACGCTCGGCCCGCGTGGTCGGCATGTGGTGCTGGCCAAGGCTTTCGGTGGACCGACCGTCACCAACGACGGGGTGACCATCGCCCGCGACATCGATCTCGAGGATCCGTTCGAGAATCTCGGCGCGCAGCTGGTCAAGTCGGTCGCCACCAAGACCAACGACGTTGCCGGTGACGGCACCACCACCGCGACCGTGCTCGCGCAGGCCATGGTCAAGGCCGGGCTGCGCAACGTCGCCGCGGGCGCCAACCCGATCGCGTTGGGGTCGGGCATCAACAAGGCCGCCGACGCCGTGTCGGAGGCGCTGCTGGCAGCGGCCACGCCGGTCAACGACAGCAAGGCCATCGGCCAGGTCGCCGCGGTGTCCTCGCGCGACCAGCAGGTCGGCGAGTTGGTGGGCGAGGCGATGACCAAGGTCGGCACCGACGGTGTCGTGACGGTCGAGGAATCCTCCTCGCTGAGTACCGAGCTGGAGATCACCGAGGGCGTGGGCTTCGACAAGGGTTTCCTGTCGGCCTACTTCGTCACCGATTTCGACTCGCAGGAAGCCGTCCTCGAGGACGCGCTGGTGCTGCTGCACCGCGAGAAGATCAGCTCGCTGCCCGATCTGCTTCCGCTGCTGGAGAAGGTCGCCGAGGCCGGTAAGCCGCTGTTGATCGTGGCCGAAGATGTTGACGGCGAAGCGCTCTCGACTCTGGTGGTCAACTCGATCCGCAAGACGCTCAAGGCCGTCGCGGTCAAGGCGCCGTTCTTCGGCGACCGCCGCAAGGCGTTCCTGGACGACCTCGCCGTCGTCACCGGCGGACAGGTGGTCAACCCTGACGTCGGCCTGATCCTGCGCGAGGTGGGCCTGGAGGTGCTGGGCACCGCCCGCCGCGTCGTCGTCAATAAGGACAGCACCGTCATCGTCGACGGTGGCGGCACCCAGGAAGCCATCGACGGACGAAAGGCGCAGCTGCGCGCGGAGATCGAGAACAGCGACTCCGACTGGGACCGCGAGAAGCTCGAAGAGCGGTTGGCCAAGCTGGCCGGCGGCGTCGCCGTCATCCGGGTCGGCGCCGCAACCGAGACCGACCTCAAGAAGCGCAAAGAGGCGGTCGAGGACGCCGTCGCCGCGGCCAAGGCCGCCGTGGAAGAAGGCATCGTCGTCGGCGGCGGTGCGGCCCTGGTGCAGGCCCGGGCCAGCCTCGACGACCTGCGCAAGTCCCTGAGTGGTGACGAGGCGCTGGGAGTCGAGCTGTTCTCCAGCGCGCTGGCCTCGCCGCTGTACTGGATCGCGACCAATGCCGGTCTGGACGGTTCGGTCGTGGTCAACAAGGTGGCCGACCTGCCTGCGGGGCAGGGCTTCAACGCCGCCACGCTGACGTACGGCGACCTGGCCGCCGACGGTGTGGTGGACCCGGTGAAGGTCACCCGCTCGGCGGTGCTGAACGCGGCGTCGGTGGCGCGCATGGTGCTGACCACCGAGACCGCGGTCGTCGAGAAGCCCGAAGAGGCTGAGGACGACGGCCACGGCCACGGCCACGGGCATCATCACCACCACTGAGTGCGCAACGACAAGCGCCCCCGGTCCGACAGGGTCGGGGGCGCTTTCGTGTGTCGGGTCTGTCATCGCGGTCCGGAACGTTCGCGCCGCCGCGGGGCGGCGGAACGGGGTGGCAGCGCGCGCATCTGCTGCAGGGCCCGGCTCATGATGTCGCCGAGTGCGGACACGTCCTGGTCGGACAGCGGGTCGAACAGCAGCCGGCGGACCACCTGGATGTGACCGGGAAGCACCCGGGCAACCCGGTCCCGCCCCTCCGTGGTGATCTCGACCAGGGTGGCGCGCTGGTCCTGCGGATCGCTGTGGCGACTGATGAGCCCCGATCTCTGCAGCAGCGCAGCCTGATGGGTCAGCCCGCTGCGGCTGTACACGACGCCGTCGGCGAGTTCGGTCATGCTCAATGCGCGCCCGGCGTCGACGAGCTTGGCGAGGATCTCGAACTGGACATAGCTGAGCCCACCTTCGGCCTGCAGCTGCTGCTGTACTGCGTGCTGCAAGAGGCTGACCGCCTCGGTCAGGGCGAAGTAGGTGCGCATCTGAGCCGGTTCGAGGGGTGCCGCCATGACTCGAGAGTAGTGCTTCGAAGTCGAAGTAGTGAGACGATGGTCACACGCGGAAATGCTTCGCTATCGAAGCGGGTTACTCCTTTCGTAGATGCTTCGAACTCGAAGCAAATGGACAAAGGAGAGATCATGAAGGCAGCGCTGTACCGCCGCTACGGCGACGCGGACGTCCTGGAATACGCAGACATCGCACGGCCGGTCCCGGGTGCGGGAGAGGTGCTGGTGAAAGTGGCCGGCGCCTCGTTCAACCCGGTCGACTCGGGTATCCGCGGTGGATACCTGACCGAGGCGTTCCCCATCGACTTCCCGCACGTGCCGGGAATCGACGTCGCGGGCACGGTCGCCGAGATAGGCGACGCCGTGACCGAGTGGAAGGCCGGAGACGCCGTTATCGGGTTGCTTCCGATGACCGCCCCGGGAGCGGCCGCGGAGTACGTCATCGCACCGGCCGACGTGCTGGCGTCGGCACCGGCAACGGGCGCCCTGGCCGACGCTGCGGCACTGCCGACCGTCGGCCTGACGGCGTGGCAGGCGCTGTTCGAGGTGGCGCACCTGCACAACGGACAGGCGATCTTCATCAACGGAGCGGGCGGCGCGGTCGGCGGCTACGCCGTGCAGCTGGCGAAGGCGGCCGGTGCCGTGGTGACCGCGACCGCGAAACCGGCTGACGCCCAACGCCTGCGCGACCGAGGCGCGGACCGGATCGTGGACTACCTCGACTATCGGATGACGCCGTTGGCCGTCGCTGGACAGCCGTTCGACGTGGTGCTCAACCTCGTCAGCACGGATGCGGAGCAGACCGCGGCGCTCATCGACATCATCACCGACGGAGGCGTATTCGTCGGAACCATGACGTCGGGACCTGACGAACCCCCGCGCGGTGTGCAGGCTCAGCGTGTCTTCGTGCGCAGCGACGCAGCACAATTGCGCGATCTGGTTCAGCGCGTCGACACCGGGCAACTGCAGATCGACGTCGCCGACCGCCGCCCATTGAGCGCGATCGCGGCCGTGCACGCCGACGCCGACGAGGGACGGCTTCCCGGAAAGACGATCATCATGCCCGGCACGGACTGACGTGCACAGGGATACGCTGCTCGTGGACTCGGGTCACTGGAGGATGCATGCCCGCTACGCGTCGGCGTCGCGCGGCGGCCGGGCTTCTCGCCCCGGCCGTCGCGCTGACCGCGATCACGACGGCGGCGCCACCTGTAGCCGCCGAACCGATGGATCCCATCCCTGGCAACGGGTTCTTTCTCGTCGGGCCTGACATCGCGCCGGGTCTCTACCGCACATCAGGCACCGCGTCGGCGTTCGGGGTGTGGATCAACGATGTCCCGACACAGGAATCGATGTGCCTGTGGTTCACCTACAGCACCCCCGATGCGAACAAGGACAACGTGGTGTCGACGAACATCTCCATGGGCCCGATGTTCGCCAACGTCAACTCCACCGTCTTGGCATTCGAGTCGCGCAACTGCCAACCCTGGACCAGGGTGAGTTGAAGCCGATGGAGCGGCGGCCTGACATGATCTCCAACCATGGCATGGGAGTGGGTGCCCCACGTCGCGACGGCCACCGTCGGCGTGGCGGGCATTGTCGGAACGTGGCTCACCGCCAACCGCGGACTGGCGCACGAACGCCGACTCGCTACCGAAGCGCGCCAGCAGCAGCGGCTGGAGAACGCCTACGTCGGTCTCCTCGATGTCGCCGAGCGGGTTGGGCACTGGGCGCAACTGGCCTGGCCGGTACTCGACAGCGACCCGCCCCGGCCGGTCCCTGAGCTGCCTCCGCTGGCCGAGCAGGCCCACACCGAGGCCCTGGTGCGCGCATTCGGTTCGGACAAGGTGCTCGATCGGATGAAGACCTGGCGCGACATCGTGCGCACGATGCGCGCGCTGGACATCCAGATCCGGGCAGCGGACGGCGGTCAGCCGGACGCCAGGAGAGATTTCGATGGTTTACGCGCTCAGGAGGTGGTTGCCCGGGAAGCACTCGGCGATCAGGTCGCGGTCGACCTCGGGCACCGTTAGACGCGACGACACCCCGGGGGCAAAGAACGGCCGGGGTGTCGCGGCACTTGGTGTGAAGGGGCGGTTCAGGCGGTACGGCGGATGCCGCGCTTGAGCAGCAGTTCACGCTCGGACTCCGACAGTCCGCCCCAGATGCCGTACGGCTCGCCGACTGCCAGCGCATGAGTGCGGCACTGGGTGATGACCGGGCAACGCCGGCACATCTCCTTGGCGCGCATCTCACGCTGAGCGCGGGCCCGGCCGCGCTCACCGTCGGGGTGGAAGAACATCGCGGAATCGACGCCCCGGCAAAGCCCTTGCATCTGCCAATCCCAGATGTCGGCGTTCGGACCGGGTAGCTGCTGCGGCTGTGGCATTTCGAATACCCCTCTCTACACACCCATTTCGCTGCTCACTGGATGCGTGAGTCGTGGAACAGATCCGAGCACAGTCGCCGATGACCACTCGTGCACACAACGTAGAAGGGCTTCGGAATTCGCGTCAATACTCTGGGTATGTGCGGAACCGCATATCGGCGGGCACAGAATTTACATTCCGTTCATCGTCGTGACCCGTGCGCAGCGAGTTCGGTGCTAGTCGCGCGTGAACCGACTGTGGCTGTCGCACCGTTTGTGCTGATCAGTCGATACCGTGCCGCTCGGCTATTCACGGCGGCCGAGTAGGCAGTTGACATATCGGTAACACGCGATCAATCAACTGTTAACTGACGCAATTCTCAAAAACCATCCGAATCGGTAGCCTCGCCTTTCGATGAGTATCGGCACCGGGTCGAATGTTGCCGTTCTGAGCGACGTCGCGTTCGGCAGCAACCCCGGGATGTGGCCGCTGCCGCGAGGGGTGACGGCATCCGAGTTGTGGCTCCGCGCCGTCGCCGCCGCCGGGCAGGGCCGCTACAGCTGCGCGCTGGCCGACCTCGACCGGCTCGACCGCTTCGCCGACGCCGGCCCGCTTCGCGCGCTGGGGCTCAGCACCAGAGCGTCCTTTCACCGCCAGCTCGGCTGGCATGAGCGGGCGCGTCCGCTGGATGGTCAGGCCCTGGCCCTCGCGAGTGGGGACGCCGAAAGCGCCGCCGACGCATTCATCGGCCTGGCCGCCGACGCCCTGGGCGTCGGCCGGTTCGCGGCGTCGGCGTGCGCGCTGGCCCGCGCATCCCGGCTGGTGGACGACGCCGGCGCGCCGCGGCTGCCGGTTCGGCACGCCTGGGTGTCGGCGGAGCTGGCCATGGTGCGGGGTGAGGGTCGGTCCGCGGTCACCCACGCCGACGCCGCGCTGGCCCTCGCCGACGACCTCGGGTCGGTCCGGCACCGCGTCAAGTCGACGGTCATCCTGGCTGCTGCGCTGTGCTGCCGGGGAGAGACGGCCGCCGCGAGCCGCCGGGCCGACGAAGCGCTCGCCGATGCCGGACAGGCCGGTCTGATTCCACTGCGCTGGGCGGCGGCCAGCTTGCTCGCCGACATCGGGAGTCAGACGCACTCACCAGCTCAGATCGAGGGCATTCGGGACGACTGCGTCGTAATCGTGACCAGATGGGGCGGCGTGTGGCGCCCACGGTAAGCGGGTTGAGCCCATGTCAATAGTTATTGTTTAGCTGAGCCACGCCCCGAGGCGGGCTCCTGCCGCCAGGCAGCATCACCTCCCACCAACGGGATGTGTCCCGCACGTAACGCTGGAGATATCGGCCACGATGACATTTTCGGGAGAACGTCTCGATGCTGTCGTTGCCAAGGCCGTGGCAGGCGATCGAGATGCCCTTCAGGAAGTGCTGGCGACCATCCGCCCCATCGTTGTCCGGTATTGCCGGGCTCGGGTGGGGACCACGGAACGCAGCGGTCTGTCAGCTGATGACGTTGCACAGGAGGTGTGCTTGGCCGCCATCACGGCGCTGCCGCGCTACAAGGATCAGGGACGACCCTTCCTGGCCTTCGTCTACGGCATCGCTGCACACAAGGTCGCTGACGCGCATCGTGCCGCCGGACGCAATCGGGCTGACCCGATGGACGTCGTTCCGGAGCGGTCGTCGAATGACGCCAGCCCCGAGCAGCTGGCGATCGACTCCGAGTCGTCGGCCCGGATGGCCGTCCTGTTGCAGACCCTGCCCGAGAAGCAGCGCGAGATCCTGATCCTGCGCGTCGTCGTCGGGATGAGCGCAGAAGAGACCGCGGAAACGGTCGGCAGCACTCCGGGAGCCGTGCGCGTCGCCCAGCATCGCGCGCTGGCGAAATTGAAGGCCGAGCTGACGGCGGCGGGGCGGGACCATGCCTGACTTCGGACGTTGGAACGCCAACGGCGGTGATCCGTCGCTGAGCGACATCAACCGCAGCGATCAGTTCCTCGACGCGCTGGCGTCGGGGGGCCCGGTGTACGCCGCCGATCAGGGCGAGGCGGAGCTGGCCGATCTGCTGGCCGGCTGGCGCGATGACATCCGCGAGACCCCGACCTCGGTCAGGGTGACGCCGCAGCAGGCCGCGCAGGCGCTGGAGCGCGCCGGTTCGTCGAGCAGACGCCGGCGCCTGTCGCTCGCGGTGGTCGGTTCGACCGCCGCCGCGGTGCTGTGCCTGGGCGGCTTCGGCGCAGTCATCGCCGGCGCGGGCCCCGGTGACGCGCTGTACGGGCTGCGCACGATCCTGTTCGGGGAGCAGGCCAGCCCACGCGACGACGCGGTGATCCTGGCTGCCCAGACCGAGATGCAAGAGGTCCAGCAGCTCATCGACCAGGGGGACTGGCAGGCTGCGCAGGCCAAGCTCGAAGCGGTTACCACGACGGTCGCGACCGTCGGGGACGTCGAGCGCAAAGAGGAACTGGTCAGTCAGTGGCAGGAGCTCACCGTCAAGGTGGAGGCGCAGGATGCCGCGGCGACGGTTCCGCCGGGGGCGCCGCTGCCGAGCTTCCCGGAGTTGCCCGCCGTGGTCCTCGACCCGCTGACACCGGCCTCGGAAACCTCGGAAACCTCGGGAACGTCGGGAACCTCGACAACGTCGGAGACGTCGGGGACCGAGACGACTGCGCCGACGTCGGAGACGACGGCACCGTCGGCGACGACGAGTGCCCCGACCTCCGGCACGACAGCCCCGAGCTCCACGGAACCGGAGGAGGCCACCTCTCCGTCGGCGACGACGTCTGTGACGCCCTCCACCGCTCGGTCGACGTCGGGGAGCCCTCGCGCCACCACCACGGCGCCGTCAGCGACGACGACCACCCCGTCATCGGCTGCGGCGACCGCGCCGTCCTCTGCGGATCAGTCCACGTCGACCTCGGTCGTCACGCGGGCCTCGTCGTCGGCCGCGCCGAGTGCGACACCGTCGGGGACGCCGGGGGCCACGGCGACGACCACGGCCGCGGCACCTTCCGCGGCGGTGGAGGAAGTCGAAGA
The DNA here is from genome assembly GCF_010728325.1 of Mycolicibacterium poriferae. The sequence goes on from NZ_AP022570.1 coordinate 1,817,090, forward strand.
GCCGGCATCGTCACCCGCGGCGCCGCCGGTGACCACGACGACAGTGCTTCCGGTGGCGCCCATCGTGCCCGACGAGCCCAACTAGCCGTGGGCCGCAGCGCCGAGGAGTTCAGCTCTCAGCGATAGCCGTCGGACTCCGACGCGGCTTCGTTCAGCGAGGCATCGGCGTAACCGCGGCAGTAGTCCCACGTGACGTAGGCGTCGGGCTCGGGATCGTAGGCGGGTTCGTGAGGCCGGACCGTGCCGTCGACGAGCAGCTGCAGCAGGTTCGCCCGCAGCATGTCCCAGTCGTGGTAGTGGTCCTGCTGGCATTCGTCGCAGCACACCACGAGACCGCGAATCCCCTTGTGCGCAAGCAATGCTTCATACACGGCAAGATCGGCCAGATCGGCCTCGACCGCGATCCGCTCCTGCGGATCGAGCGGTTGTCCCGGCTCCAGGGCGTCCAGCGCTGCCGACGGGTCGCTCGGGTCGTCGGCGAACGGGTCGGGAGGCAATCCTGGGGGCAGGTGGTCTCGCACGTTTCCAGACTACGCAGCACCCCTGGGATCGCGCCAGCGCTCCGGCGGCACGTCGCGGAGGGGACTCGCGCAGCAACTTCGGGTGCGACACCCGATGCCGATAGGATGTGGTCTTCAGGGCGGGTCTCTCGCCTAGCTGCATCTTTGTCACTGGAGGCTTCATCTATGTCGATCGCCGAAAGCAGCGTCCCGATCGCCGTGCCCGTGCCGACCGGGGGCGACGATCCCACGAAGGTCGCGATGCTCGGGCTGACGTTCGACGACGTGCTGCTGTTGCCGGCGGCATCCGATGTGATTCCGGCCACGGCCGACACGTCGAGTCAGCTCACCCGCAGGATCCGGCTGAAGGTGCCGCTGGTGAGCTCCGCGATGGACACCGTCACCGAGGCGCGGATGGCGATCGCGATGGCCCGCGCCGGCGGGATGGGCGTGCTGCACCGCAACCTGCCGGCCGCCGAGCAGGCCGGTGCGGTCGAGACCGTGAAGCGGTCCGAGGCGGGGATGGTCACCGATCCGGTGACGTGTTCGCCCGACAACACGCTGGCCGAGGTCGACGCCATGTGCGCGCGGTTCCGCATCTCGGGGCTTCCGGTCGTCGACGACCGCGGCGCGCTGGTGGGCATCATCACCAACCGGGACATGCGCTTCGAGGTCGACCAGTCCAAGCCGGTCTCGGAGGTGATGACCAAGGCTCCGCTGATCACCGCCCAGGAGGGGGTGTCGGCCGAAGCCGCGCTGGGGCTGTTGCGCCGCAACAAGATCGAGAAGCTGCCGATCGTCGACGGGCACGGCAGGCTGACCGGGCTGATCACCGTCAAGGACTTCGTCAAGACCGAGCAGTTCCCGCTGGCCACCAAGGACAGTGACGGCCGGCTGCTGGTCGGTGCCGCGGTCGGCGTGGGTGAGGATGCCTGGACCCGCGCGATGACGCTGGCCGACGCCGGGGTCGACGTCCTCGTGGTGGACACCGCGCACGCCCACAACCGGGGTGTGCTCGACATGGTGCACCGGCTCAAGACGGTGGTCGGCGACCGGGTCGAGGTGGTCGGCGGCAACGTCGCCACCCGTGCCGCGGCCGCCGCGCTGGTCGACGCCGGCGCCGACGCGGTCAAGGTGGGCGTCGGGCCCGGCTCCATCTGCACCACCCGTGTCGTCGCCGGGGTGGGTGCGCCGCAGATCACCGCGATCCTGGAAGCGGTCGCCGCGTGCGCCCCGCACGGCGTGCCGGTGATCGCCGACGGCGGCCTGCAGTACTCGGGCGACATCGCCAAGGCGCTGGCGGCGGGGGCCTCGACCGCGATGCTGGGGTCGCTGCTGGCGGGCACCGCCGAGTCGCCGGGTGACCTGATCCTGGTCAACGGCAAGCAGTTCAAGAGCTACCGCGGCATGGGTTCGCTGGGCGCCATGCAGGGCCGGTCGAGCGGAGGAGGTGGGGCCAGGGTGTCCTACTCCAAGGACCGCTACTTCCAGGACGACGTGCTCTCCGAGGACAAGCTGGTGCCCGAGGGCATCGAGGGCCGGGTACCGTACCGGGGGCCGCTGTCGACGGTCATCCACCAGCTGACCGGCGGACTGCGCGCCGCCATGGGTTACACCGGTGCGGCGACCATCGAGCAGCTGCAACAGGCTCAGTTCGTGCAGATCACCGCGGCCGGGCTGAAAGAGAGCCACCCCCACGACATCACGATGACCGTGGAAGCCCCCAACTACACCACCCGCTAGAGGACCTCCGCATGCGCGACATGGTCGAGATCGGCATGGGCCGCAACGCCCGCCGGACCTACGAGCTCCACGACATCAACATCGTGCCGTCCCGGCGCACCCGGTCGTCGAAGGACGTGTCGACGGCGTGGCAGCTCGACGCGTACCGATTCGACATCCCGGTGGTCGCACACCCGACCGACGCGCTGGTCAGTGTCGAGTTCGCGATCGAACTGGGCCGCCTCGGCGGGCTGGGGGTGCTCAACGGTGAGGGGCTGATCGGCCGGCACGCCGACGTCGACGCCCGCATCGCCGAGGTCGTCGAGGCCGCCGAGAAGGAGCCCGACCCGGCGGTCTCGATCCGGCTGCTGCAGCAATTACATTCGGCGCCTTTGGATCCCGAGCTGCTCGGGGCGGCGGTTGCCCGCATCCGCGAGGCGGGGATCACCACCGCGGTGCGGGTCAGCCCGCAGAACGCGCGGGCGCTGACCCCGGCGCTGGCAAGTGCCGGACTGGACCTGCTCGTCATCCAGGGCACGATCATCTCCGCCGAGCGCGTGGCCCAGGACGGCGAACCGCTGAACCTGAAGACGTTCATCTCCGAACTCGACATGCCGGTGGTGGCCGGAGGTGTGCTCGACCACCGCACCGCCCTGCACCTGATGCGCACCGGGGCGGCCGGCGTCATCGTCGGTTACGGCTCGACGATGGGGGTGACGACCTCCGACGAGGTGCTGGGCATCAGCGTGCCCATGGCGACCGCCATCGCCGATGCCGCCGCGGCGCGCCGCGAGTATCTCGACGAGACGGGTGGGCGTTACGTGCACGTGCTCGCCGACGGGGACATCCACACCTCCGGGGATCTGGCCAAGGCCATCGCCTGCGGTGCCGACGCCGTGCTGCTCGGGACGCCGCTGGCGTCGGCGGCCGAGGCGCAGGGCGGCGGATGGTTCTGGCCTGCCGCGGCCGCGCACCCGTCGCTGCCGCGCGGGGCGCTGCTGCAGGTCGCCGCCGGCGAGCGCCCGTCGCTCGAGCAGGTGCTCACCGGCCCGTCGGACGATCCGTTCGGGGCGTTGAACCTGGTCGGCGGGTTGCGCCGGTCGATGGCCAAGGCGGGTTACTGCGACCTCAAGGAATTCCAGAAGGTGGGGCTGGCGGTCGGCAGCTGACCGCGGACGCCCTCGCGAACGCCACTGCTTTACAAATTAGGCTTCCCTGTCTAGAAATCTACCGGTCGGTAGGGCCATACTGGGCGGATGCAGCCTGACTACGACGTCGTGATCATCGGTTCCGGATTCGGTGGCAGCGTGACCGCGTTGCGGCTCACCGAGAAGGGCTACCGGGTGCTGGTGCTCGAGGCCGGGCGGCGCTACGAGGACGACGACTTCGCCAAGACGTCGTGGAATCTGCGCAAGTTCCTGTGGGCGCCGGCGCTGGGGTGCTTCGGCATTCAGCGCATCCACCTGCTGCGCAACGTGATGATCCTGGCCGGCGCGGGTGTCGGCGGCGGGTCGCTGAACTACGCGAACACGCTCTACGTACCACCGGAGCCGTTCTTCAACGATGCTCAGTGGAAGGACATCACCGACTGGCGCGGCGAGCTGATGCCGCACTACGACCAGGCGCAGCGCATGCTCGGCGTGGTCACCAACCCGACGATCACCGACGCGGACAAGATCATGCAGCAGGTCGCCGACGACATGGGCGTCGGCGACACCTGGGTGCCCACCCCGGTGGGGGTGTTCTTCGGCAACGACGGAGAGAAGGCGCCCGGCAAGACCGTGCCCGACCCCTATTTCGGCGGGGCAGGCCCGGCGCGCACCGGCTGCATCGAATGCGGATCCTGCATGACGGGATGCCGCTACGGCGCGAAGAACACGCTGCTGAAGAACTACCTCGGCCTGGCCGAGAAGGCCGGCGCCCACGTCCGGGCGATGAGCACCGTCACCGACTTCCACCAGCGCCCCGACGACCTGTGGGAGGTGCGCACCGTGCGCACCGGCAGCAAGCTGCGGCGCGGCAAGCGCACGGTGACCGCGACGCACGTGGTGCTGGCCGCCGGCACCTACGGCACCCAGCGGCTGCTGTTCAAGATGCGCGACACCGGCCGGTTGCCGCAGCTGTCGGACCGGCTCGGGGTGCTGACGCGGACCAACTCGGAGTCGATCGTCGGCGCCGGGCGCCTCGAGGTGTCCCCGGACATGGATCTGACCCACGGCGTGGCGATCACGTCGTCGATTCACCCGACCGCCGACACCCATGTCGAACCGTGCCGCTACGGCAAGGGCTCCAACGCGATGGGGCTGCTGCAGACGCTGATGACCGACGGCGCCGGCCCGCTGGGCACCGACGTGCCGCGGTGGCGGCAGCTGCTGCAGCTCGCGGCGGCCGATCCGCGGGGAATGCTGCGCATGCTCAACCCGCGGCGGTGGAGCGAGCGCACCGTCATCGCGCTGGTGATGCAGCACCTCGACAACTCGATCACCACGTTCACCAAGCGCAACCGGTTCGGTATCCGCCGGTACTCGAGCAAGCAGGGCCACGGCGAACCCAACCCGTCCTGGATCCCGGTCGGCAACGAGGTGACCCGCCGCATCGCCGAGAAGATCGACGGCGTCGCGGGTGGCACGTGGGGGGAGCTGTTCAACATTCCGCTCACCGCGCACTTCCTCGGGGGCGCGGCGATTGGCGACAGTGCCGACCACGGCGTGATCGACCCCTATCACCGGGTGTATCACTACCCGACGCTGTCGGTGGTGGACGGTGCTGCCATCTCGGCGAATCTCGGTGTGAACCCGTCGCTGTCGATCACCGCACAAGCCGAACGTGCGGCAGCGCTGTGGCCGAACAAGGGCGAGCAGGACCTGCGGCCCCCGCAGGGCGAGGCGTACCGGCGGTTGACGCCGATCGCCCCCGCGCATCCGGTGGTGCCGGCCGACGCTCCCGCGGCGCTGCGCAACCTGCCGATCGAGCCGGTCAGCTCGGCGGGGTAGCGGAGGCGACACCGCTGCGGATCAGACACCAGAGAGCGGCCCCGTCGTGCACGATCTCGGTGTCCGGCAGCGCCTTTGACAGCTCGTCGGTGCTGATACCGGTGTCGATGACCACGCTGGCCTCGAGCTGCCCGTCGGTGGTGGAGAGGATGAGCCGCGCATAGCTGTCGGCGTGGGCGAGCACCTGCGCGACGGGCGACACCACGGCATCGAGGAGGTGCGCTTCCTCGAGGTCCGGTAATGCCCCCGCGACCTCGGTGACCACGTCGACTCCGCGGTCCTCGGCGGCGTCGATCACCGGCCGGATCCGCCGCATCAGTGCATGATCGAAGGTGTTGGCCTGATCGAACAGCGCGCGGAGGCGCCGGCATTCCGCCCGCGCGCGGGACTGGATGTCGGTATCGACGCCCGCCCCGCGGGCCAGCGCGCTCAGCAGCGGCACCACGTTGTCGACGATCGTGGCGTAGCGGCGGTGGTATTCGTCGCGCAGCGCGGTGGTGACGCGGTCACGGGTGACGAGTCGCTGGTGTTCCTGTGTCTCTCCGGCGATGTCGAGAGCGGCGTCGCGCATCAGTCCGTTGAAGATCAGGGCGAACAACTGCACCGCGAGGATGCTGGCCGTGCCCAGTCCGATGTTGACCAGTGTCTCCGCGGTGGGTGCCCGCATCAGCGTGACCGTGCTGCCGACGAGCCAGAAGCCGGCGAGGACGGCGACTCCGGCGCGGGTGGGCAACGTCAGCGCCAGCGGTAGCAGGCACCAGCCGATCGCGTTCTGCGCCCAGTGCGCGTAGCCCAGCAGCAGCTCCGGCGGAAGCAGCATCGGCTGCGTCACCGCGACGAACAGCAAGCACGCCGCGGCCGGCCACGCGTAACCCCACCGATTTCCCAGGATTCCGGGTAGCGCGGCGAGTCCGGCGCAGGCGGCGAGGATCCCGAGAACCGTCTGCAGATCGGGGTGGGCCGCGACCGCGACTGCGGGCGGAACCGAGATCGCGAGGTTCACCAGCGCGTACCCGATGAGTGCCAGCGCGTACCTGGTCCGGGTGCGATCGACCAGACCGTCGGGATCCGGTGATGCCGCCGCTGACTGCGTTGTGGCCCAACGTAGCTCGATGCTCGTGCCGGCTCCCGGGGTGGATTCGACGCGGGCCTGGCCGCCCGCTCGGCGCATCCGGCCCACGATGGAGTCCTCCAGTCCTCGTCCCCGGCGGGGCTCGGCGGGATCGAACCCGACCCCGTCGTCGGTGAGCAGCACGGCGTGGTCGGTGACGGTGACATCGAGTACGCCGGCGTGCGCGTGGCGGTCCACATTGGTCATCACCTCTCGCGCAGCGGCGATGACGGGCTGGGCTGTCTCGCCCGGCAACCACAGGTCCTCCCGACCGGCGAAGCGCACGGGCGTGCGGACGTGGGCGGCACACTCACGCAGCGCCGACACCACGTCGATACGCGGCGGTGGGGCCACCCAGGCGCCGTCGTGCAAGAGGGCGAGGTCGCGGCGGGCCTGGGCTGCCAGACGTTCGGCATCGACAGCGGTGCCCTGCCCGACCACCAGCAGTGTCGACGCCGCGGTGTCGTGCAGCAGGGCGAGCTGTTCGTGCTCGTAGTGGCGCAGCGCATCGCTGACGCGCCGGGCTACTTCGGCGTCGTGGCGTTGACGGCGGGCGCGGTCGACGGCGTCGGCCACGCGCAGCAGCATCAGCCGGATGATCGACGCGGTGGTGCACTGGACAGCGAAGTAGTAAATCGCGGTGACCGACGCGACGTTGTCCCATCCGACCGCTCCGGAGGCGCCGTAGGCGTAGGCCACGGCGATGCCGAGCGTCATCGGGATGCTGGCCCGCATCGGCACCGACACCGAGATGCTCACCACCGCCGTGCCGGCAATCGCCTGGGGTGCGGTGTTGCCGACGAAGAAGTCGGGCTCCGGAACCAGCAGGGGGATGGCCAGGCACACCGCGAGGACGAGAAGGTAGTCCACTGCCAGCAGGGCGGGCCGATGCGAGCGGGTCCCCAGCCGGTACACCGACCAGGCGGCGAGGAGCACGAGCAGGGCCTTGCCGGCGGGGCGCGCCAGGGAGGCCGGGTCGGCAAGGGCGACGAGCGCCGCGATCGAGTTGACGGTGTGCCGCATGAGCAGGCCGACGGTGGCGGCGCGCGTCATGAGTTCACGGCGGGATGCCTCGCCCACGCGTTCGACCCCGCGTTCACCTTTTGTCGCCACGGCCCTCCCCAGCCAAGCCAGCAGGTCGGTCGAACGTATCAATTCGCTGCGTGGACCGTCCCCCAGCGGGTATCTCGCTAACTCCCGGCGCGTTTCTGTCGCGTCGCGTCGGTGGCCTGGGATTAAATACCGGGCAGGGCAAACAGATTTCTGTCTGTGTTCAGTCGGGGGGTGTGACGGGGGATGGCCCGCGAGGGGGACGCGCGGAAGCCGGTGCGGATCGCGATCATCGACGATCACGACGTCGTGCACGCGGGGATACAGGCGTGGTGTGGGGAGGCGGAACCTCCGATCGAACTCGCGGCGAGCTTCCTGCAGCCGACCGAGTACTTCGCCGCCTACACCGAACCGGCCCGCGACATCGACGTGGTGCTGCTGGACCTGCAGATCGAGGGCCACCGGCCCGATTTCGACACGCTGCGCCGGCTCGCCGACGGTGAGCAACGCGTCATCGTCTACTCACACATCAACACCGACGAGGTGATCCTGCGTTGCCTCGAGCTGGGCGCGGTCACCTATCTGGTGAAGTCCGAGGGCAAACGCCACCTCATCGAGGCGATTCATTCCGCGCACACCGCGACGCCGTACGTGGGGCCGCGGATGGGCAAGGCGATGCTCAACGACGGTACCGTCGGCAGGATCAAGCTCTCCGAGCGGGAGAAGCAGGTGCTCATCGCCTGGTTTCAGACCGAGAGCAAGGATCTGGTCGCCAAGCGGTTGTTCATCGCCCCGACGACGGTGCGTACACATCTGCAGCGGGCGCGGGCCAAGTACGCCGCGGTGGGCCGCCCGGCGTCGACGAAGTCGGCGTTGTTGGCGCGTGCGATCGAGGACGGCATCTTGAGCCTGAAGGATCTGTAGCGATTTCGTTCGTTCGGGTGACAGACCCGCCCCGCCCGCGCGGGATAGCGTGGGCGTGCTCATGAGCGAGGGGGGATCGCCGGTGGCGCCGACTGCATCGGGGGGACGGTCGGCGCGCCGGCGATCGCCGTGGTGGATACCCTGCCCACTAAGCTGACCGGGTGGAGTCAGCAGCCCCCCGTCCCGTGTTGGTCGTCGATTTCGGCGCGCAGTACGCACAGCTGATCGCGCGTCGCGTCCGGGAGGCGCGGGTGTACTCGGAGGTCATCCCGCACACCGCCAGCGTCGAGGAGATCAAGGCCCGGGATCCGCGCGCCGTGGTGCTGTCCGGCGGGCCGGCCAGTGTTTACGCCGAGGGTGCCCCGCAGCTGGACCCCAAGCTCTTCGACCTCGACGTGCCGGTGTTCGGCATCTGCTACGGCTTCCAGGCCATGGCCCAGGCCCTCGGTGGCACCGTGGCGCACACCGGCACCAGTGAGTACGGCCGCACCGACCTGAAAGTGACTGGCGGTCAACTCCATTCCGATCTGCCGGAGACCCAGCCGGTGTGGATGAGCCACGGTGACGCCGTCACCGCGGCTCCGGCCGGGTTCGACGTCGTCGCCACCAGTGCCGGAGCACCCGTCGCGGCGTTCGAGGACCGGGCGCGGCGCTTCGCCGGGGTGCAGTACCACCCCGAGGTCATGCACAGCCCGCACGGCCAACAGGTGCTCAGCCGCTTCCTGCACGAGTTCGCCGGCATCGACGCGGTGTGGACGCCGGCCAACATCGCCGACGCGCTGGTCGAGCAGGTGCGCGCGCAGATCGGTGACGGGCGGGGGATCTGCGGCCTGTCCGGTGGCGTCGACTCCGCGGTGGCGGCCGCGCTGGTGCAGCGGGCCATCGGGGACCGGTTGACCTGTGTGTTCGTCGACCACGGCCTGCTTCGCTCGGGCGAGCGTGCCCAGGTGCAGCGCGACTTCGTCGCAGCCACGGGCGCCAACCTGGTGACCGTGGACGTCGCCGACCGCTTCCTCGAGGCGTTGACCGGCGTGCTGAACCCGGAGGGCAAGCGCAAGATCATCGGCCGCGAGTTCATCCGCGCCTTCGAGGGTGCGGTGCGTGATGCGCTGGGGGCCGCCGACGGCGAGGTCGAGTTCCTCGTGCAGGGCACGTTGTATCCCGACGTCGTGGAGTCCGGCGGCGGCTCGGGAACCGCGAACATCAAGAGCCACCACAACGTCGGTGGTCTGCCCGGTGACCTGAAGTTCACGTTGGTCGAACCGCTGCGGCTGCTGTTCAAGGACGAGGTGCGCGCCGTCGGCCGCGAGCTGGGGCTGCCCGAGGACATCGTTGCGCGCCAACCCTTCCCGGGTCCCGGCCTGGGCATCCGCATCGTCGGCGAGGTTACCGCCGAGCGGTTGGACACCTTGCGACGGGCCGACGCCATCGCCCGCGAGGAGCTGACGTCGGCCGGCCTGGATCGCCAGATCTGGCAGTGCCCGGTGGTGCTGCTCGGTGACGTCCGCTCGGTCGGCGTGCAGGGCGACGGCCGCACCTACGGCCACCCGATCGTGCTGCGGCCGGTGTCCAGTGAGGACGCGATGACCGCGGACTGGACGCGGGTGCCCTACGAGGTGCTGGAGCGCATCTCGACCCGGATCACCAACGAGGTCCGGGAGGTCAACCGGGTGGTGCTCGACATCACCAGCAAGCCGCCGGGCACCATCGAGTGGGAGTAGCCCCTACTTGTCGGGGGTGTGCTCGTCGGGGGTGTGCTCGACGGCCTGGGCGAGAATGCCCGCGATGACCGATTCGACGGCGGTCTCGATCGAATGAGCCAGCGTCGCCGTCACCGCTGACACCGCCTGCGTGCGGAACCGCACCAGCATCGTGATCATCTCGGCGACCTCGGTGTCGGGCGGCAGGGCGGTGCCAGGGTTGAGCCGGTCCCCGATGTGTTCGACACCCGCGGTCACCAGGATGGCGCTGATCTGGTCGACCAGCGGGGCGATCTGTTCGTGCAGGTCGATCAGCTTGTCGGTGCTGACGCCGTACTGGCGGATCTCGGTGAACGCCTCGATCAGCTTGGGTCGCACGATGGTGGCGTCGTGACCGTCGTCCTCCAGCTTGATCACGCCCAGGCCGACCATCCGGTCGAAGCCGGCGTCGTCGTCGACCAATCGCCTGGCCTCGACGACCGACATGCGCTCGGGCTTCTCGGCCGCCCAGGTGCCCGCGATCGCCGATTCCAACCCGAGCATGTCGCCGACGTCCTTGCCCTGTTCCCATGCCGAGAGCATCTCGTTGACGTGGGCGATGTTGTAGCCGCGGTCGAGCAGCGAGGTGATCATCCGCAACCGGGTCAGGTGGGTGTCGTTGAACAGCGCGATGCGTCCGACTCGCAGCGGCGGATGCAGCAGACCCCGGTCGCGGTACACCCGGATGTTGCGGGTGGTGGTGCCGGCCAGCCGGGCGAGGTCGTCGATCCGGTACTCACCCGAGGCCGCCACCCCGTGGGGCTGCACCGCGGCGTCGAACAGCTGCGACACCGCGGATTCGATCACGTCCCGGGAGCCGCGCCGGATCCGGCGCAGGATGCTCGGGATCGGCCCGGTGGGGCGGGGGGAATCGGGTGCCGACGACATGTCAGGCGATGTCAGGCCGACGACGTGAGGGCCCGCGGACGTGCGTCCACGGCCTCGTAGTCGGAGAATCGGAAGGCTCGCATCTGTCGACGATACTGCGTGGCCAGTCCGGGGTACATCGAGGCGTTGAACCCGTCGGGGGTCAGGTACCAGCTCGTGCAGCCCGACATCCACGTGGTCTTGGCCAGCCGGCGCTGCAACCGGTCGTTGTAGCGCCGCTGCACGTCGGCGCGCACGTCCAGGTAACGCAGGTTCTGCCGCAGGATCGTGGTGATCCCGGTGACCGCGTACTCGATCTGCCCTTCGACGTAGACGAGCAGCGAGTTGTGCCCCGGCCCGGAGTTCGGCCCGGTCATGAAGAACAGGTTCGGGTAGCCGTGTGCGCTGGCACTCTTGTAGGCCTCGGCGTGGTCGCGCCATTCCTGCTGCAGTGACCGGCCGCCGAGCCCGGTCACCGGAAACGGCGGGCCGGACAGGTGCACGTCGTAACCCGTGGCGAACACGATGGCGTCCAGATGGTGTTCCACGCCGTCGCTGGTGCGGATCCCGGGCGGGCTGAGTGTCGCGATCGGCCAGTCGATCAGCTTGCAGTTGTCGCGCTGCAGCGCCGGGTAGTAGTCGCTGGAGACCAACATCCGTTTGCAGCCAGGGGTGAAGTCGGGAGTGAGCTGGCGACGCAACCAGGGGTCGCCGACGGCGCGGCGCAGATGCGCCTTGCCCAGTCGTGCGACCAGACCGCTGAGCGGGGTGTTCCACACCAGGGCCGCGGCGCTGGCCTCGTGTCCCCAGTAGAGGGCCTGTCGGGCGAGTTCCTGCGCCGCCGGCACCTTGGTGAACAGGGTCTGGACGGCGGCCGGCATCGGGGGATCCACCCGCGGCAGCACCCAGCCCGGGGTGCGCTGGAACACCTTGACGAATCCCGCGGTTTCGACCAGCTCGGGCACGATCTGCACGGCGCTGGCCCCGGTCCCGATCACACCGACGCGCTTGCCGGTGAAGTCGTAGTCGTGGTCCCACGCCGCGCTGTGGATCTTCGTGCCCCGGTAGGTGTCCAGGCCGCGGATGTCGGGGAACTTGTGGTCGGCCAACGGGCCTGATGCCAGCACGACGGTCCGGGCATGGAACTTCTTGCGGGTCTTGGTGTTCGCCGTCCACACGCCGGGCGCCTCGTCGAAGTTCAGACCGGTGATCTCGGTGTCGAACCGGATCATCGGCCGCAGCCCGAACTGGTCGGTCAGCTCTTCGATGTGGGCGCAGATCTCGGCGCCCGACGGGTAGGCCCGGGACCAGGTGGGGTTCTTGACGAACGACAGCGAGTACAGCAGCGACGGGATGTCGCAGGCGATGCCGGGATAGGTGTTGTCCCGCCACGTGCCGCCGACACGGTCGCTGCGTTCGACGATGACGACGTCGCCGACGCCGGCCTCGCGCAGCTTGATGGCGGTGCCCAGCCCGGTGAACCCGGCGCCGATGATCAGGGTGTCGTGAATGTGCTTGGCAGAAGGCATCGGTCAGGCCGCCGGCTCGTGGGTCAGCTCCTTGAACCAGCTGGGTATGGGCCGCAGCAGCGCCTTCGGGTAGCGGTCGGACGCCCACACCATCGAGTTGGCCAGCAGGTGGTAGGGGTGGCGCGGGTTGACGACCATCGAGGCGTGCTTGCGCAGCACCCGATAGGTGGGCACCCGATGGGTGTGCTCACCGCGTTCGCCGAGGGTGCGGAACCGCTTGACCGCGTTGTAGAGCCGTTCGGGCTCCAGGCCCATGCCGACGATCTCGTTGCGGATCCGGTTGAGCAACGGGATGTACATCACCGCGCCGATGATGAGTCCCGGGGTGGCGACGCTGCCGACGAACTCGATGGCCAGCCGTCGCACGTCGGCGTGGCCGATCATGTTCAACACCTCGAAATCAACTGTGATGTGCCGGGATTCGTCGTTGTTGATCTTCTCGAACACCCGGTGACAGACGGGGTCGTCGACCTCTTCGAGCAGGAATTTCAACAACGCACCGTCCAGTGCCACCTCGAGCATCGGTATCACGGTGCCCAGGATCGACAGCGACATGTCGTCGGCGTAGGTGTCCAGCCAGTCCATTGCGAGGCGGATGTTGACGTTCGGCTCGGGCATCTCACCGTCATCGAGCATGCCCCACCGTTTCATCAGCGCCAGTTCGGCATTGGCGTGGCGCTGTTCCTCGGCGTGGAAGTAGCGGTAGATCTCGGCGATGGTGGGGGTGGGTGCCTTCTTGGCCAGCGCGGCGAAACCGCGCGCACCGATGTTCTCGATCCAGCACAGGTCGGCCATGAACGCCTTGAGTTTGGGCCGCTGCTCGTCGGTGATCAGCTCTGCGCCCGGCGCATCCCAGTCGATGTCGGCCAGCGCCCACTGGCGGTCCTTGATCTTGGCCAGCATGGCATCCATGTCGATTCTTGATTTCACGGCCACGGCCCTCTCTAGGTGGTGATGCGAGTGGTGACGCCGACAGCGCGGGTGTACACCGTCGGGGTGAATCGTTTGACGCCCCAGAAGATCCGGGAGTCGGGTTGGGGCATGCAGTACAGGCCGCCGCGGTCGTTGGTGTCCAGACACATGCGGGCGACCCGCTCGGCGGAGAAGCCGGTCCAGCGCATCAGCTGGTCGGCGAGTTGGGTGGAGCGGTCTGAGATCCGTCCTGCCCCGACGATGTTGGTCTTGACGAAGGTGGGGCACAGGGCCGTGACGTGGATGCCGGTGCCGGCGAGTTCGGCGGCCAGCGTCTCCGACAGCGACAGTGTGCCGGCCTTGCTGACGTTGTAGGCGGCCATGCCCGGCAGGGCGCCGAAGGCTGCAGCGGAGGCGACGTTGATGATGCCGCCGTATCCGGCTTCCCGCAGCAGCGGCGTGAACACGTGACAGCCGTGGATCGGCCCCCACAGGTTGATGTTCAGCACCCAGTTCCAGTCCCGCAGGTCCGTCTCACCGATGGGGCTACCGCCGGCGCCGACACCGGCATTGTTGATCACCAGCGTCGGGGGGCCGTCGAACCATGACTGCGCCTGGTGCGCCAACCGGTACACCGCGTCGACATCGGTGACATCGCACTGTTGCGCGATCGCCTGTCCGTCCCGGTCTGTGATGGTGGCCGCGGTGCGCCGCGCGGCGTCGAGATCGATGTCGCTGCACACCACCCGGCCACCGCGGCGCGCCAGTTCGGTGGCGAAGGCCGCGCCGATACCGCTTCCGGCGCCGGTGATCACCGCGTCGGCGCGGTGGCTGCGCCGGCGGGAGGACCCGAAGAAGAGCATGGTCAGCCCACCTGTTCGATGTGGTCGCGTTGCAGGGCCGCGGTGACGAACGCGGCGATCTCCCGCATCGCCGGTGCCGCCTCGGGAGACAATCGGGGCAGCGCCTGGAAGACGTGGACCTGGTCGGGCCAGACCTGCAGATCGCACCGACCGCCTGCGGCCCTCAGATCGTCGGCGAGTGCGATGGCGTCGGCGGAGAGCATCTCGGCGCCACCGGCCTGGATCAGGGTGGGTGGCAGGACGCGGCCACCGGCGACGTCGAGCGTCAACCGCGGGTGGGTGGGATCGATTCCGGTGCAGTACAACTCGACGAGCCGGGCGGCGTCGCGGGCGCGGATGGCCGGGTCGCGACGGTGCTGTTCGGCGGTGCGTGCCAGAGCGAACGTCAGATCCACCAGCGGGGACAGCAGGACCAGTGCGGCGGGATGGGTGACGTCGGACTGCAGGAGCAGGTCGATCGACAGGTGCCCACCGGCGGAGTCCCCGGCGACCACGACCTGCTCGGGAGCCACCCCGTGCTGGGTGGTCAGCCAGTGCCAGCCGCGGTGGACATCCTCTGCGGCAGTGGGGAAGCGGTGTCGGGGAGCCAGTCGGTAATCGATGCTGAAGACGGGGATGCCGGTCAGCCGCGACAGCCAGGCGGTGAGTCGGCGGTGGGTGCGCGGTGTGCACAGTGCGTAACCGCTGCCGTGCACGAAGTAGATGGCGCCGCGGTCGGATGTGTCGGCCTCCGAGACACCGGCGCCGTGCACCCATTCGCCGATGACGCGGCCGCCGTGGGCGTCGATGGTGTCGACCGGGGTTACCGTGGTGCCGGCCAGGCCGGGTCCGCAGGTGTCCATGATGCGGGCGACGATCTGGCGGGAGGTCCACAGTCCCCAGGCTTGGTCGGCGGGGAGCACCCTGCTGATCTCCCGCAGGGTCATGCTGCTGACCGTTGCCGCGGTGCGGGAGCGCAGAGAACCTCGAGTCGGCATGCGGTGGATACAACTCCCAATGATGACAGTTGTCAATGTCACTATTTTCCGATGGCAGTGATCGCGCACCGGTTTGGTTGACGGTTGTCGGTGGGTCGGTGTTTACTGACGATATCGAACACACTTTCGAATGACATGCCTGAGTCCGATGATCCGGATGGGGAGGAAGGTGCTGCTGTGACAACGGCCAGAAGCCTGGACCGCTCTCCGGAAAACCGTGCTGAACAGGTAGAACAGCTTCGCCGCCGGATCGCTTCGATGTCGGGCAAGGCTTCGGCGAAGGTGGGTGGCGGCCGCCGTGCCGTGGCGGCCGAAACCGGCCTCCCGATCGACCATGATTCTTTGCTGCCGATGCCTGAATCGCTGGCCGAACTGCTTCCCGGTTCGTTGCCCCGCGGAACTGTGGCGGTGGTGTCAGGTGCCAGATCGCTGGAGGTGAGCCTCGTGGCGGCCGTGACGGCCGAGGGCGGCCACGTCGCGATCGTCGGCCGGCCCGATCTCGGGCTGCTGGCCGCGGTGGAGATGGGCGCGGACCTGAGCCGGATCGCGGTTGTCGCGCACCCGGGCGCCGACCCGGTGGAGGTGGCCGCGGTCCTGATGGACGGGATGGATCTGGTGGTCCTCGGCCTGGGTGGGCGGTCGGTGCCGGCGAGCCGGGCGCGTGCGCTGGTCGCGCGGGCCCGCCAGCGCGGTTGCACCCTGCTGGTGGCCGACGGGGACTGGCAGGGCGCCTCGACCCGGCTGGAGGCCCGGGTCAGCGGCTACGAGATCGCCGGCGGCCGAGACGGGGTCCCGACCCCCGGATGTGGCCGGATCAGCCGGGTGCGGCTGGCCATGCGCGCCCGCGGTCGCTCCGTGCGTCCGGTCCAGGCGGTCGGCGGATGAGATGAGTTCCAGGGTCTTGGCGCTCTGGTGCATGGACTGGCCGGCCGTCGCCGCCGCCGCCACGATCGGCGTGGCGCCGACCATGCCGATCGCGGTCACACTGGCCAACCGGGTCGTCGCGTGCTCGGCGGCGGCACGGGCGGTCGGCGTCCGGCGAGGCCTGCGGCGCCGCGAAGCGCAGGCGCGCTGTCCCGAGTTGCATGTCGTCACCGCCGATCCAGCCCGCGACGCCCGCCACTTCGAACGCGTCACGGCCGCAGTCGACGATTTGGTCCCTCGTGCCGAGGTGCTGCGGCCGGGACTGTCGGTCCTGCCGGTGCGCGGGGCCGCCCGTTACTTCGGGTCCGAGCAGGCCGCCGCCGAGAAACTGGTCGACGCCGTGGCCGCCGCCGGAACCGAATGCCAGGTCGGGATCGCCGACCAGTTGCCGACGGCGGTCTTCGCGGCCCGTCCCGGCCGGATCGTCGAACCGGGTCAGGACGCGGTGTTCCTGTCCGGACTGTCCATCCGGCAGTTGGCCGCCGAGCCCAGCCTGGCTCCCGCCGACCGGGAGAACCTGACAGACCTGCTGTGGCGAATGGGCATCCGCACGGTCGGACAGTTCGCCGAGCTGCCGCGCGGCGATGTGGCGTCGCGGTTCGGCGCCGACGCGGTCACCGCGCACCGCATCGCCTGTGGCGAGCCGGGCCGGCCGCCGTCAGGGCGGGACGCCGAGGACGAACTCGACGCGGTGATGAACTGCGACCCCCCGATCGACCGGGTGGACGCGGCCGCGTTCGCGGGCAGGTCCCTGGCCAGTGTGCTGCACCGCAGCCTGCTCGCCGCCGGGGTCGGATGCACCCGGCTGGCCATCCACGCCGAGACCACCAACGGTCAAGAGCTGGAACGTGTCTGGCGATGCGCCGAGCCGTTGACCGAGGATGCCACCGCCGACCGGGTGCGCTGGCAACTGGACGGGTGGCTCAACCGCAGACATCAGCAGGACCGGCCCTGCGCCCCGATCAGCGTGCTGCGGTTGCGGCCGGTCGAGGTGGTATCGGCCGAGGCGTTGCAGTTGCCGCTGTGGGGCGGGCTGGGGGAGGAGGACCGGCTGCGGGCGCGGCGGGCCCTGGTCCGGGTGCAGGGATTGCTGGGTCCCGACGCCGTCAAGGTTCCGATACTCAGCGGCGGGCGCAGTCCGATCGAACGGATCACCTTCATCCCGCTCGGCGACGAACCGGTCCCCGCGGCGAACCCGGACCAGCCGTGGCCGGGCCAACTGCCCGAACCGTCACCGACGGTGCTTCTCGACGATCCGGTCGAGGTGCTCGATGTCGACGGCAATCCGGTGCGGGTCACCGCGCGGGGGCTGTTCACCGCCGACCCGGTCCGGTTGGAGGCGCCCGGGTGCGCCGGCAGGCTGTCCTGGTGGGCGGGCCCGTGGCCGGTCGACGAACGGTGGTGGGATGCCGCCACAGAGGCGCGCAGCGGGCGAGCGGCGCGGGCTCAGGTCCTGGTGGGCAGCGGCGCAACCGCTCGCGCGCTACTGCTGTGCTACCGGCAGCGGCGGTGGTACCTCGAGGGGGCCTATGAGTGATCTGACGGACCGGGGTGGGCCAGTTGCCTGGCGAACCCAGCCACCCGGGTGATGAACCGGTCGAAGAACGCGGCAGGGTCGACGTCGACTCCGATGAGCGCGTGGGGTTCTCGACCCCAGTGACCACTCCAGTCGGCGATGGTCATGCCCCGGGTCAGGGTGCCGGTCAGCTCGACGTCCACCGCCGCGGGGCGGCAGGTCACCAGCTCGGGGTCCAGCGCCACGGCGGCGGCCACCGGGTCGTGCAGGTGGGCCAGATAGCCCTCGCCCTGGCTTTCGTGGAACTCGAAGTAGAACCGCATCGCGTCCGACAGCACCCGGATCAGCGGGTTCGGTCGTTGTCGGATGTCCGCCTGCGGGTCGGCCTCCCGCGCGAGCCGATCCAGCAGGGCGGGGGTCATCACGACGGTCTCGGTCAGGTTCAGCCCCAACACGATCGGCAGTTCCTGCGCATCCCGCCAGGCCGCATAGACCTGCTGTGTGGCCTCGGGGTCGACGCTGGTGTTCCATTCCGCCACCGGGGTGGTGTTGCCGCGGTAGTCGAACGACCCGCCCATGATCACCAACCGGCGCAACAGCTGCGGCAGAGCCGGCTCGGCGCGCAGGGCCAGCGCCAGGTTCGTCAACGGGCCGGTGGCGATCCCGACCAGCTCGCCGGGATGGGCGTGGGCCGCACGCACCCACGCCTCGGCGGCGTCGTAGGACGTGGGTGCAGCAGTCGGCTCGGGCAACTCGGCATACCCGAGCCCCTGCGGACCGTGCGTGTCCTCCGCGGTGCGCAGCGGCGCCGACAGCGGGATCTCCGACCCCGTGGACACCGGGACGCCGGTGATCCCACACAATTCCAGCAGCGCCAGGTTGTTGCGGCACACCTCGTGCACGCCGACATTTCCCGCCGTCGAGGCGATACCGACCAGGTCGGCCTCCGGGCTGGCGAACAGGTAGGCCAGGGCCATCGCGTCGTCGACACCGGTGTCCACGTCGACGAAGACAGGATGGGCCGGCCCGACCGGCGCGGCACTCACCAGTGAACGCCGGGCACCAACCGGACCGCCTGCTTGACCGGACGCGGTACCCGCACCGCGGGCACCGGGCGCACCCGCCGGTGGGGCCGGCGGGAAGCGGGTCGCTGCGCAGGGGTGGGACGGTTCTCGACCACGCCGCGCGCTGCTGCGGAGTCGGGGTAACCCAGATAGAGCTGATGCAGCACGCGACGAGACAGCCTCGGGGTGAAGTACATGCCGACATCGGCCAGCGTGCCGACCGGGGTGTCGATGCGCGCCGGCTTGTCCACCAACCCTCGGACCACCATCGCGGCGGCGTGTTCGGCAGAGATCGGGGGCATCGGGTTGAGCCTACGGGACGGCGCGATCATCGGCGTCTTGACCAGCGGCATGTGGATGGTGGTAAAGGTGATGTGGTCCGAGAGGGTCTCGGTGCCAACGACTTCGGCGAACGCGTCGAGCGCGGCCTTGCTCGGGATGTAGGCGCTGTACTTCGGACTGTTGGCCTGCACACCGGCACTGGAGACATTGACCACGTGACCGAACCGGCGTTCCCGCCAGTGCGGCAGCAGAGCCAGCACCATGCGCACCGGCCCGAAGTAGTTGACCGCCATCACCCGCTCGTAGTCGTGCAGCCGGTCGGTCGAGGCGATCACCGAGCGGCGGATCGACCGCCCGGCGTTGTTCACCAGATAGTCGACATGGCCGAAGCGGTCGAGGATGTCGGTGACGGTGCGGTCGACGGCCGTCGAATCGGTGACGTCGCAGCTGAACGCATACGCCTGCCCGCCGGTGGCGCGGATCTCGGCGATCAGCTCCTCGAGGGCCTCGCCGTTGCGCGCCAGGGCGAGCACCGTCGCACCGCGTGCCGCGACCGCCACTGCCGAGGCGCGGCCGATGCCGCTGGAGGCGCCGGTGATGATGACGTGCTTGCCGACCAACGGGCCGGCCGGATCGTCGCGACGGGCCCGGCCCGGATCCAGGTGACGCGCCCAGTATCGCCACAGCATTCCCGCATAGGAGCCGAATTCGGGCACCGTGATTCCACTGCCCCGCAGTGCCTCTGCCGTCAGCTCACTGCGGAAGGTCGGCATGAGGTCGACGACGTCGAGGATCTCGGCCGGCACCCCGAGCTGGGTTGCGGCCATGTTGCGCAGGATCTTGGCCCGACCGCCGACCTGGAGCAGCGGCGCGGCCGCGGCCCGGGGCAGTGACCCGACCAGGGGCGGCAGTCCGGCCGCGGAGGCGATGCCGCGATAGATCCCCCGCAGGCCCGTCGTCGTCGGCGCGGTCAGATGGAAGGTCTGGCCGTCCCGGCCTTCGACGTGCATCAACGCCGTCATCGCCGACACCACATAGTCGACCGGCACGATGTTCGTGCGCCCGGTGTCGGGCAGCATCATCGGGGTGAACCGCGGCAGCCGCGCGAGGCCGGACAACACGCCGAAGAAGTAGTAGGGGCCGTCGACCTTGTCCATCTCGCCGGTGCGCGAATCGCCGACGACCACCCCCGGGCGGTAGATGCGGTATCGCAGCCCGTCGGCGGTGCGGACCAGGCGCTCGGCGTCGAACTTGGTGCGGTGGTAGGGCGTCGGCAGATCCTGGCCGAGGTCGAAGTCGTCCTCGGTGAAAACGCCGCGATGCGTACCGGCCACCGCGATCGACGACACGTGATGCAGTGTCGCGTCCAGGCGACGGGCAAGTCCGATCACCGCGCGGGTGCCCTCGACGTTGGCGCTTCGCTGACGTTCCTCGGCGGCGGTGATGTCGTAGACCGCGGCGCAGTGCACCACGTGGTCGATCGCACCGAGTCCGTCGACGACGCCGTCGCTCAAGCCGAGGTCTGGTGCGGTGAGGTCGCCGACCAACGGCTGCACCCGCTCGTCGGCCCAGCCGACGGCCAGGCGGTCGAAGCGGCCCAGCGACCCGGCCCGCACCAGCACGTGCACGGCCACGGTTCCCGGCAGCGACAGGATTTCGGCGATCAGTCGGCGACCAATGAACCCGGTACCGCCGGTAACGACATAGCGCATGCGAGTCATCGTCACGGGTCGCCGAACAAAGGTCAACACCCGACACAAACCCCGCCGGATACAGTCGCGTCCATGCCGATCGATCCCCACGCCGTTGGCGTCACCACCGACCCGCAGGTATTCGAATGGGCCGAGCGCGACACCCTGCTGTACGCGCTCGGCGTCGGAGCCGGGACGGCTGACCTCGCGTTCACCACCGAGAACAGCCACGAGGTCGAGCAGCAGGTGCTGCCGACCTACGCGGTGATCGCCTGCTCGCCGTTCGCCGCGGCCACCACGATCGGCAGCTTCGATTTCAGTCGTCTGCTGCACGGATCCCAGGCCATCCGGGTGTTCAGCCCGCTGCCGCCGGCGGGGCGGCTCAGCGTCGTCAGCGAAGTCGCCGACATCCAGGACAAGGGGCCGGGCAAGAACGCCGTCGTCATGCTCAAGGCCACCGGCAGCGACCCCGACACCGGCGAGCCGGTCGCCGAATCGCTCATGACGCTGGTGATCCGCGGTGAGGGTGGATTCGGTGGCCAACCCGGGCAGCGGCCGCCCGCTCCGGAGTTTCCCGAGCGGGAACCCGACGCGCGGCTGGCCCTGCCCACGCGTGAGGACCAGGCGCTGATCTACCGCCTGTCGGGTGACCGCAACCCGCTGCACAGCGACCCGTGGTTCGCCCAGCTCGCCGGATTCCCGACGCCGATCCTGCACGGTCTGTGCAGCTACGGGGTCGCCGGCCGGGCACTGGTCGCCGAGTTGTGCGACGGAGACGCCACCAGGATCACCGCGATCGCGGCGCGGTTCAGCTCGCCGGTCTTTCCTGGCGAGACGCTGACCACGTCGATCTGGCGCCAGGGCTCGGGCGCCGCGGTATTCCGCACCGAAGCGTCTGCGTCCGACGGGTCCAACGCCCGGCTCGTGCTCGACGACGGCGTCGCCGAGTTCCGCTGACGCGAGAGCCCGCCACCGGATTCGTCGCCGAGGTTTCCTCGACCCTGGGCATTGGTTTGCTGGGCTGGTAGCCTTCGCGAAGGCGGGGGCGTGATGAACTGCCTCTTGAGGGCGTCCAGACGGGGTGGGTGGGTGTTTGAGAATTTGCGGCATTCCGCCGCTTCAGCCATAGCGCCTGCGTTGTGGCGCTCGGATCAGTACTACTGGTTTACTGCCGTGCTCGCCGCCCGTGGGCTCCAGACCGTCGCCTGCCGCGTGGTGGCGACGTGCATCGTCGCCCTGGGCGTGGTTCCGATGGTGTTGATGGCCAGCGCGCTGGGCCCACAGACCGCAGCGACCCGCGGCCTCGCGGTCGTCGTCGGGCTGGGTTGCCTGGGCCTGGCGGCGCTGTGGCTGCGGCAGCACTGGCCGACGCGGGCGCAGTCGCTGCTGTCCGTCTTCGTCGGCACGGTGGGCATCGGGGTGTCCGCGCTGAACGTGTCCAGTCCCATCGCCGGTTTCCTGGGTGCGACGACCTACGTGTTGCTGACGGCGTTCGTGGTGTGTTTCCACTCGGCTCGCTTCCTGGTCTTCACCTGGACCGCGGGAGCCGTGGTGGTCGCGGTGCTGTTCGCCCGGCTGGCCCCTGACGATCTCGCGCTGGCCCTGTGCGCGGCAGGTGTCGTGGTAGTGCTCAACGTGTTCATCGCGCTGGTCTGCCGGGCGGCGGTCACCCTGGTCCAGCCCGAGGCCCATCACGGCGACATCGAGCAGGTCACCGGGTTGCTGCACCGGGACGCGTTCTACCGCGGGGTGGCCACGCTGTTGGCGTCCCGCAGCCGCAGCGACGACCAGTACCTCGTCATGGTCGCGGTCAACATCGACAGCTTCTCGCTGCTGATGGGTCTCTCCGGTGCGCAGGCCGGCACCAGGGCGCGCGTCGCCGTGGGGCAGGCGCTGCGGGAAACAGTCCGGCACAACGCGATCGTCGCGCACGTGTCCTCCGGCGGTTTCCACGACTTCCTGGTCGCCGACTCGTTCACGACCCCGGATGCGTCTCCGCTGGTCGAGCGCATCCGTGGGGCGATCGCCGGAACCCCGCAGAAACTCACCGCCAGCATCGGCGTCGTCTGCACGCCGCTGCCGCCGCTGGCCGCCGAGCCGCCCGACGAGGTGGTGGACAAGCTCATCTCGGTCGCCACCACGGCCATCGAGCAGGCCCGGATGGCCGGGGGCAATCAGGTCCGCTACGTGTTGCGGCCGGACCTCGGTGAGGATCCAGATGAGCCGGGAGGCGACGACTGGCCGGACAACGGCAAGGACGACTGGCCGGACAACGGCAAGAGCGCCTGAAGCAACCCCTCGCACTGTCGAACATCAGTTCGATAGAATGCCGCGGTGGGGTGGCACAACGGTCCGCCGAGCTGGACCGAGATGGAGCGCGTGCTCAATGGTCGGGCGCGCCGGGCCGGCTGGCCCATCGACGAGCAGTCCGGCGACGGTGGGGACAGCCCGGCCTGGTCGCGCAAGCGGGGGGAGTACCGGGCCCCGGAGGTGGACCGTCCACCGGCCACCGGGGCTGTTTCGGTGCCCTATGCCGAGTTGCACGCCCATTCGGCATACAGCTTTCTCGACGGCGCCAGCACGCCGGAGGAACTGGTGGAGGAGGCGGCCCGGCTCGGTCTGCGTGCCCTGGCCCTGACCGATCACGACGGGCTCTACGGGGTGGTGCGGTTCGCCGAGGCGGCCCGGGAACTCGACGTGGCCACCGTGTTCGGTGCCGAGCTGTCGCTCAGCGGGGTCAGCCGCACCGACGAGCCTGATCCGCCGGGGCCGCATCTGCTGGTGCTTGCCCGGGGTCCGGAGGGGTATCGGCGATTGTCGCGGCAGTTGGCGCACGCGCACCTGGCCGGTGGGGAGAAAGGCGTGCTGCGCTACGACGTCGACGCGTTGACCGAGGCGGCGGGCGGGCACTGGCACATCCTGACCGGCTGCCGCAAGGGGCATGTCCGGCAGGCGCTGGCCTCGGGTGGTCCGGCGGCAGCCGAGGCGGCGCTGGCCGACCTGGTCGAGCGGTTCGGGCGGGACCGGGTCAGTGTCGAGCTCACCCACCACGGCCACCCCCTCGACGACGAGCGCAACGCCGCACTCGCCGCGTTGGCGCCCCGCTTCGGGCTCGGCGTCGTCGCCACCACCGCCGCGCACGTCGCCGGACCCGATCGCGCCACGCTCGCCATGGCGATGGGGGCGATCCGGGCCCGCAACTCGATGGACGACGCCGCGGGGTACCTTGCGCCGCTGGGTGGTTCACACCTGCGGTCGGGCGCGGAGATGGCCCGGATCTTCCCCGCCGGCGTGGTGACGGCTGCGGCCGAGCTCGGCGAGCAGTGCGCGTTCGGGCTGGCGCTGATCGCGCCGAAGCTGCCACCGTTCGACGTCCCCGACGGTCACACCGAGATCAGCTGGCTGCGGCACCTGGTCGCCGAAGGTGCCCGGGACCGCTACGGCCCACCCGAGCGCGCGCCCCGCGCCTATGCCCAGATCGAGCACGAGCTGGCCGTCATCGAGCAACTCGGCTTTCCGGGCTATTTCCTGGTGGTACACGACATCACCCGGTTCTGTCGTCACAACGACATCCTCGCCCAGGGGCGGGGTTCGGCGGCCAACTCGGCGGTCTGCTACGCGCTGAAGGTCACCAACGTCGACCCGGTGGCCAACGAGTTGCTGTTCGAGCGGTTCCTGTCCCCGGCCAGGGACGGGCCACCCGACATCGACATCGACATCGAATCCGACCTGCGCGAGAAGGCGATCCAGTACGTCTACCAGCGTTACGGCCGCGAGTACGCCGCCCAGGTGGCCAACGTGATCACCTACCGCGGCCGCAGCGCGGTGCGCGACATGGCTCGCGCGCTGGGATTCTCCCAGGGGCAACAGGACGCCTGGAGCAAGCAGATCAGCCGGTGGAACGGTCTGGCCGACTCGCCCGATGTCGAGGGGATTCCGGAGCAGGTGGTGGACCTGGCCATGCAGATCTCCAACCTGCCCCGCCACATGGGCATCCACTCCGGCGGCATGGTGATCTGCGATCGCCCCATCGCCGACGTATGCCCGGTGGAGTGGGCCAGGATGGAGAACCGCAGCGTGCTGCAGTGGGACAAAGACGACTGCGCGGCAATCGGTTTGGTCAAGTTCGACATGCTGGGACTGGGCATGCTCTCGGCGCTGCACTACTGCATCGACCTGGTCGCCGAGCACAAGGGCATCGACGTGGACCTGGCCAAGCTGGACCTGGGCGAGGCTGCGGTGTACGAGATGCTGCAGCGGGCCGACTCGGTCGGGGTGTTCCAGGTGGAGTCCCGCGCGCAGATGGCCACCCTGCCCCGGCTCAAACCCAGGGTGTTCTACGACCTGGTGGTCGAGGTCGCCCTGATCCGGCCGGGCCCGATCCAGGGCGGCTCGGTGCACCCCTACATCAAGCGGCGCAACGGTGAAGAGGCCGTCACCTACGAGCATCCGTCGATGGAGTCCGCGCTGCGCAAGACGTTGGGGGTGCCGCTGTTCCAGGAGCAGCTGATGCAGTTGGCGGTCGACTGTGCGGGTTTCTCGGCGGCCGAGGCCGATCAGCTGCGCCGCGCGATGGGCTCGAAGCGGTCGACGGAGAAGATGCGCCGGCTGCGGGGCAGATTCTTCGACGGGATGCGCGGGCTGCACGGCATCACCGGCGAGGTGGCCGAGCGGATCTACGAGAAGTTGGAGGCGTTCGCCAATTTCGGTTTCCCGGAGAGTCATTCGCTGAGCTTCGCGTCGCTGGTGTTCTATTCGTCGTGGTTCAAGCTGCACCATCCGGCGGCGTTCTGCGCAGCGCTGCTGCGGGCGCAGCCGATGGGTTTCTACTCGCCGCAGTCGCTGGTCGCCGACGCCCGCAGGCACGGGGTCGTCGTGCACGGCCCGGATGTCAACGCCAGCCTCGCCCACGCCACACTGGAGAACGCCGGCATGGAGGTCCGGCTGGGCCTGGGCAGTGTCCGTCACATCGGCGACGAGCTGGCGGAGAAACTGGTCGAGGAACGGAAAGTCCACGGCCCGTTCACCTCTCTGCTCGACATGACCGGCCGCGTGCAGTTGTCGGTGCCGCAGACCGAGGCGCTGGCCACAGCGGGAGCGCTGGGGTGTTTCGGCATCACCCGCCGTGAGGGGCTGTGGGCGGCGGGGGCGGCCGCCGCCGAGCGGCCCGACCGGCTGCCGGGGGTGGGCTCGTCGGCGCAGATCCCTTCGCTGCCCGGGATGACCGAGCTGGAGCTGGCGGTGTCGGACGTGTGGGCGACCGGGGTGTCGCCGGACAGCTATCCGACCCAGTTCTTGCGGGAGAACCTCGACGAGATGGGTGTGGTGCCCGCCGACCGCCTGCTGGGGGTGCCCGACGGTACCCGGGTGCTGATCGCGGGGGCGGTGACGCACCGGCAGCGGCCGGCCACCGCGCAGGGGGTGACATTCCTCAACCTCGAGGACGAGACCGGCATGGTCAACGTGCTGTGCTCCCCGGGGGTGTGGTCGCGTCACCGCCGGTTGGCGCAGTCGGCGTCGGCGCTGGTGGTGCGTGGCGTCGTGCAGAACGCCACCGGCGCGGTCACCGTCGTCGCGGACCGTATGGGCCCGCTGAGCATGCGGGTGGCCTCGAAGTCCCGCGACTTCCGCTGACCGGCGCGCACCTCGTTCCGCGAGAGCGCGTGTCTGTACCGTTCTTCGGGGCGTGTCGTGTGCAAAAGCGCACGCTCGCTGGGTGTTTCAGCCGGGTGTCGGTGTGGTCCACACCTTGTCGATGCTGATGCGCAGCCGCAGGCCGTACTGGTCCATCGAGTCGGCCAGACCGATCCGCTCGGCGTCGTCGGCGTACTTCGCCCAGTACGAGGCGTCCTCGCGCGGATCGGCGCCTTCCGCGTCGACGGTCGTGACGCCGCCGACGACGATGATGCCGGACCCGTGGCCGTCGGAGTCCAGGTTCAAGCTGGCCCGGGGATGGCGGCCGATGTGGCGCACCTTCGCCGCGCCCGGCTCGGTGTAGACCAGCACATCGGCGCCGTCGAAGTAGAACCACACCAGGCGTGGCACCGGTTGTCCGGATCGGGCGACGGTGGTCAGCCAACCGTAGTGATCGGACTGGAGTCGTTGCATGACGTCCTGCGGTAATTCGATTGCCATGTAGCGAATGTAGTCTCGAAAAAATGACGCTGAACTTATCTGCCGATGAAGTCCTGACCACCACCCGTTCGGTGCGCAAGCGACTGGATTTCGACAAGCCGGTTCCGCGGGAGGTGCTGATGGAGTGCCTCGACATCGCGCTGCAGGCGCCCACCGGGTCGAATAACCAGGGCTGGCAGTGGGTGTTCGTCGAGGATGCGGACAAGAAGCGCGCGTTGGCCGAGATCTACCGCACCAACGCCACCCCGTATCTGGCGATGGAGAAGCCACAGACCGGCGACCTGCGTGACCAACAGCGTCCTCGGGTCGAGGACTCGGCGCGCTACCTCAACGACCACCTCCACGAGGTTCCGGTGATGCTGATCCCCTGTCTGGAGGGCAAGCCCACCGACACGCCGTCGGGGCAGAGTGCCGGGTACTGGGGTTCGTTGCTGCCGGCGGTGTGGAGCTTCATGCTGGCGTTGCGCTCGCGGGGCCTCGGATCGGCGTGGACCACGCTGCATCTGCTCGGCGACGGTGAGCGCCAGGCCGCCGAGCTCCTCGGCATTCCGTTCGACTCCTACAGCCAGGCGGGCCTGTTCCCGGTGGCCTACACCAAGGGCACCGACTTCCGGCCGGCCAAACGGCTACCGGCCGAGCAGCTCACCCACTGGGACACCTGGTAGCCGCTCAGCCGGCTCCCGCATAGCCGTGCTGGCGCCAGGCCTCGTACACCGCGACGGCGGCGGCATTGGACAGGTTCAGCGAGCGCCGCCCGGACAGCATCGGAATGCGTACCGTCGCCGAGATGTGCGGGTCGGCCAGCGTGGCCTGATCCAGGCCGGTGGGTTCGGGGCCGAACATCAGCACGTCGCCCGGTTGGTAGGCCACCTCGGCGAACGACGTCGACGCGTGCGCGGTGAACGCATAGACCCGGGCCGGCATCAGTGCCTGCCACGCGGTTGCCAGATCGGCGTGCACCGTCACCGAGGCCAGATCGTGGTAGTCCAGTCCGGCTCGGCGCAGCTTCGGTTCGGACAGGTCGAACCCGAGAGGCTCGACCAGGTGCAGCGCGCACCCGCTGCCCGCCACCATCCGGATCGCATTGCCGGTGTTGGGCGCGATCCGGGGCGAGAAGAACATCACGTTGAACACAACTGCCCATCTTTGCGGGTCCCTGCGCGGACCCCGACACCATCCCCGACACTGAGGTCATGGTCGAAACGAGCTTGTGGATGCAGAAGGTGGCGGTCGACCCGGGGCATTCGGACTGGTACATCGAGCGTTTCCGGGCCATGGCGCGGGCCGGTGACGACCTGGGCGGCGAAGCCCGCTTCGTCGATGCGATGGCGCCGCGCGGGGCACACATCCTCGATGCCGGGTGCGGTCCCGGCCGCGTCGGCGGTTATCTGGCCGCGGCCGGTCACCGGGTGGTCGGGGTGGATGTCGACCCCGCGCTCATCGCGGCGGCAGAACAGGATCATCCCGGACCTCGTTGGCTTGTCGGCGATCTCGCCGAGCTGGACCTGCCTGCCCGGGGCGTCGGTGAACCCTTCGACGTCATCATGTCGGCCGGCAACGTCATGACGTTTCTGGCGCCGAGCACCCGGGTGCCGGTGTTGTCCCGGCTGCGGTCCCACCTGCGGGCCGACGGGCGGTTGGCGATCGGCTTCGGCGCCGGCCGCGACTACGAGTTCGGCCAGTTCCTCGCCGATGCGGCAACCGCGGGCCTCGCCGCCGAGCTGCTGCTGTCCGCCTGGGACGTCCGGCCGTTCACCGAGGACTCGGGCTTCCTCGTCGCCGTGCTGGTGCCGACCGCGCCGTGATGGCCGATCGGGCGACCAGAGTCGTTCAGTCCAAACAGGTTTCGTATGCAGCGATGGAAACCAACCCCGCGAACGTCTCGGCGTCGACCACTTCGCTACTCATCGCTCGCATCATTGGTGAGTCACCGATCTCGGACGCCTCGGCCAGCGTGGCCACCTCAACCCCGTTACGGACCATCGTCGCACCTCCTTGTGCAGTGTCCAGGTTACGCGCCTCGCGCTGACCAACCCGGCTTCGTCCCCAACCAGTGTCGCGTGCGTGTCGCGGTGATGGGCCTCAGGGACGTAACGATCCCCTTGCGGTTCAGACGCTGTTACGGTGGTGAGCAGTCCACAGGCGGCGGGAGGACGCGTGGCGAGGATTCGACGCGGCCCGCGATTCACTGCGCCTGCAGAATTCGTTCACCCAGAGCGGGCAGAGCCACGTCGTCGACGATCTGCGGCACGCCATTCTGTCCGGTGACCAACCGCCCGGCACGGTGATCCCCGTCGACGAAGTCGCCGCCCACCTCGGCGTCAGCCCGATCCCGGTGCGGGAGGCGCTGATGACACTGATCGGTGAAGGGTTGGTCGAACGCCGGCCCCACGTCGGGTACCGGGTGACCACGCTGACGTTCGAGGAGTTCACCGACCTCTACGAGGTGCGCGAGGTGCTGGAGGCTTCCGCCCTGGTCTCGTCGGTGCGCAACGCCGGCGTCGACGACGACGTGCAGATCAGGGCCAGCCACACCGAGTTGGAGACGGCCATCCGCCGCAGCGATCACCGTTCCTTCCACACCGAATCGCGCCGGCTGCATCTGGCGATGATGCGGCCGTCGAAGATGAGCCGGCTGATCAGCATGTACGAGTCGGCGTGGAACCTGACCGAGCCGACCAGTCCGATGTCGCACGTCTCCGATGAAGCGCGCCGGCAGTTCCACGGCGATCATGCCGAGATGATCGCCGCGTTCGTCGACCGCGACGTCGACGCCCTGGTGGCCGCGTCGCACCGACACTACGAGCACCTGCGTGCCGGGTTCGATCCGCTGCGCGGGGACGCGGAACTGTTTCGCGGTCCGTAACTCCTATATGTGATCGGTAACACCGGGTTGACATTGCGGTTGCGTTGCCGGAAACACCGCATTCCTAGCGTGACGTGTCGAGCCCACTGCGCTAGGAGACTGCATTGACCACCGAAGCAGCGCCGTTGACCGCTGGTACCCACACCGGGCCAGCCGGAACGTCGATCATCAAGCCGTCGTACCACCCCCGGCTGACCAACGAGGACCTGGCGCCGCTGGTCGAACAGAAGTGGAACTGGTACAACATCTTTGCGTTCTGGATGGCCGATGTGCACAGCGTCGGCGGGTACGTCACCGCAGGCGCGCTGTTCGCGCTCGGCCTGACCAGCTGGCAGGTGTTCGTCTGCCTGATCGTGGGCATCTGCATCGTGCAGCTGTTCTGCAACCTGGTCGCCAAGCCCAGCCAGGTGCACGGGCTGGCCTATCCGGTGGTGGCGCGGGCGGCCTTCGGGGTGATGGGGGCCAACATCGCCGCCATCATCCGCGGCAGCATCGCGATCGCCTGGTACGGCGTGCAGACCTTCCTGGCGGCGGGCTCGCTGACGATCGTCATCCTGAAACTCTTTCCCGGGCTGCAGGCCTACGCGACCGACGACAACAGCTTTCTCGGGCTGTCCTACGTCGGCTATCTGAGCTTCGCGATCCTGTGGGTGATCCAGGCGGTCGTGTTCTGGTGGGGCATGGAGATGGTGCGCTGGCTGTGCGACATCAGCGGGCCGCTGATCTACACGATGATGTTCATCTTGTGCATCTACATGATGGCGCGCGCGGACTGGCAGATCAGCCTGACGTTGTCCGACAAGCAGTTGAGCACCGCGGAACAACTCGGGGCGATGCTCGGGGCGATCGCACTGGTGGTGTCCTACTTCGCCGGGCCGATGCTCAACTTCGGTGATTTCTCCCGCTACGCCAAGTCCTTCCAGCAGCTCAAGCTCGGCAACCTGATCGGGCTGCCGATCAACTTCGTGGTGTTCTCGTTGCTGGTCGTGCTGACCGCCTCGGCGACGCTGCCGGTGTTCGGCGAGGTCATGACCAACCCGATCGACACCGTGCAGGCCATCGACACCTACACCGCAGTGCTGCTCGGCGGGTTCACCTTCGTGCTGGCCACGATCGGCATCAACATCGTCGCCAACTTCGTCGCACCGGCGTTCGACTTCTCCAACGTCAACCCGCAGAAGATCAGCTGGCGCACCGGCGGCATGATCGCCGCGGTGGGCTCGGTGCTGTTGACGCCCTGGAACTGGTACAACAACGACGAGGCCATCTTCTGGACGCTGGGTCTGCTCGGCGCGCTGATCGGTCCGCTGTTCGGCATCCTGATCGCCGACTACTACCTGGTGCGCAAGCAGCACATCGTCGTCGACGACCTGTTCACGATGGAGGAGAGCGGAACGTACTGGTATCAGCGGGGCTTCAACCCGGTCGCGATCAAGGCGACGATCGTCGCCGGCATCGCCTCGATCGGCTCGGTGGTGATACCCAAGATCACCGGTGTGGTGCCGACGCTGGGGCAGTACAGCTGGTTCATCGGGTGCCTCGTCGGCTTTGCCGCCTACTACCTGTTCGCCTACCGCGCGAATGTTGCGAACGTGGCCGGTCGGGACGTGGTCGAAGCCGGCTGACCGATGCCGCCCGGCGCGCCGTAATCCGGGTTTGCCAGCATGAAACGTGCTGTGGTGCGCGCCGTTTGCCGGGGCGCTGTTGACATGGCCAAGTGTGGAATCCGCCGGGTTCGGCTGGCATACTCGTCCAATTGCCAGGCCAGGTAGGCCAGCACCCCAGGGCGACATCAGCAGGAAGCCGGATGAACGACGACCGAACTGTGATCTGCGCGCACGCCGTCGACAGCGTGCGCCGCCGATGAAGTCCGCCGACCGCCCGTCGCGGGTGGCGCTGTCCAACTGGCCGGTGCGGTGGAAGGTGCTCGCCATCGCGGCGGTCCCGCTGATCCTTGCCGGCGTGTTCGGTGGGCTGCGGATCCACTCCAGCGTCACCGAGGCGGGCGAGCTGCAACAGGCCGCTGAACGCGCCGAGATGGTCCCGGCGGTCGCCGACTACATGGGCGCTCTCGAGCAGGCGATGGTCACCGCCACCCAAGGCGGTGACACCGGGTCGGCGTTGACGGTGTACGGCTCGGCGCGCTCGGAGTTGGAGCGGCGCGTCGCCGACACCGATCTGCAGGACAGCACCCGGCTGGCCGCCAACACACTGCTCGATTACGGCCAGGATCTGCTCGACGAGATCTCGGCCAACACGATCGACCTGCGTGGCCGGGTGACGACCTACGCGCCGTTGTTGCTCACCGCCGAGACGGCGATCACCGGCCTGGTGGACGCCGACGACCAGACCGTGCAGGCAGAAGGGGACGCGCTGGCGCGGGCGGTCGGGGCGCGCGGGCAGATGGCGATGCAGCAGATGCTGGTCACCAGTGGTGGCGGCCTGCCCGAACCGGAGCTGCGTTCGGCGATGATCACCATCGCGGGCACCGAGCCGTCCACGGTGTCGGCCATGGGTGGCTACTTCGGTGGCGCAACCGATCAAGCCGCCTCGCTGCGCTCGGAGATGGTGAGGCGGATGTCGGTGCTGTCCGACCCGGCGTCGGCGCTGGTCGGCAACCCCGACCTGCTGGCCTCGCAGCAGGTCACCCGCGAGATCGCCGACGGGCTGATCGCCCAGACCACCCACTCGATCCCGACCACCGTGGACAGGCAGGCCGCCGCCGCTCGGACGGCGGCGATCCGGGACGCCGCACTCGTCGGCGCGGCGATCGTGGTGGCGCTGCTGCTGGTCACGCTGGTGGCCCGCACATTGGTGCGGCCACTGCGCACGCTGCGCGACAGCGCGCTCAAGGTCGCCCACGAGGACCTGGCGCGCGAGGTCGAACACGTGCGCACCGACGGCAAGACGTTCCCCATCCAGCCGGTTCCCGTGCACACCTCCGAAGAAGTCGGTCAGGTCGCGCACGCCGTCGATGAGCTGCACGAGCAGGCGGTGCTGCTGGCGGGCGAACAGGCGCGACTGCAGCTGCAGGTCACCGACATGTTCGAGACCCTGTCCCGGCGCAACCGCACACTGGTCGACCAGCAGCTGTCGCTGATCGACCAACTGGAGCGCGACGAGGAGGACCCCGACCGGCTGCAGAGTCTGTTCCGGCTCGATCACCTGGCGGCGCGGATGCGGCGCAACGGCGCCAACCTGATGGTTCTGGCGGGTGCGCGGATTCCGCGCGAGCAGGCCGAACCGGTCGCGCTGACGGCCGTCGTCAATGCGGCTGCCTCCGAGGTCGAGGACTACACCCGGGTCGAACCGGTCGACCTGCCCGACACCGAGGTCTCCGGCGCCGTCGCCGGTGACCTGGTGCATCTGTTGGCCGAGCTGCTCGACAACGCGCTGCGGTACTCGCCACCGGCGAACCCGGTGCGGGTGTCGGCGGTGCACACCGGTAACGGTGGTCTGGTCCTGGAGGTCAGCGACACCGGTCTGGGCATGACCGAGTCCGACCTGCGGGTCGCCAACACCCGGCTGGAGTCCGGCGGTGAGGTCAATCCCTACACCGCCCGCCACATGGGATTGTTCGTGGTCGGCAGGTTGGCCACGCAGCACGGTTTGGTGGTCCGGCTGCGCAGCACCACCGCCACCCGCGAGCCCGGGGCGGGCACCACGGCCGGGGTGTACGTGCCGGCGACGTTGCTTGCCAGCAGGTCCCAGCGGCGGCCGGCGGTGACCGCGGCGCCGGCGGCGGTCCCTGCCGCGGCGGGACCCGCGCCGGCGCCGAGCAAGGTGACACCCGACCCCGCGCCCGCCGAGCTGCCCCGGCGCAGACCGGGTTCCAGTGGGATGGGTGGTGTCACCAAACGGACCGAACAGCCGGTCCCGCCGCAGCGTTCCGACGTCGCCGCCTTCTTCGCCCCGAACCCCGAACGCGTCTGGTCGCCGCCGGTGACCGAGGACGTGCCGCCGCCGCCGGTGATCGAGGACGTCCCGCCGCCGGTGGCCGAGGACGTCCCGCCGCCGGTGACCGAGGACGTCCCGCCGCGGGCGGCCGAGGACGACATCCGGGAAGCCCGGGCCGCCGATACGGCTGGGACCGCCGAGGACGACGACGCGATCTACCAGAAGATGCTGTCGGAATGGCTGGTCGATCCGCACGAGTTGTCGCAGAATCCCGACCTGAACTGGAAGTCGGTGTGGGACCACGGCTGGTCGGCGGCCGCAGCCGCCGAGAAGACCCCCGTGAGCGCCCACACCGTGGACGGTCTGCCGGTGCGCCAGCCCGGTGCGCGCCTGGTTCCGGGGGCGGCCGGCCAGGACAGCCACCACCATGGCGGTCACCCGGTAGCATCGCCGGTCAGTCACGACCGCAGCCATGACCGCAATGGCAACGAGACTGGCAACGGTGCTGGGAATGGCGCACACGGCAGGCATCTGCGTGATCCCGACGCGGTGCGCACCAGCATCGGCCGTCACTTCGGTGGCGTCCACGCCGCCAGGGCGAAAGTGCAGGAGACCGGAGGAGCCCACGCCGAATGACCCCGCAACCGCAGAGCGAGCGGGATTCGCTGGATTGGCTGGTGTCCAGGTTCGCTCGGGACGTGTCCGGGGTGTCCCACGCCGTGCTGGTGTCGGCCGATGGTCTGCTGATCGCGGCCAGCGAGCGCATGCCGGGGGAGCGCGCCGACCAGCTCGCCGCGGTGACGTCCGGGTTGGCGAGCCTGTCCACCGGGGCCGCGCAGCTGTTCGACGGGGGCTACGTCCTGCAGTCGGTGGTGGAGATGGAGAACGGATACCTGCTGCTGATGCGCGTCGGCGACGGGTCCAACCTGGCCGCGTTGGCGACGCGGCACAGCGACATCGGTCAGATCGGTTACGAGATGGCGATGCTCGTCGAGCGCGTCGGTGCCGTCGTCTCGCCGCAGCGCCGGACTCCGCAGCACTCGTGAGCGATGCATGGCTGGCGATGGTGACCGCGGTGCCGGTGAGCCCAGCCTGGTCCGTCCGTACACGCTGACGGCCGGACGAACCGATGCGCAGGTCGAGCTGGCCCTCGAGGCCGCGGTCGGTGTGGTCGCGGCGGTGCCGCCGCCCCGCTGGCCGTCCACCGATGTGCGGTGCCAGATCCTGGCGCTGTGTGCGCGGCGGCCCTCGGTAGCCGAGATCGCGGCGCATCTCTCACTGCCGCTCGGCGTGGCGCGGGTGCTGGTGGGGGATCTGGTAGTGCAGGGTTACGTGCAGGTGCACGCCACCCTCGGCGAGGCCGACACGGTCGATGCCCGACGAGAACTGATCGGAAGGACGTTGCGTGGCCTCAGGGCGCTCTAGCGGACAGGCGTCGACGAAGATCGTCATCTCCGGCGGGTTCGGCGCCGGCAAGACGACGTTCGTGGGTGCGGTGTCGGAGATCGTTCCGCTGCGCACCGAAGCCCTGGTGACCAACGCCTCGGAAGGTGTGGACGGGCTGGAGGCCACACCGTCGAAGTCGACCACCACGGTGGCGATGGACTTCGGCCGGATCAGCCTGGGTGACGATCTGGTGCTGTACCTGTTCGGCACCCCGGGGCAGCGCCGCTTCTGGTTCATGTGGGACGACCTGGTCCGCGGGGCTATCGGCGCGATCATCCTGGTCGACACCCGTCGGCTGGCCGACAGTTTCGCGGCGGTGGATTTCTTCGAGGCGCGCCGACTGCCGTTCCTGGTCGCCGTCAACGAATTCGACGATGCGCCCCGCCATCGGCTGTCTGCGGTGCGGGAGGCGCTGGCGCTGTCCGAGCAGGTGCCGATCGTGCGCGTCGATGCCCGCAGCCGTGAGTCGGCCAAGGCCGCGTTGATCGCGGTCACCGAGTACGCGCTCAGCCGATTGCCCGCCGCGGCGAGCTGAACCGGTGCGCGACGTCGAAACCGACCGGGAGTTCACCGGCGAGGACTTCCGCGACGAGGACCTGAGCCGGTTGCGCACCGAACGGGTGGTGTTCACCGAATGCGACTTCTCGGGCGTGGACATGTCGGAGTCCGAGCATGAGGGCTCGGCGTTTCGCAACTGCACGTTTCGCCGCACCTCGCTGTGGCACAGCACGTTCCGGCACTGCACTTTCCTGGGCTCGACGTTCGTCGAGTGCCGGATGCGGCCGTTGACGCTGGTCGAGGTGGACTTCACCCTTGCCGTCCTCGGCGGTGCCGACCTGCGTGAACTCGACCTGTCGGACTGCCGGTTACGCGAGGCAGGCCTGGTCGGCACCGACTTGAGACGCGCTGTGCTCGCCCGATGCGATCTGACCGGGGCGCGTGTGCAGGGCGCCCGGATGGACGGCGCCGACCTGCGCGGCGCCCGCACCGATGCGTCGCTCTGGACGACAGCCGGACTGCGTGGAGCCAAGGTCGACGTCGAGCAGGCCGTGCGGTTCGCCGCCGCTCACGGTCTCGACATCCACGGCGGCTGACGACTGCGCAGGTCAAAAAACCGCACGTCACGGGGTGTTTGACGGCACACCGGTAAAAGTCGCATTTGCGATGCGCAATTTATAGCGTGCAAGGCATGCAGCTCACCCGGTTCACCGATCTCGGCCTTCGGGCCGTGATGTTGCTGGCCGCGGGCGAAGCCGACGGTCGACGGGTCACGACCGGATCCATCGCCGCCGGCGCGAATGCCTCGGAGAATCACATCGCCAAGGCAGTGGCCCGGCTTTCCGACCTGGGTCTGGTGTCGGCCCGGCGCGGCCGGGTCGGGGGTCTGTCACTGACCGACGAGGGCCGAAACGCCTCGATCGGGTGGCTCGTTCGCCGTCTCGAGGGTGACCGGGAGGTGGTCGAGTGCGGTGGCTCCGCCCCCTGCCGGCTGGTGCCGGCGTGCCGGCTGCGGCGGGCGCTGGCCGACGCCAAGGAGGCGTTCTACCGCGAGCTCGACCACTACACCGTCAACGACTTGGCCCGGGGCGCAACTCTTCCTGTGCTCGCCGTGCCCGCTGTGCCCAGACCGCACCATCCGACAACCGAAAGGACCGATCACCCATGACCGAGACCATCGTCGCCGCCGAGCTCGAACCCGCCCACGCGGAGGTGATCTCGGCGACGCTGCCGCTGGTCGGCGCCCACATCGACGAGATCACCCGCGAGTTCTACCGCCGGATGTTCGCCGCGCACCCCGAGCTGCTGCGCAACCTGTTCAACCGGGGCAATCAGGCCCAGGGGGCGCAGCAACGGGCGCTCGCGGCGTCGATCGCCACGTTTGCGACCCACCTGGTCGATCCGGCGCTGCCACACCCCGCGGAGTTGCTGGCGCGCATCGGACACAAGCACGCCTCGCTCGGCGTCACCGCCGACCAGTACCCGATCGTGCACGAGCACCTGTTCGCCGCCATCGTCGAGGTGCTGGGCGCCGACACCGTCACGGCTGAGGTGGCCGAGGCCTGGGACCGGGTGTACTGGATCATGGCCGACACGCTGATCGAGCTCGAGCGCGGGCTCTACCGCGCGGCCGGGGTCGGGGAGGGCGACGTCTACCGCCGCGCCCGGGTGGTGTCGCGCGTCGACGACCCGTCCGGCACCGTCCTGGTCACGGTGCGCACCGACGGTCAGAGTTCCGGCTTCGCGCCCGGACAGTACGTGTCGGTGGGCGTGACGATGCCCGACGGTGCCCGGCAGCTGCGGCAGTACAGCGTGGTGAATCATCCCGGGACCGGGGGACTCACGTTCGCGGTCAAGCCCGTCGTCGCGGCCGCCGGGCAGCCCGCCGGGGAGGTGTCCAGCTGGATCGCGTCGAACCTGCGTGTCGGAGACATCCTCGACGTCACCGTGCCGTTCGGTGACCTCCCTGCGCCCACCGGCACAGAGCCGCTGGTGCTGATCTCGGCCGGCATCGGCGCCACCCCGATGATCGGTGTGCTGGAGTACCTGGCCGTCGAGGCTCCCGACGCGCGCGTGCACGTGCTGCACGCCGACCGCAGCGCGCAGAGCCACCCGCTGCGCGGGCGGCAGCGGGAACTGACCGACCGGCTGCCCAATGCCACCCTCGAGGTCTGGTACGAGGACGGGGTCGGCGCCGACGCCCCGGACGCACATGCCGGGCTGATGGATCTCGACGCCGTGCCGCTCGCCGCCGACGCGCAGATCTATCTCTGTGGCAACAACGGCTTCGTGCAGGCGGTGCGCGCGCAGTTGGTGCATCGCGGCGTGCCCGCATCGCGGGTGCATTGCGAGCTGTTCTCGCCCAACGACTGGCTGCTGGGCTAGGCGCGGGTCACCGCGCGCGCGACCAGGTCGGCGATCGCCTGGCAGTAGTCATGCGTCGCCGGCCGGTCGCTGTACAGGGCGAGGGTGTGCAGCGGTGAGCTCACCAACTGCATGACCACGGTGGGTCTGACGTCGTCGCGCAGTTCGCCGCGTGCCTCCGCGCGGCGCAGGATCTCGTTGACGGCCTGCTGGCGCGTGGCCCAGAACTGTGCCCGGGTCTCGACGTCGACCTCGTAGGACTTGCTGTCGACGACCATCATCCGGGCGATCCGGCGGCCGACCGGGTCGTTGAGATACCGGGCGATGCAGTGGGTGAGCGCGGACAGATCGCCGTGCAGAGAACCCGTGTCGGGCATCTCGGTGATCTCCCGGGTGTAGTTGAGCAGAGCATCGACGATCAGCTGGCGTTCGCTTCCCCACGTCTGCCGGAAGAAGTCCGGGGTGAGCTGGGCGCGATTGGCGGCGCCTTCGATGCTGAAGCGGTCCACTCCCCACTGCTGCAGCTCGTCCAGCGCTGCGTCCAGCGCCGCCTCGCGTACCGACCCGTGTGACACCTGATCGTCCCCCCGTCGTGCCGTACCCGGGCTGAGAGTACGGAAAGTGACATGTACTGCCCAAATCTAGGACAACATGGCGTGCCGCGGCTAGATCAGCTGTGCGGAATGGCCCTCGCCCGCTTCGTCGTCAGCTTCGTCGTCAGGCGGTGTTGGATTGCCCGACTCCTCACGGGCTCGTCCCTCGCCCGCTTCGTCGTCAGGCTGGTTTGAGCCTGATCCGCCACCGCACGAACCCCAGATAGAAGACGCTGATCGCGGCCAGCATCGCCATGTCGAACAGCCAGGCCCCCGAGGTGTGCTCCCAGTGCCGGTCCTGCGGGGTCAACGGGCCCGGCACCAGCCGGATCAGGTCGATGGTCGAGGCCGATGCCGCGAAACCCCAGCGCGCCGGCGTCGCCCAGGAGAGCTGATCCAACACGATGCGGTCGGTCACCGGAATCATGCCGCCGGAGAACACCAGCTGGCTCATGACCGCCACCACCAGCAGCGGCATGATCTGTTCGGCGGATTTGGCCAGCGCCGACAGCGCCAGACCGACCATCGCGGAGGCCACCGTGGTGGACGCGATGTCGACGAACAACTCGAGGCTGCGGTTGCCGATCACCGCGCCGCTGTCCACCGCGCCGGGACCCCACCCCTTGCCCAGGATCGCGATCGAGGTGACGATCGCCGACTGGACGACCGCGAACACGGTGAACACGAATACCTTGGCCAGCAGGTAGGCAGTGGTGGACAGTCCGACGGCCTGTTCCCGGCGGAAGATCGCGCGTTCACCGATCAGCGCGCGGATCGTCAGCGCGGTGCCCATGAAGATGGCGCCGACGTTGAGCATCACCAGGATCTGTCCTGGTTCGTTGGGTGCCGGGCCGCCTTCGATGGCGGTCACCGGGACGCCGAAGCCGACGTCGCCGGGCACCGACAGCGACAGCACGCCCATGATGAACGGAAGCATCATCAGGAACGCGAAGTAGCCGCGGTCCGACACCACCAGGCGCACCTGCCGTCGCGCGACGGTCGACAGCTGCCGGCGCACGCTGGTGCGGGTCGGGTTGCCCAGCTCCGACGGCGCGAGGGTGGGTGGCTGCGGTGGGGGTGGCCCGTGTTGGGCCAGGTAGCGCTCGTGCGCGCCGGTCGGGTCGCCGGCGACGCTGGAGAAGATGTCCGCCCAGTTGGTGGTACCCATCGACGGGCCGATCTGGCTGGGCGGACCGTAGAACGCGGTCATGCCGCCCGGGGCCAGCAGCAGCACCTGGTCGCAGACGTCGAGGTAGGTCAGCGAGTGGGTGACGACGAGCACGACGCGGCCGGCGTCGGCGAGCTGGCGCAGCATCGTCATCACCTGGCGGTCCAGCGCGGGGTCCAGACCGGAGGTCGGTTCGTCGAGGATCAGCAGCGACGGACCGGTCAGGAGTTCGAGTGCGACCGAGGCGCGTTTGCGTTGCCCGCCGGACAGCTTGTCGACGCGGGTGTCGGCATGCTTGGTCATCTCGAGCTCTTCGAGGACCTGCGCGACCACCTGGGCGCGGTCCTCTTTGGTGGTGTCCGGCGGGAGGCGCAACTCGGCGGCATACATGAGCGCCTGGTTGACGGTCAGTTCGCCGTGTACCACGTCGTCCTGGGGAACCATGCCGATCCGGGAGCGCAGCGACGCGTACTCGGCATGGATGTCGTGGCCTTCGAACGTGACGGTGCCGGAGGTCGGATGGGTGTAGCCGGCGACCTGCCGCGCGAACGTGGACTTGCCCGCGCCGGAGGGGCCGATCACCGCGGTCAGCGTGCCGGGGCGAGCGGTGATGGAGATGTTGTCGAGCAGCGTCTTGTCGCCCTCGATGGTCCACGTCAGCCCGCGTACGTCCAGACCGCCGGTGGCGGTGTCGGCGGCGGTCTCGGTGCGGCGGGCCAGCGTGCCGCCGTGGAACACCAGGTCGACGTTGCCGATCGTGACGGTGTCGCCATCGCTGAGCAGCGCGGTGTCGACACGGGCGCCGTTGACGAATGTGCCGTTGATGCTGCGGTTGTCGCGGATCTCGGTCCCGGCCGCGGTGGGCACCAGCGTGGCGTGGTGTCGCGAGGCCAGCACATCGGGGATGACGATGTCGTTGTCGCCCGCTCGACCGATCTTCGTCGACCCGGGGGGTGTCTCTGCGGGCCGGCCCGGCCGCAGGATCCGCAGCATGCTGGTCGCGATGTTGCCGTCCGCGGACCGGGGTGCGGCGGCGGGGCCCATCATCGTGGCCGACTCCATCTCCGAGGACGAGATGGGCTGTGGCGGAGCCGTTGAATATGACCCCGACGGAGGAGCCGGTGTGTAGGGGCCCGACGGCGGCGCCGGTGTGTAGGGGCCTGACGGCGGTGCCGGTGAATAGGAGCCCGAGGGCGGAGCTTGGGGGGCGGGCCGCGGGGGCGGCGCGCTCGGCGGGTAGGTGCCCGGTGCGCTCTGGTACGGCCGGGCACCGCTGGGATAGCCCGTCTGCGGCGGGCCAGGCGGAGCGCTCGGACGGCCCGCCACCCGGATCGATGTCGTGGAGGGCGGTCGGCCTGCCGATCCCTGATGGCGGCCGACGTCGAGGGTCAGCAGCGGACCGTCGGGATTGCCGAGGTGGATCTGCTGACCGTCGACGATGTCGACGGTCGGCACCCGTCGTCCGTTGACGTAGATGCCGTTCAGCGAACCGTTGTCGACGGCGAGCCATCGGCCCTGCTCGAATCGCAGCACCACATGGGCGCGCGAGATCAACGGGTGGGCGATGCGGACATCGGCGCGCAGGTCCCGGCCGACGACGACGTCGTTGCCGGCCGCAAAGGTGCGCGTGGAACCGTCGTATCGCACGGTCAGCGTAGGGGATGCTGGTCGGCTCACGGAGCCGCTCCGGCGGCGACATTGGACATCGCGACAACTCTAACCGGCGCTCTCAGGCGGGGATGCTCCACCTGACGGTGTCTGTGATCTGTTGCAGCGCCGTTATCCGGCCGTTTCGTACGGCGATGACGTGTGCGAACGCCGCGTCGACGCGTGTGGTGCCGTCGCGCGCGGTCCCCCGGTACGTCCCCAGGACGACGACTTTGTTGCCGC
This sequence comes from Mycolicibacterium poriferae, assembly GCF_010728325.1. The sequence continues at coordinate 1,858,611 of NZ_AP022570.1, forward strand.
CGCCGATCTCGAGGAACTCGCTCGGCACCACGGCGAGGTCGTAGATGGCATCGATGCGCCCCCAGACCCCCGCGATCATCGCGACACGCCCGTGGTGCTCGCCGCCGACGTCGTGTGGCATCCCCGCGCTCACCGTGGCGTGGAAATCTGCTGACAGCGCGGCGGATAACGCGTCGGCATCGCCGTCGGACAGGGCGCGATAGAGCTGCTCGGCGACGGCCGTGGCGGTGTTCATGGGCGGCTCCCTTTTTATTAGAGACTAATCTCTACTTTAGGGTGGTGCAATGCCGCGGCCCGCCCGATACTCCGTAGACACACTCCTCGATGTTGCGGCGGAGCTGCTGGCCGCCGAAGGGCCTTCGGCCGTCACGATGTCCGCGGTCGCCCGCGCCGCGGGAGCGCCGAGCGGCTCGGTGTACCACCGCTTTCCCACTCGGGCCGCACTGTGTGGCGAGCTGTGGGTGCGCACCGAGGAGAGGTTCCAGGAGGCGCTGATCGACGCCCTGTCGGAGGACCGGGACGACGCGCAGCAGCGCTGCGTCGCCGGGGCGTTGCGGATCGTGCAATGGTGCCGCGAGAACTCGACCGAAGCGCAGGTACTACTGGCCGGTCCGCACGAACTCGGTCTGGGTGACTGGCCCGACCCGATAGCCGGCCGGCGGAAGCGCTTGCAGCGCAAGCTCCGTAAGGCGATGGCCGGCCTGCCCGACGAGGAGGGGCGGGTCAGCGCCGCCGTGATCGACGTGCCCGGCGCCATCGTGCGCCGTCATCTACGGGCCCGTCAGAGCATTCCGGCCAGCGCCGAGACCATCGTCGCGGACTGTGCGCGGGCGCTCATACCCCCGGGGTGACGGTGTCCGGGGCGCCGGTCACCACACAGTGCGTGTGGCTGTAGATCGTCGCCATGCACTGATTGCAGTGCGTACACACCGATTTCACCGCGTCACCGTCGGCTTGTATCCGATTGAGCAGATCCGGTTCGGCGAGCAGCGCGCGGCCCATCGCGACGAAGTCGAACCCCTCGGCCATGGCCAGGTCCATCGTCTGCCGGTTGGTGATGCCGCCCAGCAGGATCAGCGGCATCGACAGCTCGGCGCGGAACAGCTTGGCATCGCGCAGCAGGTAGGCCTCGCGGTAGGGGTACTCCCGCAGGAACTTGGTGCCGGTCATCCGGATACCCCAGCGCAGCGGCGGCTTGAAGGAGCCGGCGAACTCCTTGATCGGCACGTCGCCGCGGAACAGGTACATCGGGTTGACCAGAGAGCTGCCGGCCGTCAACTCGATCGCGTCCAGGCCACCGTCCTCTTCGAGCCACTTGGCGGTCTGCAACGCCTCCTCGGTGGAGATGCCGCCGCGCACCCCGTCGGCCATGTTCAGCTTCGCCGTCACCGCGATCGGTGTGCCGGCCTTCTCCACCGCCCGGCGCACCGCAAGCACGGTTCCGCGTGCGACCTTGGCGCGGTTGGCCAACGAGCCGCCGAACTCGTCGGTGCGCCGGTTGATCAGCGGCGACAGGAACGAGCTCGCGAAGTAGTTGTGCCCGAGATGGACCTCGACGGCGTCGAAGCCGGCGTCGATCGCATAGCGGGCCGCCGCGGCATGGGCCGCCATGACGTCGTCGATGTCGTCTCGGGTGGCGTGGCGGGCGAACCGCATCGAGAGCGGATTGAAGAACCGCACCGGCGCCAGCGCGGTGGCCTTGTTCGACCGCGCGTTGGCCACCGGACCGGCATGACCGATCTGGGCGCTGATCGCAGCACCTTCGGTGTGGATGGACGCGGTGAGGCGACGCAGCCCGGGGATCGCCTCCGGACGCCAGTAGATCTGGTTGCCCTCGGTCCGGCCACCGGGGGAGACCGCCAGGTATGCCACGGTCGTCATGCCGACCCCGCCGGCGGCGGGCAGCCGGTGGTAGGTGATCAGATCATCGGTGACCAGTGCGTTCGGGGTCGACGCCTCGAAGGTCGCCGCTTTGATGACACGGTTGCGCAGGGTGATCGGGCCCAGCTTGGCAGCGGTGAACACATCGTTGGGGGCTGTCATGTCGCAGAGCCTGCCACGGCTGCTGTCAGAATGGCAGCCGTGGGTGCAATCACTTTGGACGGCAAGGCCACGCGCGACGAGATCTTCGTCGATCTCACCGAGCGGGTGAAGAAGCTCACCGACTCCGGTCGCACGCCTGGGCTGGGCACGGTGCTGGTCGGTGACGACCCCGGTTCGCAGGCCTACGTGCGGGGCAAGCACTCCGACTGCGCCAAGGTGGGCATCAACTCGATCCGTCGTGACCTGCCCGCCGACATCAGCCAGTCGGCGCTCGAGGAGGTCCTCGACGAGCTCAACGACAACCCGGACTGCACCGGTTACATCGTGCAGCTGCCGTTGCCCAAGCATCTGAACGAGAACGCTGCCCTCGAGCGGGTCGACCCCGGCAAGGACGCCGACGGCCTGCACCCGATGAACCTGGGCCGGCTCGTGCTCAACGAACCGGCGCCGTTGCCCTGCACGCCGCGCGGCATCGTGCATCTGCTGCGCCGCTACCAGGTCGAGATCGCCGGCGCGCACGTCGTGGTCATCGGGCGCGGTGTCACGGTGGGCCGTCCGCTGGGGCTGCTGTTGACCAGGCGCTCGGAGAACGCGACCGTGACGCTGTGCCACACCGCCACCCGGCATCTGCCTCAGATCACCCGGGAGGCCGACATCATCGTCGCAGCGGCCGGGGTGCCGCACATGGTGACCGCGGAGATGGTGCGCCCGGGCGCGGCCGTCATCGATGTCGGGGTCAGTCGCGACGACGCCGGCAAGCTCGTCGGCGACGTGCAGCCCGGGGTCTGGGACATCGCCGGGCACGTCTCCCCGAACCCCGGCGGGGTCGGTCCGCTGACCCGGGCGTTCCTGCTGACCAACGTCGTCGAGCGCGCCGAGGCCGCCGCAGCCTCGTGACGCTGAAGGATGTCGCCCGCAAGGTGTTCGCCGGGCAGTGGCCGATCTTGGTGGTCGGCATGTTCCTGGTGGCTGCGTTCGGGTTGGTCGCCTTCGGTTACTGGCGCCGCGGTGCCGCGGTGATGGCGGTCGGTGTCGGCGTGGCCGCCGGCTTGCGGCTGATGCTGTCCGAGGATCGTGTGGGGTTGCTCGCGGTGCGCAGCCGCACGGTCGACGTGGTGACCACCGCGTCGGTCAGCGCGGCGATGCTGTACATCGCCTGGACCATCGATCCGCTCGGGACCAGCTGAGGCGGAGTGCACGCCGGTCGCGGGTGGGCCGGCTCTCAGGCACGGTGTACCCGGTTGCCCCCGTTGCGCTTTGCGACGTACATCGCCGAGTCCGCGTTTTCGATGAGCTGGTCGATCTGCGGCGAGCCGTCGTCACCTGGCAGCTGTGCGAGCGCGGCGGTGCTGATTCCGACGCTCGCGGTCACGTGGTGGGGTAGCTCAGCGATGTGTTCGCACAGGCGATGCACGTCGCCCTCGATGGTTTCCGCCGACCCGATCGCGGCGACGAGGAACTCTTCCCCGCCGGCCCGGCAGACAGCTGAACCGGGGGGCCCCGCCTGGACCAACAGTTCGCCGACCGCGCGTAGAGCTCGGTCACCGGCGGCGTGTCCCCGGGAATCGTTGAGGCTCTTGAAGCCATCCAGATCGACCATGGCGACGACGAGATCGTCGCCGGCAGGGGTGTCACGCTCGAGACGTCGCAACAAGACGTCTGTGAAACCTCGACGATTCAACAGTCCGGTGAGTGGGTCGACGTCCGATCGCATCGCATAGGTACCTAGAGCCCGCGTCGCGCCGGCTATGGCCAACGGCACCGACGCGTTCAGGAAGACGATGACCCCGAACGCGGCGAAGGCGGTGGCAAGGTTGGTCTCGGCGCCCAATCGCCAGCATGCCGCCACGGCGGTTGCCAGGGCCACGCAGAAGTTGAAGACGAGCAGTCTGAGACTGTGGAAGAACGCCACGTAGCCGCCGGTCACCGTGGTGGCGGTGCAGCCGAGAACGGCCAGTGCGGAACTGGGTTGCACGACGCTCCACGCTGAGATCAGCAGAATGCCCGCGCTCATCGTCAGCGCGGACTGCCGTCGGGTGGGCCAGCGGGTCAACCAGAACGCCGTCATCGCTGCGGCGAAGCCGGTGAACAAGCCGACGAACACGTAACCGGTCATCACCGGCAGGTCCAACGCCAAGAGCGAGCTCGCGGTGATCACAGCTGTCGATGCGGACAGTATCGCCATCATGCATTGAGCCCGGCCTCGCAGCCCACGATCGGTCAAGAACTGGGTGGTCCAGTCGAACCGGTCTGGGTCGCTGCATCTGCGTTGGATTCGTCCCATCAGACGCGGTCGCCCCCGCTCGCGAATCAAGATCGGCGATTCCTGTCGTTGTGACTATACAAATCACCGCGGTTGTCGTCAGCGTCATGCGTGTCGAACGGCGTCCGAAACGTCCTCGGTTCGGCGAGCGCCGATCGGCCCGGCGCTGCCGCCGATGAAGCGCTGAGTCGCAGGCGATGTTTGGTTACTGCTCAGTAAGGTTACTCGTCCGCCGTCAGCGCTGTGACTGCTGTCACAGCACCGAGGACGGGAGGCCTGATGTCAGCGATCAAAGCGTTGGCCCGGTGGAGCAAGGCTCCCGCGCGGGATGTCGACACCGCGTCGGGACCCTGGGTCAACATCGTGCGGGGTTTGGCGGCGCGCGCGACGACACCGTTGCTGCCCGACGACTATCTGTCTTTGCTGAACCCGCTGTGGTCGGCGCGGGAACTGCGTGGCGAGATCGTTGCGGTGCGGCGCGAGACCGAGGACACCGCCACGGTGTTCATCCGCCCCGGATGGGGTTTCGCCGGGGACTACCAACCCGGTCAGTACGTGGGTATCGGCCTGCGGGTCAACGGCCGGTGGCACTGGCGGTCGTATTCGTTGACCTCGGTGCCCGAACAGGACGGTGAGCAGATCTCGATCACGGTCAAGGCCACCCCGGAGGGATTCCTGTCGACCCACTTGGTCAACGGTGTCGAACCGGGCACCGTCATCCGGTTGGCGGCGCCGAAAGGGGACTTCGCGCTACCCGATCCGCCCCCGCCGGCTCTGTTGTTCATCAGCGCCGGCAGCGGGATCACCCCGATCATGGGCATGCTGCGCTCGCTGCGGGCGCGCGAGCAGCACCCCGACATCGTCCACGTGCACTCGGCGCCCTCGGCCGACGCGGTGATCTTCCACGATGAGCTGCGCGAACTGGAGGGCAAGCAGGACGGCTACCGGCTGCATCTGCAGCTGACCGACAGCGCCGGCCATGTCGACTTTGCGCAGTTCGACACGGTGGTGCCGGACTGGCGGGAACGCTCGGCGTGGGCCTGTGGTCCCGCGGCAATGCTCGACGACGTCGAAAACCTGTGGAAGGAGCACGGTCTCGACAGCGAGCTGCACATGGAGCGGTTCACCATCGCCGCTACCGACAAGGGCGGCGAGGGTGGCACCGTCACGTTCGCCATCTCCGACAAGCAGGTCGAGATCGACGGGGCGACGACTCTGCTCGAAGCCGGCGAGCAGGTCGGCATCCAGATGCCGTTCGGCTGCCGGATGGGAATCTGCCAGACCTGCGTGCTGCCGCTGGACGGTGGCAACGTCCGCGACATCCGCTCCGGTGACGAGCACGGCGCCGGCGACCGTATCCAGACCTGTATCTCCACCGCATCCGGCGACTGCACCATCAACATCTGAGAGGCAACCATGGCCATCACCGACATCAAGGCGTACGCCCACCTGACCGACGAGGACATCGACGCGCTGGCCGCCGAACTCGACGCGATTCGCGCGGAGGTCGAGGAGTCCCGCGGCGAGCGAGACGCTCGCTACATCCGGCGCACCATCCAGTTGCAGCGGGCGCTGGCCGCCGGCGGGCGCATCGCGTTGTTCGCCAGCAGCAGTCGCCTGGCCCGCATCGCGGGAACGGCGATGTTGGCCAGCGCCAAGATCATCGAGAACATGGAGCTGGGCCACAACGTCATCCATGGTCAGTGGGACTGGATGAACGACCCGGAGATCCACTCCACCGAGTGGGAGTGGGACACCGCCTGCCCGTCGGCGCAGTGGAAGCACTCCCACAATTTCGTCCACCACAAGTACACCAACGTCGTCGGACTCGACAGTGACGTCGGCTACGGCATCATGCGGGTGACGCGTGACGAGCCGTGGGAGCCGTGGATGATCGGCAACCTGGTGTACAACCTGCTGCTGGGCACGCTGTTCGAGTGGGGTGTGGCGCTGCACCACATCGAGACCGAGAAGATCCGCAACAAGGAGAAGACCTGGGCCCAGGCGATGAAGGATCTGCGTGTCATGGGCAAGAAGATGGGCAGGCAGGCCGGCAAGGACTATCTGGTGTATCCGGCGTTGGCGGGTACGAACTGGAAGAGCACCCTCAAGTGCAATGTGGTGGCCAATCTGATCCGCAACTACTGGGCCTACATGGTCATCTTCTGCGGGCACTTCCCCGACGGGGCCGAGAAGTTCACCGTCGAGGAGTTCGAGAACGAGACGCGCGGGGAGTGGTATCTGCGGCAGATGCTGGGCTCGGCCAACTTCAACGCCGGACCCGTGATGGCGTTCATGAGTGGCAACCTCTGCTACCAGATCGAGCACCACCTCTTTCCCGACCTGCCCAGCAACCGGTACGCGGAGATGAGCGTGCGGGTGCGCGAGCTGTGTGAGAAGTACGATCTGCCCTACACCACCGGTCCGTTGGCCCGTCAATACTGGCAGTCGTTCTGGACGATCCTCAAACTCGCGCTGCCCGACCGGTTTCTGCGGGCCACGCCGGACAACGCGCCGGAGACGAACTCCGAGCGCCGCTTCGCTGAGACGGTGCCGCTGGCCGAGACCAACGGGGATACGTCGGGGCGGCGTCGCGGTCTGCGCACGGCGATCCGGCAGCGGATGACGACCGCAGCCTGACAATCCTGCGCTGCACGTCCCCGCGCTGCGCCGAACGTGCTCTGGCGGTAGTGGTTTCGCTCACTGAGCTACCGTGCGAGCACGTTCGGCGCGGACGGCCCGGGCTACGCCGACGCCGGGCTACGCCGACGCCGGGCTACGCCGACGCCGGGCCACGACGGCGGGGCCGCTACTGCAGGCCGGCGGGAACGATGTCGCGGGCGGCCAGGAAGCTGGGGCGCCGGGATTTGGCGGCGAACGGCTCGACGAGTCCGTTGTCCACCGAGTTGAACACCAAAAACACGTTGGAGCGCGGGTACGGCGTGATGTTCGAGCCCGAACCGTGCAGCAGGTTCGCGTCGAACCACAACGCGGTGCCCGCCGGTCCGGTGAACTGGTCGATGCCGCGCTCGTCGCAGGCCTTGACCAAGGTGTCCTGGTCCGGGGTGCCGATGCGCTGGGACACCAGCGACGAGGTGTAGTTGTCGTCCGGGGTGGCCCCGACGCACGGATAGAACGTCTGGTGCGAACCCGGCATCACCATCAGCGAGCCGTTGAACGGATAGTTGTCGGTGAGCGCGATCGAGCAGGACACCGCCCGGATGGCGGGCATACCGTCCTCGGCGTGCCAGGTCTCGAAGTCCGAGTGCCAGTAGAAGCCGCTCCCGGTGAAGCCCGGCATCATGTTGATCCGGGCCTGGTGGATGTACACGTCGCTGCCGAGCAGTTGACGCGCCACCGGCAGCACGGTCTCCAGGCCCACCACCTCAGCGATCAGATCGCTGAGCAGATGCGGCTCGAACACCGAGCGGATGCCGCCACCGGGCTCGCGGATGACCCGCGGGTCATCGTGATCGAGTTCGGCGCCGAGCCGGTTGAGTTCCATCGACAACGGCGGAAGCCAGTCCGGCCCGACGGTGCGGGGCCGGATGAGGTAGCCGCCGTTGGCATAGCTCTGAAGCGCCTCGTCATCGAGCGGGCCCTGATCGGCACTGCCCCACACACCGGGTTCGATGCGCGGGATCGGTGGGATCGCGTGGTCGAGTCGGGTTGGATAGTGATCGTCAGTGCGTGTGTTCATAGGCAAACTTCGTTGGCTAGTTGGTCATGCGATTTGCGCTGGCGGAGGGTACGCCCCTGTCTCGTCGTGGACCTCACGGCCGGTGACCGGCGGGTTGAACACACACAGCATACGCATCTGCTCGTCGCAGCGGATGCGATGGCGTTCATGCCCGTTGAGCAGGTACATCGAGCCGGCTTTGAGGGGATGCTCCTCACCGGTCTCGAGGTTGGTCAGCAGGCCGGAGCCCTCGACCAGCCAGACGGCCTCCACGTGGTACTGGTAGTGGAACTCGTTGACCGAGCCGGCCTGGATCGTCGTCTCGTGGAACGAGAATCCGACCGCGTCGTCGGCCAGAATGATGCGCTTCGATCTCCAAGTTCCGTCCGACACGTCGCGTTCGGTGCCGGTGATGTCGTCAGTGGTGCGCACGATCATGAAATTGTCACTCCTCGGGTGTGGGTTTCGGTCAGCCGAGTGCGGCGGAGATGGACTCGTCGAGCACCTCGAGCCCGGCGGTCAGGTCGGCCTCCGATGTGGTCAGCGGCGGCAGCAGCTTGACGACCTCGTCGGCCGGGCCACTGGTTTCGGCGAGCAGACCACGTTCGAACGCAGCCTTGCAGACTGCACCGGCCAGATCGGCATCCTCGAACTTCAGCCCCTGGACCATACCGCGGCCGCGGGCGCTGATGCCGTCGCGGTTGGCGGCCATCTTCTCCATCAGATCGCGCATGAGCGTGCCCTTGGCCAGCGTCTCATCGCTGAACGTGCTGTCCTGCCAATAGGTTTCCAGTGCCTTGGTGGCAGTGATGAAGGCCGGGTTGTGTCCGCGGAAGGTGCCGTTGTGCTCGCCGGGGGTCCACACGTCGAGGTCGCGACGGAACAGCGTCAGTGCCATCGGCAGCCCGTAGCCGCTGATCGACTTGGACAGCGTGACGATGTCGGGCGTGATCCCGGCTTCCTCGAAGCTGAAGAACGGTCCGGTGCGTCCGCACCCCATCTGCACGTCGTCGACGATCAGCAGGATGTCGCGCTTTCGGCACAGCTGCTCCAGCGCCTGCAGCCATTCGGCGCGGGCGACGTTGACGCCGCCTTCGCCCTGCACGGTCTCCACGATCACCGCGGCCGGACGGTTCAGCCCGCCGCCGGAGTCGTCGAGCACCCGCTCGAACCAGTGGAAGTCCTCGGTGACGCCGTCGAAGTAGTTGTCGTAGGGCATCGGCGTGGCGTGCACCAGCGGGATGCCGGCGCCGGCCCGCTTCATCGAGTTACCGGTCACCGACAGCGCGCCCAGCGTCATGCCGTGAAAAGCGTTGGTGAAGTTGATGATCGATTCGCGGCCGGTGACCTTGCGGGCCAGTTTGAGCGCCGACTCCACGGCGTTGGCGCCGGTTGGGCCGGGGAACTGCACCTTGTAGTCCAGTTTGCGCGGAGCCAGGATGACGTCGTTGAAGGTCCGCAGGAAGTCGGTCTTGGCCACGGTGGCCATGTCCAGCGAGTGGACGATCTTGTCCGAGGTCAGGTAGTCGATCAGGGCCTGCTTGAGCGCGGGGTTGTTGTGGCCGTAGTTCAGCGCGCCTGCACCGCCGAAGAAGTCCAGGTAACGGCGCCCGTCGACGTCGGTGACCCAGGAACCCTGGGCGGTGTCCATGACGGTGGGCCAGCCGCGGCAGTAGCTGCGGACCTCGGACTCGATGCTGGTGTACTCGTCGGGAAGACTGGGTTGCGACAGTGTCGACTCCGTAGTGATGGTCATTGACATCCTTTCGTTCGACCTATTGCAGTTCTGCACTAGTCGTTTCAATTACTTCAATCGTTCAACGGGGCCGTGATCGGTCCGATTCGCAGCAGCGGTTCGTCCTCGTGTGCGCCCTCGGGGTCCAGGTCTGCGGCCGAAAAGTGGTCGTGCTCGGTCATCGGCACACCGTGTCGGCGGGCCAACCCGCCGAACAGCGCGCGCGATGATGCGTTACTCGGCGCGACGGTCGCCTCCACCGTGACCGGGTGTCCGCCGCGTTCGCTGCGGATGCGGTGCACAAGTGCGTCGAGCATGGCTCCGCCGAGTCCGGTGCCACGCTCGGAGGCTGCGACCACGACTTGCCACACGAACAGCACATCTGGTCGCTGCGGAGGGTGGTACCCACCGATGAAGCCGCATACACGTCCATCGCGCTCGGCAACGATGGAACTGTCGGCAAAGTCGGTGCACAGCAGCACATAGGCGTAGGTGGAGTTCAGGTCCAGCACGCCGCTGTCGGCGACCAACTTGTGCACGGCCAGCCCGTCGGCCGCGCGCGGACGGCGCAGGTGTTGTTCCCTGGAGTCAGGGCGTGGTTGCCCGCCTGGGGCGCTTTCACCTGAAAGATCGTTTAGCGCAGGGTTGACCGATTCCATAAGCTGTTAGCTGTCACCACCGAGGTACGTATCGCGTGTCGAATTCCAAATCGTCGGCCCAACGAACGTATGCGAGGTGACGTGCCGACTTCAAGTTGTTCCACGACGCGGTTGACCTGGCAGTCAGCTGTCCGCACGGTGCTCAGCTGGGCAAACACGCACGAATGCGTGTGCAAAACCTGTGAGCGTATTGTTTCCGAATTGTTACCTCAGCTGTGGGCTGGGTCATGGGACCATCGCGCGCACGCACACCGTCACGTAGGGCAGTGCCAGACCGTTGGCGCCCGCCAGCGCCGGATGCGTGTCCAGTAGCTGGCGGACCTGCTCGAGCGTGCGGGTGCGGACGTTCTCCGGCGAGGTGATGCAGTAACTGCGTGAGGCGACCAGGTCGATCAGGGCCTGCGGAGTCAGGTAGCTGGTCCACTCCACCTGGTGCCGTGCGACATCGGTGAACGGCGCCGGCAGTTCGACCGTCTGGCTGAACGGGTCCGCCTCGTGACCGATGACGCGGCCCAGCTCCTTGACCCAGCCGAGACGTTCGTCACGGTTGTTCCACACCAGCCCCAGACGCCCCCCTGGTCTCAGCACCCGGGTCACCTCCTGGATCGCCCGCTCGGGGTCGAACCAGTGCCAGGCTTGGGCCACCAGCACGGCATCAACGCTGGCGTCGGGCAGGGGGATCTCCTCCGCCGTGCCCAGCAGCGCCGGCGTGTCGGGCAACGACCGGGTCAACAGCTCCAGCATCTCCGGAACCGGGTCGACGGCGACGACGTCGAGGCCGCGCTCGGCCAGGCGGGTGGTGAGCTTGCCCGTCCCCGCGCCCAAGTCCAGGACGCGGTGTGCACCGTCGGGGAGCAGCCAGTCGATCGCCTCCGGCGGATACGACGGGCGGCCACGCTCATAAGCGGCGGCTTCGGCGCCGAACGACAGGGAGCGCTGTCGCGAGGTCTCGGTCACCGCTGCGCGAGTTCCAGGGTCCGGCGGATCAGTTTGCCGACGGCCTCGGTTTCGAGCAGGAAGCCGTCGTGTCCGTACTTCGAGTCCACCACGTCGAGACCGTCGCAGCCGGGCAGCAGCTCGGCCAACTCGGCCTGCAACCGCAGCGGGTACAGCCGATCGGAGGTGATGCCGCCCACCACCGCGGGCACCGGGCAACCCCGCAGCGCGGCTTCGACCCCCCCGCGGCCACGACCGACGTCGTGGCTCGACAGCGCATCGGTGAGGGTGACGTAGGTTCCGGCGTCGAAGCGCGCGACCAGCTTTCGGCCCTGGTACTGCAGATAGCTCTGCACCGAGTAGCGTCCGCCGTCACCGGGGTCCTCCCCGGCCTGCGGGTCGTTGCCGAATCGGTCGTCGAGTTCATGCTCACCGCGGTAGGTCAGATGTGCGAAGCGTCGCGCGATCTCCAGGCCGGCGTCGGGGCTGCGGCCCGTGCCGTAGTAGTCGCCGCCACACCAGTTCGGGTCGGCCTTGATGGCCGCGACCTGGTTGGACTGCGTGCCGATCTGGTCGGCGGTCGCGCGGGCGCCGACGGCCAGGACCAACCCGGCCCGTACCCGATCGGGATGGGTGATCATCCACTCCAATGCGCGGGCACCGCCCATCGAGCCTCCGACCACGGCGGCGACCTCGCTGATACCGAGCCGGTCGAGCACTGCGATGTCCGCGGCCACCTGATCGCGAATCGACACCGCGGGAAAGCGTGAGCCCCAAGCTTTTCCGTCCGGCGCGGGCGAACCCGGCCCGGTGGAACCGCGGCATCCGCCCAGCACGTTCGTCGAGATCGCGCACCAGCGGTCGGTGTCGATCGGCGCGCCCGGTCCGGCCACCCCGTCCCACCATCCGGCGGTCGGATGACCGGGCCCGGCCGGTCCGGTGATGTGCGAGTCGCCGGTCAGCGCGTGCAGCACCATCACCACGTTGTCCCGCTCGGGCGACAGTGTGCCCCAGCGCTGCACCGCGATCGACACGTCGTCGACGACTCGACCGTTCTCCAGGGTGAGCGAGCCGATGTCGACGACACCGACCTCGCCTTCGGGGGGCAGCGTCACCGAGTGCGCAACCACGTCCACGATTGTCACGTCACGATCCCTAGAACGAGGCAACGGTGTGCGGATCCGTACTCGTGGAAGCCGACCGGTCGCGGGCGGCTCCGGCGGCGGCGAACCCCTGGTCGAGGTCGGCGATGATGTCGTCGATCCCTTCGATGCCGACCGCGAGACGGACCAGCCCCGGCGTGACCCCGCTGGCGAGCTGCTCCTCAGGCGACAGCTGCTGGTGCGTCGTCGACGCCGGATGGATGACCAGGGAGCGCACGTCGCCGATGTTGGCGACATGGCTGTGCAGGGTCAACGCGTTGACGAAGGCCTTGCCGGCATCGATGCCGCCCTCCAGTTCGAACGCCAGCACAGCGCCGGTTCCCTTGGGCGCCAGCTTCTTTGCGAGCTCGTGCCACGGTGAGCTGGGCAGCCCGGCGTAATTGACCGAGATGACGTCGGGGTGCGCGGCCAGGTATTCGGCCACCCGCTGGGCGTTGGCCACATGGCGCTCCATGCGCAGGCTCAACGTCTCCAGGCCCTGGGCGATCAGGAAGGCGTTGAACGGTGAGGCCGCCGAACCGAGGTCGCGAAGCAACTGCACCCGCGCCTTGAGCGCGAACGCCGGCGCGCCCAGCTCGGCGAACACCACACCGTGGTAGCTCGGATCGGGGTTGGTGAAGCCGGGGAAGCGGCCGTTGGTCCAGTCGAAGGTGCCGCCGTCGACGATCACGCCGGCGATCGCGGTGCCGTGTCCGCCCAGATATTTGGTCGCCGAGTGCACGACGATGTCCGCCCCGTGGGCGAGCGGCTGGATCAGATACGGGGTGGCGATCGTGTTGTCGACGATGAGCGGGACCCCGGCGTCGTGGGCGACGGCGGCGACGGTGGGAATGTCGAGAACGTCGATCTGCGGGTTGGAGATCGTCTCTCCGAAGAACGCCTTGGTGTTCGGCCGGACTGCGGCACGCCACGACTCGGCGTCGTCGGGGTTGTCGACGAAGGTGACGTCGATGCCGAGCTTGGGCAGCGAGTAGTGGAACAGGTTGTAGGTTCCGCCATACAGGCGCGGGCTGGAGACGATGTGATCGCCGGCGTTGGCGATGTTGAGGATCGCCAGCGTCTCCGCGGCCTGGCCGGAGGCCAGGAACAGGGCGGCCACCCCGCCCTCGAGGGCGGCGATGCGCTGTTCGACGACGTCGGTCGTCGGGTTCATGATCCGCGTGTAGATGTTGCCCGGTTCAGCCAGGCCGAACAGCGCCGCGGCGTGATCGGTGCTGTCGAAGCTGTAGCTGGTGGTCTGGTAGATCGGCAGGGCCCGCGCGTGCGTGGCGGTGTCGGGCTGCTGTCCGGCATGGACCTGCTTGGTCTCGAACGACCACCGGGCGCTGGGGTCGGTGTTGTGCTCGCCGCTCATTGTTGTGTTCTCCTCCGCGAAGGGGCCTGGAATGGGTGAGGTGATCGCTGCTGTGCGTTACCGACAACAGTGGATCGGTGACCTCGCCATCAGGTGTCCCCATCTACTCAGGGGGCCCGTTCACGGCGGACCCGCGCTTGCCGCGTAGCCGGTGTGGCTACTCAACCTGGTTCATCACCCGGGGCACCCCACCGCGGTTGGAGGGTTGCCGGCCAGCAAGCCGGGGCTTCACGCTGGCGCTCATGACCGAGACGAAGCGTAGCGCACTGCGCAGCGACGATGCCAGCGGGTTGGACGCGCGGAGGTGCTGACCGGCGTCAGCCGGTGGCCTGCCCGGGGTCGGCGCGGGAGTCGGAGTGCCGGTCGATGAAGTCGGCGATCAGCGCCGAGATCTGGTCGGGTGCCTCGAGCATCGGAATGTGTCCGACGCCGGGCAGGCGGACGACCTCGGCGCTGTCGGGCAGATGCTGCAGGAAGTAGCGGTTGCCGCGGGGGGTCGGGAACACCCGGTCCTTCTCGCACAGCACCAGTTGGGTCGGTGCGCCGAGACCCGCCAGCTCCAGCAGTCCGGGCAGGTGCAGCGTCTTGACCAGCAGCTGCAGGTAGGCGCGGCAGTGGGTGGCGTCCTCGACGAGGGCGCGCAGCTCAGCCTCGGGCGGTCCGTCGGCGGGTCCGCTGACCGGGAGGGTCGCCAGCCGGCGGACGAACGGCCACGTCAGGATGCGCGGGCCGACCAGCCGGGCCGCGATCAGCGCCGGGCCGCCGAGGACGAACTTCAGCACGGTTTCGTACTTCGACAGCGAGTGGTGCGGCCACCCGCCGGCCGGGGCGATCGCGGTCAACGTGCGGGCCCGGCCGCGCCGCTCGAGCTCGAATGCGGCCCAGCCGCCCAGCGAATTGCCCACGATGTGGGCGGTCTGCCAACCCAGCTCGTCCATCCGCTGCTCGATGTCGTCGACGAGCATCGCGGTGTGCAGCAGCCAGCTCGGTGACGGACGCCCGCCGTGGTGGCCCAGCATCGTCGGGGCGTACACCTCGAACCGACCTGTGGCGGCCAGGTCGTCGGCGACGGTGTTCCAGACGTTCTGCGAGCACAGGAAAGGGTGCAGCAGCAGGACCGGTTCGCCGGTTCCGGCGTGGATCGGCTCTCGTTGTGCCATGCGCCCGACACTAAGGTGATACCGCGGGTACCGCAAGAATGTGCGCGCCGCCCGGCCCGTTATGGTCGCCGGTCGTGACAGGCCCTCTCACAGTGAGCACCGTCAACGTCAACGGCATCCGGGCGGCGGTCAAGCAGCGCTCGGCCGAGAACCTCGGGTTGCTGCCGTGGCTGCAGCAGACCACCGCCGACGTGGTGTGCCTGCAGGAGACCAGGGCGGACGACGAGCAGCTCGCCGCCGCGCTGGCCCCGGCGCTGGCCGACGGCTGGCATCTGGCCTCGGCCACGGCGCACGTCAAAGGCCGCAACGGTGTCGCACTGCTGTCCCGCGCGCCGTTCGAGGACGTCAGGATCGGCTGCGGCGCCGAGGAATTCGCCTGCCACGGCCGTTACATCGAGGCGGACACGGCCGGGGTGACGGTGGGCAGCGTGTACGTGCCCACCGGCGAGGCCGAGACCGAGCGGCAGCGGGAAAAGGAACGCTTCATGGCTGCCGTGCAGGCCCGGATGGCCGACCTGCTGGCCCGCGGTGCCGATGCGGTGCTGTGCGGGGACTGGAACATCGCGCACACCGAGAACGACATCAAGAACTGGAAGGGCAACGTCAAGAAGGCCGGCTTCCTGCCGCAGGAGCGGCAGTGGTTGACCGACCTGCTGGCCACCGGCTGGACCGACGTCGTGCGCCAGGCGCATCCCGGGGTGCCCGGTCCGTACGCGTGGTGGTCCTGGCGCGGCAAGGCGTTCGACAACGACGCCGGCTGGCGCATCGACTACCAGCTCGCCACCCCGGGGCTGGCCACCCGCGCGGCGTCGGTGCGCACCGAACGGCCGGCCGCGTACGCGCTGCGCTGGTCCGACCACTGCCCGGTCACTGTCGAATACCGCTGACCACACGGGCGCCGAGTCTGCTGGGAGATCGCGGATCCGGCCCTTAGCGCGATCTCCCAGCAGGCTCGACGCGGCCACGTGAAAAAATGGTCAGCACCATGAGCACCACAGCCAAGCCGGTCGTCTTCTCCGGCGCGCAGCCGACCTCGGATTCCCTGCATCTGGGCAACGCCCTGGGCGCGGTGGCCCAGTGGGTGGGTCTGCAGGACGGCCATGACGCCTACTTCTGCGTCGTCGACCTGCACGCGATCACCATCGCGCAGGAACCGGAGACTCTCCGCAAACGCACCCTGGTCACCGCTGCGCAGTACCTGGCACTGGGTATCGATCCGCAGCGGGCCACCGTGTTCGTCCAGAGCCACGTGCCGGCGCACGCTGAATTGGCTTGGGTGCTGGGGTGTTTCACGGGTTTCGGGCAGGCCTCGCGGATGACGCAGTTCAAGGACAAGTCGCAGAAGCAGGGCGCCGAGGCCACCACGGTCGGTCTGTTCACCTATCCGGTGTTGATGGCCGCCGACGTGTTGCTCTACGACACCGACCTGGTGCCCGTCGGCGAGGACCAGCGCCAGCACCTGGAACTGGCACGCGATCTGGCGCAACGGATGAACGCCCGGTTCCCGGAGACGTTCGTCGTGCCGGAGCCGATGATCCCCAAGGCGACGGCCAAGATCTACGACCTGGCCGACCCGACCGCGAAGATGAGCAAGTCGGCGGCCACCGACGCGGGGCTGATCTCGCTACTCGACGATCCAGCCAAGACGGCCAAGAAGATCCGGTCCGCGGTCACCGACAGCGAACGGGAGATCCGCTTCGACCCGGAGGCCAAGCCGGGGGTGTCGAACCTGCTCACCATCCAGTCCGCGGTCACCGGCGCCGACATCGACAAGCTGGTCGACGGTTATGCCGGACGCGGGTACGGAGACCTCAAGAAAGAGACCGCCGACGCGGTCGTGGAGTTCGTCACGCCGATCAAGAACCGGGTCGACGAACTGCTCGCCGACCCCGCAGAACTGGAGAGTGTGCTGGCCACCGGTGCGCAGCGCGCACGCGACGTGTCTGGACAGACGTTGCGGCGGGTATATGACCGCCTAGGGTTCTTGCCAGCAAAACGATAAAGCCGTCGCTGGGCGACGACGACGACAGATCCAGGGGGTCGGATGACCGGGCCGTCCGCGACCGAGGCCGACGAGAAGCCCGGTTTCCTCGACCGGATGCGTGCCCGCATGCCGTGGTTCGACCACGTCATGCGGGCCCAGGAGCGGTACAAGTCGAGCAAAGGCGACTTCTACGCCGCGGGCATCACCTACTTCACGATCTTCGCGTTGTTCCCGCTGCTCATGGTGGGCTTCGCCGTCGGAGGCTTCGTGCTGGCCAGCCGGCCGGAACTGTTGGTGGAGATCCAGGACCAGATCAGGGGCAACGTCTCCGGTGACCTCGGGCAACAACTCGTCGAGCTGATGGAGGCGGCCATCGAGTCGCGCACCACGGTCGGCATCATCGGGTTGGCCACCGCCGCGTGGGCCGGCCTGGGCTGGATGAACAACCTGCGCGAGGCGCTCAGCCAGATGTGGGGCCTCTACCGCGACGAACTGCCCGGGTTCGTCAAGACCAAGCTGTCGGACTTGACCGCCCTGGTGTCGCTGTTCCTGGCCAGCGTGCTGACGTTGTCGCTGACGGCGCTGGGCAACACCGGTGTCATCGAGGACATCCTGTTGTGGCTGGGGTTCCCCGATTCCACGGCGTTGACCGTGGTGCTGCGGGTGGCCTCGATCGTCATCTCGATCCTGGTGTCCTGGCTGCTGTTCACCTATGTGATCGCGCGGTTACCGCGTGAGTCGGTCAGCTTTCGCAGCAGCATGCGCGCGGGCCTGATCGCGGCGGTGGCGTTCGAGGTGTTCAAACTGGTCGCCTCGATCTATCTGAAATCGGTCCTGACCGGCCCGGCGGGAGCGACGTTCGGTCCGGTGCTGGGCCTGATGGTGTTCGCCTACATCACCGCGCGGCTGGTGCTCTTCTCGACGGCATGGGCGGCGACGCTGCCGGAGAACATGGGGGAGGAGCCGGTCCCGCCCCCCGGGCCGGCGGTCATCAACAACCGCATCATCCACCGTCCCGGCCTTGGTCCGTGGCAGGCCGCCGCGGCCGTCGCCGCGGGAGCGGTTGGTGCGCTGAGCCTTTCGCGGTGGCGGCAGCGGTAGTCGTCAGTGCTGCGGGCGCCGGTTGAGCGCTCGGGCGCCCATGATGAGGCTGAACACGATCACACTGCCGATCACGCCCACCCCGACCCGCACCGGCATTGCGTCAGCATCGGGCAGCACGGCATCGGCCATGGTGGTCGTCGTCGCGGACTCGGGGCCGGGTTCGGGCGCGACGAGCGCCGGGTCGGGTTCGATCAAGGTCCCCACCTTGGTGCCGGGCGCAGTGGCGAATCCGTAGTCGAGCAGCCGTACCGCTTGCTCCCACGGCGCGATCGGTTGGCGGGTTCCGCGTAGCAACACCGCGATCAGCCGGCGGCCGTCGCGTTCGGCCGCGCCGACGTAGGTCTGGCCCGCATCGTCGGTGAAGCCGGTCTTGCCGCCCAGCGCCCCGGGATAGTTGGCGAGCAGCTTGTTGTCGTTCTCGATCGGGTAGCTCGACCCGTCCCGCCCGGGGAAGGTGAAGTCGCGGGTGGCCACGATGTTCGCGAACACCGGATTCTTCCAGGCGTATCGGTAGAACAGGCCCAGGTCGTACACCGAGGTGCTCATGCCGGGGCCGTCGAGTCCGGACGGGGTGGCGATACGGGTGTCGCGTGCACCCAGTTGCCCGGCGAGCACGTTCAGCTTGTTCAGCGTGGTCTGCATGCCGCCCATCTGCATGGCCAGCGCGTGCGCCGCGTCGTTGCCGGAGTACATCAGCAGCCCGTGCAACAGGTCGTTGATGGAGTAGAAGCCGCCCTCGCCGACCCCGACTTTGGTGCCCTCCTGGGCCGCGTCGTCGGCGGTGCCCGGCACCACTTTGTGCAACGGCAGATCGCGCAGCGCCTGCGCCGCGGTGGCGACCTTGATGACGCTGGCGGGCCGGTGCCGGCCATGCGGATCGCGGGCGGCGATCACGTCACCGGTGTCGAGGTCGGCGACCAGCCATGCCTCCGCCGAGACCTCCTCGGGGACCGGTGGGGTGCCCGGGGCGGTGACGATGCCGCAGCCGGACAGCGCGTCGCCGCCCATCGGTTTGGCGGGCACGGGCAATGGAGCCGGCGGATCGCCGAACTCGGGCACCTCCGACAGGTCGACGGCCGGCGGTGTCGTCTCGCGGTAGGGGCAGATGTTGGGGTCGACCGCGGGGTCGGCCGCCGCGCCCGGGGCCATCACCAGCATCCCGGCCGTGACCAGCGCCGACGCGCGCACGCAGAAGTTCCGTAGGGTCGCCATCGTGAGCGCAGATTAAGCGATGCGGGCCGTCGGATCGGTGCGCCACGCGGTGACGGATGTGATCAGTGTTGCAATTGTGACTCGCCCTCTGCGTTCAGACTGCGGCCACCGCGGGGTCCTCTCGCACTTTCCCGCCAGGAGTGCAGCCTCAACGCCTGGGCCGTGACCTTCGTCAATCGAACTATGGTGGTGCCAACGCCGCGTCACGCTAAGGACCCCATGTTCATCCTTGTTCTCGGCTCGATTCTCGGGCTGATGCATCTCTATGTCTGGAAGCGGACGGTCAAGGACACGACCTCGCCCGGCCGGACGAGAATTCTGCTGTCGGCGGCTCTGGTCCTGCTGCTGGTGCTGTTGATCGCCGCCCTGGTGCTGCCCCGGACACTCGGCGTGACCCACACGGGGTGGGTGGCTTGGCCGGGATACCTGTGGTTCGGCGTGGTGGTGTACCTGTTCCTGCTGCTGCTCGCGGTCGAGCCGGTGCGGCTGGTGCTGTGGCTGGCTCGTCGGCGCCGACGCACCGACCCACCGGCGGCGGCGCCGGCCGTGGATCGCCGGGTGTTTCTGGCCCGAACCACTGCCGCGGCAGCGGGAGTCGCGGCCGTCGGGTTGGTCGGAGTCGGCGCCACCACCGCGCTGCGGCGCCCCGATCTACTCCGCGTTCCGGTCCGCCTGCGACGCCTCGACCCTGCGATGGACGGCTTCCGCATCGCCGTGGTGTCCGACATCCATCTGGGACCGCTGCGCGGGCGGGCACACACCGAACGGATCGTGTCGATGATCAACGCGACCGAACCCGACCTGGTGGCCGTCGTCGGCGATCTGGTCGACGGGACGGTGGCCGAACTCGGCTCCGCCGCACAACCCCTGCAGGACCTGGTCTCTCGCGAAGGAACGTTCTTCGTGACAGGCAACCACGAGTACTTCGTCGAGGACACCGCCGAGTGGTTGACCGAACTCGAACGGTTCGGGATGAACGTCCTACGCAACGAGAGCACCCGGATCCGTCGCGGCAGCGGTGGTTTCGTCCTCGCCGGGGTCAACGATCCTGCCGGCGAGTCGGATTCAGCCGGGCCGGACTACGACCGGGCGCTGGCCGGCGCGACCCCCGACCAACCCACGATCTTGTTGGCGCACCAACCGGTCCAGGTGCGGCAGGTGGCGCAGCGGGGCGTCGACCTCCAGCTCTCCGGTCACACCCACGGCGGTCAGATGTGGCCTTTCCACTACGCGGTCGAGCTGGCCCAGCCCGCGTTGGCCGGGTTGTCCGAAGTGGACGGGACGCAGCTGTACGTCACGCGCGGAGCAGGCTTCTGGGGCCCACCCGTCCGCATCGGGGCGCCGCCGGACATCAGCGTGTTGACGTTGCGCAGCGACAGCGTTTAGCCCCCGGCCGGGCGGGGCAATTCTTATCAAGTTCACGGCAAACGACGACGCAAATACTCAGGTCACCTGGGCACCCTGGTTGTATCCAGCCTCAGCGGAAGGGCTCTGAACATGATGACGACCATGACGACGCAGACCGCCGCCACACCTGTTGTCCACCTGGAATCACACCCGGCCTGGCTTGCTTCGCGACGGCGCGCCCGCGAACTCGACGAGGCCATGCGCCGACACCCGTCCTACCAGTCCAGGACAGAACTGCCGCCGGCTCGGCTGCACAGCGTGTAGCCACCGCGACGAGAAGGGGCACCCCGGGATTCGGGGTGCCCCTTCGTCGTTCGGCGGCCCGCTCAGCGGGCCCCTGTCTGATTGTCCGCTCAGCGGACGTCTGTCTGTTTGTCCGCTCAGCGGACGTCTGTCTGATTATCCGCTCAGCGGACGTCGACGTAGTAGACCTGGCCGGTGACGACGTCCTGGCGGTTGTCGTCGTTGTAGCCGGTGTTGGGCACGGTGCCGCGCAGGGCGGGTCCGGGCTGGACGGCCACGACGGTGGCCTGCGACAACGGGGCGTCGGACAGACGGTTGACGATGACGCGGTTGCCGTCGGCTTCGAGCTGGCTGATGGTCTGCTGGGCGTCGGAGCCACTGGGTGCGGCGGCCGCAGGGGCGGCCAGGCCCAGGACGGCGGCGGTCAAACCGGCAGCGGCGGCGGTGGCGAGAGTGATGCTCTTCATCTCGGTTCCTCTTTCTGATCTTGAGTTCTGCCCGGTGTAACCCGCAGGTCAGGCAGTTGATTTCCGCTGGCAGAAATTGACCGGTCGGTGGCAGGAATCGATCACTCCCGCGGCGGAGCTGGGCGACAGCCGGAATACTGTGATGGCCGTCAGCGTCGATGACACACGCCGGCCTCACCAGAGATGATCGACGCCAGGCAGGTCCGAACCGATCGACAGCGAAGGAACCCGCATGGCCACCATCACCACGTCCGACGGCACCGAGATCTTCTACAAGGACTGGGGTTCCGGCCGGCCCATCGTCTTCAGCCACGGCTGGCCGCTGTCGTCGGACGACTGGGACAACCAGATGTTGTACTTCTTGCAGCAGGGCTACCGCGTGATCGCCCACGACCGACGCGGTCACGGCCGCTCCACTCAGACCCCCGGCGGTCATGACCTCGACCACTACGCCGACGATCTCGCGGCGCTCACCGAGCACCTCGACCTGCGGGGCGCCATCCACGTCGGGCACTCCACCGGCGGCGGCGAGGTCGTCCGCTATCTCGCGCGCCACGGGCAGAGCCGGGTCGCCAAAGCCGCCCTCATCAGCGCGGTGCCGCCGTTGATGGTGCGCACCGAGGCCAACCCCGACGGGTTGCCGAAGGACGTGTTCGACGATCTGCAGTCGCAACTGGCCGCGAACCGGTCGGTGTTCTACCGTTCGCTGGCCGCCGGGCCGTTCTACGGGTTCAACCGTCCCGGCGCCGAGCCGTCGGAGGCGATCGTCGAAAACTGGTGGCGCCAAGGGATGATGGGAGACGCGTTGTCCCACTACGACGGCATCGTGGCGTTCTCCCAGACCGATTTCACCGAGGATCTGACGAAGATCACCGTGCCCGTCCTGGTGATGCACAGTGTCGACGACCAGATCGTCCCCTATGTGGCGTCGGGCCCGAAATCGGCTGAGCTGCTCCAGAACGCAACGCTGAAGACGTATGAAGGTTTTCCGCATGGCATGCCGACCACCCACGCGGACACCATCAACGCCGACCTGCTCGACTTCATCAAGGACTGACGGCCTGCGCGACGGACCCGCGTCGCGTTCCCCCTGCGTTCAGAATGCGCTCACCGCGCTGCTCTCTCGCACTTTCCCGCCGTAGCGGCAGT
The DNA here is from genome assembly GCF_010728325.1 of Mycolicibacterium poriferae. Next base: position 1,881,169 of record NZ_AP022570.1, read on the forward strand.
CTCAACGCCGGGGGAGTCGGGTGTGCTCGAGGTCGACCCAGCCGAGGCACCCCGCGCCGATGCTGCCCAGCCAGAGCCGCCCGTGGGCCTCGACGGCCGAGGTGACCATGCTGAAGTCCGGATGGGTGGTCCGCAGACCCGCAACGGATCGGCCGCTGTCGGGGTCGAACGCCACCGCCCACACCACCGACGCCGGCTTCGGCTGCAGGCGTGGCGGTAACCGCCACACCATCTTGCGCAGCATGGGTGGCCGCGCCGCCAGGCGATCGGCCACCGGGTTGGCGGGGGTGACCATGGCGCACCAGATCCGGCCGTCGGCCCCGGTCGACAGGTTGTCGGGCATCGCGGGCAGGTTGACCACCAGCGGTGTCAGCGCACCCGCCTGCGGGCCGCTCAGCCAGTACTTGGACAGCCGCCGGCCCTGCGTCTCGGCGATGACCAGCGCCGAGCCGTCCGCGGTCAGCGTCACCCCGTTGGCGAAGTACAGACCGTCGACGACGGTGGTGACGGTGCCGTCCGAGTCGAGGCGGTGCAGCGCCCCGCGGCCGCGCGCCTCCAGGATGGCCCCGACATAGTCGGCCACCGTGAACGCGCTCGTCGACTCGGTGAAATAGACGGTGCCGTCGGCGGTTTCGACCACATTGGAGCAGAACTGCAAGACCCGGCCACCCACCTGCGTGACCAAAGTGGTGACCTCGCCGGTGGCGGTGTCGACCGACAGCAGCCCTTTCGGGCTGTCACACACCAGCAGCCGTCCGTCCGCGCGGAAACCGAGGCCGAGGGGACGCCCTCCCGTGTGGGCGATGACCTCGGCGCCGCTGCCGTCGGGCCGCAACCGCACGATGCCGCCGTCGTGGGCGCCGGTCCACAACTGCCCGTCACTGCCGACGCGGACATCCTCGGGCTCGCCACCGGGCACCGGCACCAGGTTGATCGCCGGAGCGGCAACGTCGGGCAGCGCGTCCACGGCGGGGGCCTGCCACCGCACCGGATCGACGGGCGGCCTGGACCTCGCGGTGACCTTCACACCAGAAGTCTCGCCGGAATTGCGCCCCGCGAGGGGACTTCGCGCGAAAACGCGCTCGGAACGCAATTCCGGCAGAGACGTCTACATGCGTGCCGAGGCCTCGCTCAGCACGCCGTGCAGGATGTCGTAGATCGCGTCGAACTCCTTCTGCCCGCAGATCAGCGGCGGAGCCAACTGCACCACTGGGTCGCCGCGGTCGTCGGCGCGGCAATACAGCCCCGCCTCCCACAGCGCCGGGGTCAGGAACCCGCGCAGCAGCCGCTCGCTCTCCTCGTCGTTGAAGGTCTCCTTGGTGGTCTTGTCCTTGACCAGCTCGATGCCGTAGAAGAACCCTTCGCCGCGCACGTCACCGACGATCGGCAGGTCGTGCAGCTTCTCGAGCGTGGCGCGGAACGCCGGCCCCATCTGCTTGACGTGGTCGTTGATGCCTTCACGTTCGAAGATGTCGAGGTTGGCCAGGGCCACCGCCGAGGACACCGGGTGCCCGCCGAAGGTGTAGCCGTGCCCGAACGTGGTCTTGCCGTCGTTGAACGGCTCGAACAACCGATCGCTGGCGATCATCGCCCCGATCGGGGAGTACCCCGAGGTCAGGCCCTTGGCGCAGGTGATCATGTCGGGGATGTAATCGAAGTCGTCACAGGCGAACATCGACCCGATGCGGCCGTAGGCGCAGATCACCTCGTCGGAGACCAGCAGCACGTCGTACTCGTCGCAGATCTCGCGGACCCGTTCGAAGTAGCCGGGCGGCGGTGGGAAGCAGCCGCCGGCGTTCTGCACGGGCTCCAGGAAGACGGCGGCCACGGTGTCGGGGCCCTCGAACTCGATGGCCTCGGCGATGCGGTCGGCGCAGTAGGCGCCCCACGCCTTGATGTCGGTGTCATACGGCGCGGGTGCGCGGTAGAAGTTGGTGTTCGGCACCCGGAACCCACCGGGGGTCAGCGGCTCGAACGGCTTCTTGAAGTCGGGCAGGCCGGTGATGGCCAGTGCGCCCTGCGGGGTGCCGTGATAGGCGATGGCCCGCGAGATCACCTTGAACTTGCCCGGCTTGCCGGTCAGCTTGAAGTACTGCTTGGCCAGCTTCCAGGCTGATTCGACGGCCTCGCCGCCGCCGGTGGTGAAGAAGACCCGGTTCAGGTCGCCGGGTGCGTAGTTGGCGAGACGTTCGGCCAGCTCGATCGCCGTCGGCGTGGCGTAGGACCACAACGGGAAGAACGCCAGCTTCTCGGCCTGTTTGGCGGCCGCTTCGGCGAGCTCCTTGCGGCCGTGGCCGGCCTGGACCACGAACAGTCCGGAGAGCCCGTCGATGTACTGGCGACCCTGGTCGTCCCAGATGTGGACACCCTCGCCGCGGGTGATGATCGGCGGGGTGATGCCGGCGCCGTGCCGGGCGAAGTGCCCCCACAGATGGCGGTTGGCCTTGGCGCCCAGATCGGTGGACACCTCGGGTGCGATATCGGTTGTTGTCATCGTGTTCCCCAATTATATTGCTGCTTAACAAGTTTGAGATAGACGAGCGTTTCTGTGGATATCACTCCCGGCAGTGCGCGGATCTGGGTGTTGAGCAGGTCGAGCAGGCTGTCATCGTCCTCGCAGACCACCTCGACGATCGCGTCGAAGGATCCGGCGGTGAGCACCACGTAGTCCACCGACTCGATGGCGGCCAGTTTCTCCGCGATCTTGGTGGTGTCGCCGGTGCAGCGGATGCCGATCATCGCCTGGCGCGCGAAACCCAGCTGCATCGGATCGGTGACCGCCACGATCTGCATGACACCGGCGTCGACCATGCGCTGCACGCGCTGACGCACGGCCGCCTCGGACAGGCCGACCGCCTTGCCGATGCCCGCATAGGAGCGCCGGCCGTCCTGCTGCAGCTTCTCGATGATCGCCTTCGACAGCTCGTCGAGCTGGAACGCGGCCCCGGGGCGGGACTGGTTGACGCGGAAAGAGACGGGGCCGACGGCGCGCGGTATCCCCGGGTTAGCCATGCCGATGATTGTGCACGGAATCCGTCGTCACAAGCAACCAGAACCATGAAATCACGCGTGGCGGCTATCTGACGCTGAGGTAATACGTACCCGCGACGTGGATATCCCGCACGCAGCGCGATAGCGTTGGGTGCATGACTGTGGTTTCTTCGCAGACGGTGGCCGGCAGCTGGATCGACGGAGCGCCGGTGACCACCGGCGGCCCCGCGCACACGGTGACCAACCCGGCCACCGGCGCCCCCGTCGTCGAGTTCGCCCTGGCGGGCCCGGATGACGTCGACGCCGCGGTCGCGTCGGCGCGTCGCGCCCTGCCCGGCTGGGCCGGGGCCACCCCGGCCGAACGCTCCGCGGTGCTGGCCAAACTCGCCAAACTGGCCGACGAAGCCACCGACACGTTTGTCGCTGAGGAGGTCGCCCAGTGCGGCAAGCCGGTGCGGCTCGCCCGGGAGTTCGACGTGCCCGGCAGCATCGACAACATCGACTTCTTCTCCGGCGCCGCCCGGCTGCTCGAGGGCAAGGCGTCGGGCGAGTACTCCGGGGATCACACGTCGTCGATCCGCCGGGAGGCCGTCGGCGTCGTCGCGACCATCACGCCGTGGAACTACCCGCTGCAGATGGCGGTGTGGAAGGTGATCCCGGCGCTGGCGGCCGGCTGCAGCGTCATCATCAAGCCCGCCGAGATCACCCCGTTGACGACGCTGACGCTGGCCCGGCTGGCCAGTGAGGCCGGCCTGCCCGACGGGGTGTTCAACGTCGTCACCGGCGGCGGCGCCGACGTCGGCACACGGTTGGCCGGTCACGCGGGCGTCGACATGGTGACGTTCACCGGCTCGACGCCGGTGGGCCGCAAGGTGATGGCGGCCGCCGCGGTGCACGGGCACCGCACCCAGCTCGAACTCGGCGGCAAGGCACCGTTCGTGGTGTTCGACGACGCCGACCTCGACGCCGCGATCCAGGGAGCGGCCGCCGGCGCGCTGATCAATACCGGCCAGGACTGCACCGCGGCCACCCGCGCGATCGTCGCCGCCGACCTGTACGACGACTTCGTCGCCGGCGTGGGCGAGCTGTTCGGCAAGATCGTGGTGGGCGATCCGGAGGACCCCGACACCGACATCGGCCCACTGATCACCGCGGCGCACCGCGCCAAGGTGGCGGGCATGGTCGAGCGGGCGCCCGGCGAGGGCGGCCGGATCGTCACCGGCGGGGTCGCGCCGGACGGGCCGGGGTCGTTCTACCGGCCGACGGTGATCGCCGACGTCTCCGAGCAGTCCGAGGTGTGGCGCGACGAGATCTTCGGGCCGGTTCTGACGGTGCGCCCGTTCACCGACGACGACGACGCGCTGCGCCAAGCCAACGACACGGCCTACGGGTTGGCGGCTTCGGCGTGGACGCGTGACGTCTATCGCGCCCAGCGGGCGTCGCGGGAGATCCACGCCGGCTGCGTGTGGATCAACGACCACATCCCGATCATCTCGGAGATGCCGCACGGCGGGTTCGGCGCCTCGGGGTTCGGCAAGGACATGAGCCAGTACTCGCTCGAGGAGTACCTGTCGATCAAGCACGTGATGAGCGACATCACCGGCGTGGCCGACAAGGAGTGGCACCGCACGGTTTTCGCCAAGCGGGGGTAGCCGCGAACGTGCATTCCCGGTAGCCGCCAGGCAATCTGGGCTACCAGGTGTGCACTCTCGCGGACCTCAGGCGCGCGGCACCACGATCACCGGCACGTCGACGCCGGCGAGGATGCGGGCGGCGGTGGACCCCAGGAAGATTCGGCGGGAGGCCGCGAACCGGGCCGACCCGACGACCAGCAGGTCGCCGTCCTCCCACTTGAGCTTCTTCAGCGCCGATTCCAGCGTCATGCCCGAGGCGACGAGGGATTCGATGTCGGGGCTGTCCGGCACCGCCCGCGCCGCCTCGATGAGGTTCTTCTCGGCGGCGGCGACCTGTGCGTCCCGCACCTCCTTCGCGTCGGCGGCCTCGGCGAGGTTCTCCGCGGACACCAGCGACAGCATCCGGATCTCCAGTTGCGCCGCGCTGGCCAGCGTCAGTGCGAACGGCAGCGGATTGTCCTCACCGGGTCGAGTGGGCACCGCGGCGGTCACGGCGTCGAACGACTCGTCGGGGTCCTCGGCGTAGCCGCGCGGGGCCAGCGCCACCGGTATCGGCGAGGTGTGCAGCAGTGCCCCGGTGACCGGGCCGATGGTGTGCCGGCCGAAGAAGCCGTCGCGGGCCCCGCCGACGACGATCAGGTCCGAGTCGTGCTGCTCGGCGAACTCGATCAGCTTCTGCGCGAACGATTCTCCGACGGTCACCGTCGCTGTGGCGTGGACTCCGTCGGCCGCCAGTGCCGCCACGGCTCTGCCGGCCCACTGTTCACCGTGTTCGATCAGCCACTGCTGGTACTCGGCCCGGCCGGGGTGCCCGTCGGGCAGCTCCTCGCGGACGACCAGCACGACGTCGACCGTCGCGTCGAAGGTGCGGGCGAGCGCGCTGGCCAGCGCGACGCCGTCGTCGCCGGTCGGGGTGGCAAGGTAGCCGACGGTCAGATGCATTGCAGGGCCTGCCTGTTCAGAAGGTGTCGGGAACTTTGACTTCGGTGGTGGCGTTGAGCGTCTCTCCCCGGAAGAACCGCTTGGTGCCGAAGGCGAAGCACAGCAGCATCAGCGGGATGCCCAGCACCAGCATGCCGACGCCGAGCACGAACACCCCGCCCAGCGAGCCGAACGCGGTGTAGCCGTAATCGGGCTGGATCATGTCCTTGGCGCTGATGACGAACGCCACCGCCATGAAGGTGCCGCCCAGGAACGGGAAGATGCCGCGGAAGAACAGGTTTCGCGTCGACTCGAACAGCGTGCGGCGGAAATACCACACGCAGGAGAATGCGGTGATGCCGTAGTAGAACGCCACGGCCAGGCCCAGCGACGCGATCGAGTCGGCCAGCGCGTTCTCCGACAGGATCGTCAGCAGCAGATAGAAGAACAACGCCGACAGGCCCATCACGATGGTGCCGAAGGCGGGAGTCATGTACCGCGGGTGCACGTAGGCGAACCGCTTCGGGATGGCCTCGTAGACGGCCATCGACAGCGTTCCGCGCGCGGTCGGCAGGATGGTGGTCTGCGTCGAGGACAGCGCCGACACCGACACGGTGAGCAGCAGCAGCGACGCGGCGAGGCTGCCCGCGACCGGTTCGCCCAGCACGGTGAGCACGTCGTCGGTGTTCATCGCGTTGTTCAACCCGATCCCGACGTCGCCGAACCCGGCGAACGACTGGATCGCGTAGGCCACCAGCACGTAGGTGCACACCAGGATGACGGTGGTGATCAGCGCCGCGATGCCCGGTGTCTTGCCGGGGTCCTTGGTCTCCTCGCCGACGGCCAGGCACGCGTCCCAGCCCCAGTAGATGAACACGCACAGGATGATCGCCGCGGCGATCGACGAGAGGTCGAGCCCGCTGGGCCACAGCCACGACAGCTGCGGCGTGATCGCCTGTGCGCCTGCGGTGCCGGCGAAAACCCGGACCAGTGCGATGATGCTGACGACGATGAGCACACCGAACTGGATGGCGATCAGCACGTTCTGCATCCGTTCACTGACGACGATGCCGCGCGCGGACAGTGCGGTCATCGCCAGGATGAAGAACGAACCGAGTGCCACCTTGGCGAAGACGTTCTCGGCCAACGCGTCCAGGCCCAGGAAATTGAACAGGTAGATCGCGGCGATCTCGGCGACGTTGGCCAGCACGATGATCGCCGACACCGCCAGCCCCCAGCCGCCGATCCAGCCGACCCAGGGCCCGAACGCCTTGACGCCCCAGGTGAAGGTGGTGCCACAGTCGGGAGTGTCCTGGGACAGCTCCTTGTAGGCGAAGGCCACCAACAGCATCGGGATGAACGCCAGGACGAACATCGACGGAGCCTTCTCGCCGACGGCCAGCACGACGTAGCCCAGGGTGGCCGCCAGACTGTAGGCGGGGGCCACCGCGGCCAGGCCGATGACGACGTTGCCGACGAGGCCGAGCGCCCCCGCTTGCAGACCCTTGCCACCGACGGCAGGCGTCACGGGAGGTTCATCGGTGATTGCCATGCGCGAAATATACGGTTCGCGTGGTGCTCCCGCGCGCCGTACGCGGAAATAGTGGTGGACAGTCTTTCCTGCGACTAATTCCGGCGTCGGATCGGTGCTCGGTGCCGAGATCTACACTCAGGTGATGACCGCCGGTGCCCGAGCCGCAGAGTTCGAGCAGGTGCGGCCGCAACTGCTCGCCGTGGCCTATCGGCTGACGGGCACGGTGGCCGATGCCGAGGATGTGGTCCAGGATGCGTGGCTGCGGTGGGATGCGCACCGCGACATCGTGATCGACGATCTGACGGCGTGGCTGACGACGGTGGTGAGCCGGCTGAGCCTGGACCGGTTGCGGTCAGCGGCGCATCGGCGTGAGACGTACGCGGGGCAGTGGCTGCCCGAGCCGGTGGTCACGACGCTTGACGGCGACGATCCGCTCGCGGCTGTTGTGGCCGGCGAGGACGCCCGGTTCGCGGCGATGGTGGTCCTGGAGCGGCTGACGCCCGATCAGCGCGTGGCGTTCGTCCTGCACGACGGCTTCGCGATGCCGTTCTCCGAGATCGCCGAGGTGCTGGGGGTGACGCCGGCGGCTGCGCGCCAGCTGGCGTCGCGGGCGCGCCGGACGGTGGCCGGGGCGCCGAAACCTGCCGACGAGCACGCCGAGGTGGTCGGGAAGTTACTGGCCGCGATGGCGTGCGGGGATGTGGCGGCGGTGGTCGAGCTGCTGCATCCCGAGGTCACGTTCACCGGGGATGCGAACCGCCGCGCCCCGACCGCGCCGCAGGTCATTCGGGGCCGCGACAAAGTGGCGCGGTTCCTGTTCGGGCTGGCTCGTCGCTACGGCCCGCGGCTGTTCGAGGTCGCTGCCCTGGGTCTGGTCAACGGTGAATTGGGGATGGTCACCGCTGGTGCCGCAGCCAACGACGAGTGGCCGGCCATCGCGCCGCGCATCCAGGCGATGACGGTCAGCGACGGCCGGGTGGTGGCCATCTACGACATCGCCAACCCGGACAAGTTCACCGGTTCGCCGCTGGGCGACGCACGCGCTCGCGGAACGAGGTACGTCAAGCCCACGGCACCCGGCAGGCGTCCCCGGAGTTGAAACCCTGCTCGGCGATGCCCAGCGCGGTGTTCATCCGGGCCCGCATGTTCTCCACCCCGATCTGGTAGGTCAACTCGACCACCCCGCGGTCGCCGAAGCGGTGACGCAGATCGTCGACCTGTTCGTCGGTGACGGTATGCGGGTCGGTGGTCATGGCGTCGGCGTAGGCGATGGCGGCGCGCTCGTCGGCGGAGAAGTTCGACGACGTCGCGTAGTCGTCGATCTCGGTGAGTCGTGTCAGGTCCAGACCTTCCATCCGCATCAGCATCGAGCCGAAGTCCACACACCAGCCGCAGCCGATGCGGCGCGCGGTCCAGTACACCGCCAACTCCCGCACGCTTGCCGGCAGGGTGTGTGAGGCCCGCTCCAGCAGGGTTTCGTGCACCGCCCCGGCCAGCAGCAGCCCGGGGTGGCGTGCGGTGACGGTGAAAGGTTCCGGCACCTCACCGAAGCGACCGCGCGTGATGCGATACATCAGGCGGGTCATGAGCGAGGCGCGGTCGGGGGACAGGGCGGGGATTCGAGGTGCCATACCTGTCTGACGAGACAGCTCGCCCGGATGTGACACCTGACGCATCCCTGACGAATCGCCGCCGCGCCTTTCCGGCCCGCGCGATCGTGACGCACTCTGCAGGCAGAAACTGACGTGAGGGTCAACCCTGCTGTACCGGATTGCGCTGCTGGCCATCGCCGCGCCCCGTCGAATCGTGGCGGTCGCGGCGATGGTGATGGTTGCCTCGGCCATCTTCGGGATTCCGGTGGCGAGCCACCTCACCGCGGGTGGATTCCAGGACCCGGACTCGGAGTCCGCCCGCGCCACCAAGGTGCTCACCGACACCTTCGGCCGCGGGGATCTGCAACTGGTGTTCGCCGTCACCGGCCCCCGAGAGCAGGCCGAACCCGTCGGTCGCCGGCTCGTCGACCGGCTGGAAAGCGACCCGAACGTCGTCCGCGCGGTCTCTGCGTGGACCGCGCCCGAGCAGGCGGCCGCGGCGTTGGTCAGCCGCGACGGGCAGACCGGGCTGGTGGTGGCCGAACTGACCGGCGGGGAGGAACGCGCCCCCCGCTACGCCCAGCAGATCGTCGACGAGGTCGAGCCGGCGATCCTGCCCGGCTACCCCGACGTCACGGTGCGCGCCGGGGGTTCGGCGATGGTGTATTCCCAGATCAACGCCCAGACCCAGCGCGACGTCGTGGTGATGGAGGCCATCGCGCTCCCGCTGAGCTTTCTGGTGCTGGTGTGGGTGTTCAAGGGGCTGCTGGCCGCCGCGGTGCCGGTGGCGGTCGGGGCGTTGGCGATCGTCGGCTCGATGGCGGTGTTGCGGTTGGTCGCGCTGGGCACCGATGTCTCGATCTTTGCGCTGAACCTGACCACGGCGCTGGGTCTGGCGCTGGCCATCGACTACACGCTGCTGATCGTGAGCCGCTTCCGAGACGAGGTGGCCGCCGGGGCGCCGCGGGAACAGGCGCTGGTGACGACGATGGTCACCGCGGGCCGGACCGTGCTGTTCTCGGCGTTGACGGTGGCGCTGTCGATGGCGGCGATGGTGCTGTTCCCGATGTACTTCCTGAAGTCGTTCGCCTACGCCGGGGTGGCGACGGTGGCGTTGTGTGCGGCCGCCGCGGTGCTGGTGACACCGGCGGCGATCATGCTGCTCGGCGACCGGCTCGACACACTCGACGTCCGGCGGGTGGTGCGGCGCCGTCCCGACCCCGTCGACGCCCACGAGCGGTTCTGGTACCGGTCGACGAAGTTCGTGACCCGCCGCGCAGTGCTCGTGGCGCTCGCGGGCACGGTGCTGCTGGTCGCTTTGGGCCTGCCGTTCCTGCGGGTGTCCTGGGGATTGCCCGACGAACGGGTGCTGCCGCGGTCGGCGTCGGCCTATCAGGTCGGCGAGTTGGTGCGCACCGCGTTCCCCGACAACGCCGAGGCCTCGCTGACCGTGGTGGTGCCCGACGCCGACGGACTGACCGCGCAGGAGTACGAGCGCTACGCCGCGGCCGCGTCCCGCATCGGCGGGGTCACGACGGTCAGCGCACCGCCGGGCATCTACGCCGACGGCCGCCGGGTCGGTCCGCCCTCAGAGGCCGCCGGGACCGGTGGCGGCGCGGCGTTCCTGACCGTCGGCAGCACCACGGCGCTGTTCACCGAGGCCTCGCAGCGTCAACTCGACGCCCTCCGGGCGCTGCCCGGACCGGGTGGTCGCGAGGTCGCGATCACCGGGATCGCGCAGGTCAACCGCGACAGCGTCGCCGCGATCGAACAGCGTCTGCCCGTGGTGCTGGGCGTGATCGCGGCCATCACGCTGGTGCTGCTGTTCGTGCTGACCGGCAGTGTCGTGCTCCCGATCAAGGCACTGATCCTCAACATGTTGTCGCTGACCGCGGCGTTCGGGGCGCTGGTGTGGATCTTCCAGGAAGGCCATCTCGGCGCGTTCGGCACCACTCCGACCGGAGCGCTGGTGGCCAACATGCCGGTGCTGCTGTTCTGTATCGCGTTCGGCCTGTCGATGGACTACGAGGTGTTCATCATCGCCCGCATCCGGGAGTTCTGGCTGGCCAGCGGCCGAACCCGGGCCGACAACGACGAGAGCGTGGCACTGGGGCTGGCCCACACCGGGCGCGTGGTGACCGCGGCCGCGCTGATCATGTCCATCTCGTTCGGTGCCCTGATCGCGGCGCAGGTGTCGTTCATGCGGATGTTCGGCCTGGGCCTGACGCTGGCGGTGCTGGTCGACGCGACGTTGGTGCGGATGGGGCTGCTGCCGGCCTACATGCGTCTGATGGGCCGATGGAACTGGTGGGCTCCGCCGGTTTTGAGCAGACTGGTGAGTAGACCGGGCACGTCGCGAAATTAATCCAGGCGTCAACCCATCCGTTCGGGGTACTGCTCCGAATGCAGGTGTGAGCAGGGCAGACCACCACAGAAGGAGCGGTCGTTTGAACAGGGGTGATCGACCGGGAGCGCGCCTGATGGCGCCCAACGGCTGGGGCGGGCCTGCGCTCGGCCTGGCGACCTGGCGCGAGGAGGTGCGCGACGCGGTGCGCGAGCACGTCAGCGAGTTCGTGCGCGGCGAATGCGTGGATCGCCTGGGCGACGCCAACGTGGGTGTGGCCGGCGAGCTGCTGTGCAACTTCCTCGAGGGCGGCAAGTACGTGCGCTCGACGTTCATGTACCTGGGCTGGCTGTGCGGCGCCGACGAGGACCCCGCCGCGTTGCGCGCCTCGGCCAGCCTGGAGCTGCTGCACGCGTTCGCGCTGATGCAGGACGACGTCATGGACGGTTCCCCGATGCGGCGTTCCCGTCCCGCAGCGCATGTCGTGTTCGCCGGCTGGCACCGCGACCGCGCGATGACCGGGTCCCCCGAACGCTTCGGCGAGTCCGCGGCGATCCTGCTCGGAGATCTGTGCCTGGTGTGGGCCGAGGAGATGCTGCGCCGCAGCGGTGTCGGTGAGCACGCCCTGTCGCGGGTGTGGCCGCGCTACGACGCGATGCGCACCGAGTTGGCGATCGGCCAGTTCTCCGATCTGGTCAACAGCTCCCAGACCTACCCCCGCCTGGAGCAGGTGCTCGACGTGCTGCGCCGCAAGTCCGGCAACTACACCGTGCGTCGGCCGCTGGAGATCGGCGCGGCGATGGCCGGCTGCAACCGCGGCGTCATCGACGCGCTGGCGGGTTACGGGGCCGCGATCGGCGAGGCGTTCCAGCTACGCGACGACATCCTCGGGGTCTTCGGCACGCCGGCCCTGACCGGGAAGTCCGCCGGAACCGACATGGAGGACCGCAAGGCCACCAGCGTCATCGTCGCCGCCTACGAACTCGCCGACCCGTCGCTGCGCCGCCAGCTCGCCGAGCTGATGGTCGCCCCCGACATCGACGCCGCCGCCGTCGAGCACTGGCGCAACCTGATCGTCGCCAGCGGCGCCGTGCAACGGATCGAGGACCTGATCGCCGACCGGCACGCCGAGGCGCTGAGCCACCTCGACCGCGCCACCATCCCGGACCGACCCCGAGCCGCGCTGGCCGACATGGCCATCGCCTGCACCCAGCGAGCAGCCTGATGCGCACCGTGAACGGAAAGACCGACCGAGTCGTCATCGTCGGGGCCGGGCTGTCCGGCCTGTCGGCGGCACTGCAGCTGGCCGGACGCGGACGCGCCGTCACCGTCGTCGAGCGCGGTGAGCATCCCGGCGGACGGGTCGGCCGCGCCGACATCAACGGCTACCGCATCGACACCGGCCCGACTGTGCTGACGATGCCCGACATCATCGACGACGCGTTCGCCGCAGTCGGGCGTTCGCTGGCGGAGTGCCTGCCGATCGACCCGGTCGCCCCGGCCTACCACGCGTCCTTCGCCGACGGCAGCGCGCTGCACGTGCACACCGACGCGACCGCGATGGCCACCGAGATCGAGCGGTTCGCCGGCCGCGCCGAGGCCGACGGCTATCTGCGCCTGCGGGACTGGCTGACCAAGCTCTACCGCACCGAATTCGACGGTTTCATCGGCGCGAATTTCGACTCGCCGCTGTCGCTGCTGACCCCCCAGCTGGCGCGGCTCGTGGCGCTGGGCGGATTCCGTCGGTGGGAACCGTTGATGCGCAAGTTCCTCACCGACGAACGGCTGCTGCGGGTGTTCACCTTCCAGGCGCTCTACGCCGGGGTGCCGCCGCAGAGCGCGCTGGCCGTGTACGCGGTGATCGCGTACATGGACACCGTTGCCGGGGTGTACTTCCCCCGCGGCGGTATGCGCGCGCTGCCCGACGCGATGGCCGCCGCCGCGTCGGACGCCGGTGTCGAATTCATCTACGGGGCAACGGTTTCGGATCTGGAGTTCGCCGGTTCTCGCGTGTCGGCGGTGCGCACCGCCGAAGGCCACCGGGTGCCGGCCGACGCGGTGGTGCTGACCACGGAGCTGCCCGACACCTACCGGATGATCGGCCGCACCCCGCGCCGGGTGCTGCGACACCGCGCCGCCCCGTCGGCGGTCGTCGCCCACGTCGGTTGCGCGGCGGTCGATCCCGACGTCGGGCACCACACCATCTTGTTCGGCGAGGCGTGGAAACAGACTTTCCGCGACATCATCGACGACGGCCGCGCCATGGGTGATCCGTCGCTGCTGGTGACCCGCCCGACGGCCGGTGACCCGTCGCTGGCGCCCGCCGGGCGTGACCTGCTCTATGTGCTGGCTCCGGCGCCCAACACCGAGGTCGGCACCGTGGACTGGGATGCCGCGGGACCCGGTTACGTCGACCAGATGCTCAGCGCCGTGCGGGGACGGATGCCCGGTGTCGCGGAGGACGCCGAGGTGCTGCACGTCGTCACCCCGACCGACTGGGCCCGGCAGGGCATGGCCGCCGGTTCGCCGTTCGCGTTGGCGCACACCTTCGCCCAGACCGGGCCGTTCCGCCCGGCCAACACCGTCCGCGGCATCGACAACGTCGTGCTCGCGGGCTCATCGACGGTCCCCGGTGTCGGGGTTCCGACGGCGATCCTGTCCGGCCGGTTGGCCGCCGACCGGATCACCGGTGTCGTTGCCCCTCGCCCCACATCAGAGGTGAACCGCTCATGATCAGCACCGAGCTCGACGCCGCCGGCGTACGCGAACCGTCGCTGCGCGCGGCGTATCAGCACTGTCGCACCGTGAACGCCCAGCACGGCAAGACGTTCTTCCTGGCCACCCGGCTGCTCGCGCCGCGTCAGCGGCCTGCCGTGCATGCGTTGTACGGGTTCGCCCGCGGCGCGGATGACATCCTCGACGACTTCGACGCGCGCACCAACGAGGAACGCGCCGACCAACTGCAGCAGCTGTCCACCCGGCTGTTCAACAGCCTGGTCGAAAACCGTTCCGGTGACGACAATCCGACGTTGACGGCAGTGGTGGACACTGCCCGCAAGTACGACATCGGCTGGGATCTGTTCGACGACTTCCTGGCGTCGATGCGGATGGATCTGACCGTGACCGACTACCCGGACCGCAAGTCGCTCGAGCGCTACATGTACGGCTCGGCCGAGGTGATCGGACTGCAGCTGCTGCCCGTGCTGGGGACGGTCGGGCCCCGCGAGGAGGCCGCCCCGTACGCTGCGGCGCTGGGAAAGGCGTTCCAGCTGACCAACTTCCTGCGCGACATCGACGAGGACCTGTCCCGCGGTCGCGTGTATCTTCCGGCAGACGAGCTGGCCGCCCACGGGGTGGACCGCGACATGCTCGAGTGGTGCCACACCAACCGGCGCACCGACCAGAAGGTGCGTGCCGCGCTGGCCGAACAGCACGCCATCACACGCGCGGTCTATGAGCAGGCTCGCCCCGGCATCGACACGCTGGCGCCGAGTTCGCGTCCGTGCGTGGCCGCTGCGCTGACGCTGTACTCCGGCATCCTGGCGCGCATCGAGGCAATCGATTTCGAGATCTTCGGCCGCCGGGCGACGGTGAGCAAGCCGCGACGGTTGGCGGTCGCGGTGGCGGGTATCGGCAGGGCGTGGGCGAACCGTATCCGGTATGGAAGTGTGTGACGGGTGGATCGCCGGCCGTACCTGATTCCGAAGACCGCAGGAGCGTGGCGGTGACCCCGGACGGGGTGGACCGGCACAGGCAGACGCTGCCGGGAGCGCCGGGGCCGTCGGCGGTGCCCGCCGGATCGCCGCGCCCGCGGGTGGTCGTGGTCGGCGGCGGCATCGCCGGGCTGGCCGCAGCGACGGGGCTGGCCGAACGGGGCGTGGTGGTCGACGTCGTCGAAGCGCAGAACTACCTGGGCGGACGGGTCGGCGGCTGGCCCGACACCCTCACCGACGGGTCGTCGGCGGCGATGAACCGGGGCTTTCACGCGTTCTTCCGGCAGTACTACAACCTGCGGGCCCTGTTGCGGCGCAGCGACGCCGGCCTCACCGCACTGAGCCCGGTCGACGACTATCCGTTGATCGACGGGCAGGGACGCGTCGACACGTTCCGCGGGCTGCCGACCGCACCGCCGTGGAACGCGCTGGTGTTCGCGCTGCGCAGTCCCACCTTCCGGCTGCGGGATCTGCTGTCCCTGGACGCCAAGGCCGCCGCACCGCTGGCGGCGGTGTCGGTGCCGCAGACCTACGAGCTACTCGACGACCGAGATGCGGCAACGTTTCTGCGCGACATCAACTTTCCCGAGGCGGCGCGCCATCTCGCGTTCGAGGTGTTCGCCCGCAGCTTCTTCGCGCGGCCCGAGGCGTTGTCGGCGGGCGAGTTGGTCACGATGTTCCACATCTACTTCCTCGGTTCCAGCGAAGGGCTGATCTTTGACGTCGCGAACGCCAACTTCGATGTGGCGCTGTGGAATCCGCTGAAGTCCTATCTGCAGGACCGCGGGGTGGAGTTCCACACCGGGGTCCGGGTCGACACCGTTGCCGTGGACGGGGACGTGGTGGTCACGAGTACGACGGGCCGCTCGTTCACCGCCGACGCGGTGGTGCTGGCCACCGACGTGCCGGGGTTGCGGCGCATCGTGGCCGCCTCCCCGGGCTTGGGTGACGCGCAGTGGCGCGACCGCGTCGCGGCCCTGCAGACCGCACCGCCGTTCGTGGTGCTGCGGTTGTGGCTGGACCGGCCGGTCCGCGCCGATCGTGCCCCGTTTGTCGGGACAGGAGGCCGTGAACCCCTGGACAATGTCAGTGTGGTCAGTCGCTATGAAGCCCAGGCCCGCCAGTGGGCCGCGCGCACCGGCGGCTCGGTGGTCGAGCTGCACGCCTATTCGGTGTCCGACGAGGACGGCGACGACATGGTGCGCGAGGCGCTGTTGAAGCGGATGTACGAGCTGTATCCGGAGACGGTCGACGCGACGATCGTCGACGAGCGGTTGCTGCGCCGCGCCGACTGCCCCCGATTCGCGCCCGGCGACTTCGCCGACCGGCCCACGGTCACGACCCCCGACCCGCGGGTGGTGTTGGCCGGAGACGGGATTCGCATCGATCTGCCGGTGGCGTTGATGGAGCGGGCGGCCACGACCGGGTGGAGCGCGGCCAACCATCTGCTCGGCGGTTTCGGGCTGGCCGGGCATGCGCTGCAGACCGTGCCCAACCGGGGCCGCTCGAGGCTGCTGCGACGACTGGCCGGTTCGACGACGGGGGCGAGATGAGCACGGGAACCGGGTGGCGTGACCGGCTGAAGAAGGCGTGGCCGTTCGAGATCCTCGCGCCGGCGGAGTGGGCGGCCCAGACACCGACCTGGCAGGACGCCAACCCGGCGGTCATCCGCGCGGCGCTGTCGCGCGCCCAGCGCCGACCGGGCGGCAACTGGTCCGTTTTCGCGGCGAGCTCGTCGATCGGCGAGAAACCGTTCGGGACCTCGGTGGCCGGCCACGACGTGGTGGCGTGGCGCAAAACCGACGGCACGCTGGTGGTGGCTCCGCGCGCCTGCCCGCACCTCGGTGCCGACCTGGCGTTGGCGCCGGTGGACTGCGGCGAGCTGGTGTGTCCGTGGCACGGGTTGCGGCTCGGTCAGCGCCGGCACGGCACCTGGAAGCCGTTCACCGCCCACGACGACGGCGTGTTGTGCTGGGTCCGCCTCGACGACACCGCCGAGGTCACCCCGGCCGAGGAGCCGGTGGTTCCGCCCCGCCCCGAGCAGCCCAGGATTGCGGCCGTCGCTCGACTCGACGGGGTCTGCGAACCGCAGGACATCGTCGCCAACCGGCTCGACCCCTGGCACGGCGGCTGGTTCCATCCCTACTCGTTCACCAAGCTGCGGGTGCTCAGCGCCCCGCCGATCGACGCCGAGCTTCCCGAGGAACTCGACAAGTTCGTCGTCGAGGTGACCTTCCGGATCGGGCGGCTCGGGGTGCCCGTCATCGCCGAGTTCACCACGCCCGGCCCGCGCACCGTGGTCATGCGCATCGTCGAGGGCGAGGGGCTGGGCAGTGTCGTCGAGACGCACGCCACGCCGGTCGGTGTCGGCGTCGACGGCCGGCCGCGGACCGCGGTGATCGAGGCGGTGATCGCCCACTCCGACCGCACCCACTTCGGCAAGGGCTTGGTCGCGGCGCCACTGATCCGCCCGGCGATGAGACAGGCCGCGACGCGGCTGTGGCGCGACGACATGGCGTACGCCGAGCGGCTCTACGAGCTCAGGTCCTGACCGCGGCTCAGGTCCTCACTTCAGTGGTCCTCACTTCAGTGGTCCTCACTTCAGTGGTCCTCACTTCAGTTCAGGTCTCAGCGACGGCTCAGGTGCTAGCTACGATGTCCGACACCTTCCGCGTCGAGCAGCGGAACCTGTTCGGCGGCCCACGGGCTGATCGCCCAGCCGAACTCGGCGGCCGCCCGCAGCTGCTGCCACGGAACCCACGTGTAGTCCATGATCTCGTCGCGGTCGGCGCGCACCGGCCCGACAGCGCGGGCGCTGAACACCGGGCACACCTCGTTCTCGACCACGCCGTCGGCGGCGATCGCGACGTAGCGGAAGTCGGGCAGCACGCAGCGCAGATCGGTGATCTCGACGCCGAGCTCCTCCCGCACCCGCCGGGTCACCGCATCGGCCATCGCCTCGCCGGGTGCCGGGTGCCCGCAGCAGGAGTTCGTCCAGATGCCGGGGAACGTTTTCTTGTGCAGCGCGCGGCGGGTCAGCAGCACGGAGCCGGCGTCGTCGAACAGATAGCAGGAGAACGCCAGATGCAGCGGCGTGGCGGTGTGGTGGACGTCGGCCTTGGGCGCCGAGCCGATCGTGCGGCCCTCGTCGTCGAGCAGGACCACCAGCTCCGGGGTGTCTACGGCTGTCATGTCAGGCATTCGTCACTGCATACCCACTGGATGGGTTCGCGATGTCGGCGTGTCCGCTCGCGCCCACCGCGACTGCCCGTGCCGACGTCACCGGGGTGGGTGCGATGGCGGTAGTGCTGGCCTACACCCCGCCCGCGTTCGGGCATCTGTTCCCGTTCTGTGCCCTGCTGACGGAGATGGCGGGGCGCGGTCACGAGATCCACGTCCGGACGCTGGCCGCCGGGGTGGACCTGTGCCGGGATCTGGGTTTCAAGGCTGCCCCCGTCGACGCTCGCCTGGAGGACCTGCAGCCCTCCGGTGCGGCCGGTGTGCTGGCGTCGGCCAACAAGACCGTGCGCGAGCTGGCCGAACGCGCCGCGGCGGAGGTCGGGGATTTCCAGCGCGCGGTGCGGGCGGCCGACCCGGACCTGATCATCGTCGACGCGAACTGCTGGGGAGCCCTCTCGGCGGCCGAGGCCCAGTCGCGGCCGTGGACGGTGTTCTCGCCGTTCGTGCCGTACCTGCGCAGCCCCGGTTCCCCGCCGTTCGGCGCCGGCAAGCGTCCGCTGACCGGGCGGTGGGGCCGGGTGCGGGACTGGGGCGTCGGCACCGTCACCCACGTCGTCTTCGATCGGCCGTTCCGCGCCGGGATGGGTCCGGTGCGCGCGGGGCTGGGCCTTCCGGCGGTGCCCAGCGCCGACGCGCTGTTGCGGCGCGCGCCGCTGCTGTTGGTCACCACGGGCAAACCGTTCGAGTATCCCCACACCGACTGGGGAGATTCGGTCGAGTTGATCGGTCCCGCAGAGTTCGACCCGCGGGCGGATCGTCCGGGCTGGCTCGACGAGATCGACGAGCCGGTGGTGTTGGTGACCACCTCGTCGGTGCGGCAGGCCGACGACGCGCTGGTGGCCGCCGCGGTGGCGGCGCTGCGCGACGAACCGGTGCACATCGTGGCGACGCGGCCGGCCGATGAGGACGCCGGGGTGTTTCGCCGTCCCGGCGTGACGATGGCTCGGTTTGTGCCCCACTCGATGGTCCTCGAGCGGGCGGTCTGCGTCGTCACCCACGGCGGGATGGGCGTCACCCAGAAGGCGTTGAGTCGCGGAATCCCGGTCTGCGCAGTGCCGTTCGGTCGCGACCAGTTCGAGGTGGCGCGCCGGGTGGAGGTCGCCGGGTGCGGCACCCGGTTGCCGGCGCGCCGGTTGACCGTGCCCCGGCTGCGTTCGGCGGTGCGCACCGCGATGACGATGACCGACGGCGCCGCGGCCGTCGCGGCGGGGTTCGCCGCGACAGGTGGCGTGGGCCGGGGTGCCGATCTGCTCGAAAGCCTCCTGTAGTCGGCGAATCGGGCGCGCTGTGCGGCCACGCGTGACGCGTTTCGCGCCCGATTCGCGGTGATGGGGGTGCGCGGTGGGTAAGAAGAGGGGCGTGAACGAGGAAACGACGCAAGGTCGTGATCGTGGGTCGGTGTACGCCGTGCATCTACGCTCCAGTGCGGTCGTCGCCGTGCAGTTCGTCGCGGTCGCCGCGGCGCTGTGGGTACTGGCCTGGGTGGTGGGGGAGACGTGGGTGATCCTGCTGCCGGTGTTGCTGGCGCTGATCGCGTGCACCGTGCTGTGGCCGCCGGTGCGTTGGCTGCGCAGCAAGGGCCTGCCGCCGGCCGCGGCGGTGATGGCGACGTTGCTGCTGGCCGTCCTCGTGGTTGCGGGGGTGATCGCCGCCGTGGCCCCGGCGGTGGTGGAGCAGTCCACCGAGCTCGCGCAGCAGGCCTCCGCCGGTGTCGTCAAGGTCCGCGACTGGCTCGGTGGTCCGCCGCTGAACATCAGTCAATCTCAACTCGATTCGGCAGTGTCGGCGATCACCGATCGGCTCAACTCGAGCGGCGCCCAGATCGCCACCGGGGTGTTCACTGGGGTGGGCGCGGCGACGTCGGCGCTCGTCACCGTGTTCACCGCGATCGTGGTGACCTTCTTCTTCCTCAAGGACGGGCCGCGGTTTCTGCCGTGGCTGCGCCGCCACGTCGGCCGGCCCGCCGGGCCGCACCTGGCGGGAGTGTCCGAGCGGGTGTGGTCCACCCTCGGCGGATTCATCCGCACGCAGGCGGTGGTCAGCCTCATCGACGCCGTGCTGATCGGCATCGGTCTGGTCATCGTGGGGGTGCCGCTGGCCTACGCCCTGGCCATCATCACGTTCATCGGCGGCTTCGTGCCGATCGTCGGCGCGTTCGTCGCCGGTGGCCTGTCGGTGTTGATCGCGCTGGTGTCCAACGGTCCGGTCGACGCTCTCATCGTGCTGGGCATCATCGTCGCGGTGCAGCAGCTGGAGGGCAACGTGCTGCAGCCCTGGCTGCAGTCGAAGTCGATGAACCTGCACGCGGTGATCGTCCTGCTGGCGGTCACCCTGGGGGCGTCGACATTCGGGGTGATCGGGGCGTTCCTGGCCGTTCCGGTGGCCGCCGCGGCGGCCGAGATCATCCGCTACTACGGCGAGCACGTGTCCGGGCTCACCGGCGAGGACGACGACGGTCCCGACCCGGAATCCGGCCCAGAATCCGACCCAGAGTCCGAGTCTGGGGCCGAACCGGACAACGAGGACGACGCGGACGCCGCGGCGGAGGTGCCCTGACCCTCGGTCAGCCGCGGGTGCGCTGATAGTGCCTGCGGGCCTTCATCCTGTTGCCGCAGACGGCCATCGAGCACCAGCGCGCGTTGTTGGGTCTGCTGCGGTCGAGCAGGAACAGATGACACGCGGTGTTGGCGCACGGCCGTAGCCGGCCCGGATGGCTGATGCGCAGGCCGTCCCAGGCCAGCGCCATGCGCGCGGCGGTGTCGGCGCCGCTCACCTGCCACGTCACTCCGCTGTCGTCTGCCGTCGGGCGCAGGTCGACTCCGGACAGGAAGGGTGCCAGCAGTTCGGGTGAGGCACCGTCTCGGACCACCGCGTGCAGGGCCGCGCGCACCCGGATCAGCGCGTCGCGTTCGGCTGGTTCCAGGGCGAGGCCGCGCGCGGCCAACCACGCGTCAGCGTCGTGAGGGTCGGCGAGGTCGTCGGTCGGGACGCCGTCGATGACGGGGGTGGTGTTCAGCAGGTCCAGCAGCAGCGCTTCGTCGTCGGTGCCGGTGACGCACAACTCCATCGCTAACCTCCAAAAGTCTCTTGACAGGTTACATGCCTTCCGGTTGACTGCGGCTAACCAGCAAAACGTCGAATAGGAGTTAGTTATGTCGGTCGTTCACCACCGCCACGCCACCGTCGCCGGTCGCGAAATCTTCTACCGGGAGGCCGGCCCCGCCGACGCGCCCGTCATCGTCCTGCTGCACGGCTTCCCGACCAGCTCGTTCATGTTCCGCAACCTCATCCCGGAACTGGCCGACCGGTACCGGGTGATCGCGCCGGACTTCCTCGGCTTCGGCTATTCGGACGCACCCCCGGTCGAAGAGTTCGACTACACCTTCGACGCGCTGGCCGATCACACCGCGGGTCTGCTCACCCACCTCGGGGTCTCCCGGTACGCGATCTACGTCCAGGACTACGGCGCGCCCGTCGGCTGGCGGCTGGCTCTGCGCGACCCGGCGGCGATCACCGCGATCGTGACCCAGAACGGCAACGGCTACGACGCCGGGTTCGTCCCCAGCGGCTGGGAGCCGGTGTGGGCCTACCAGCGGGAACAGAACCCCGAGACGGCGGCGGCGCTTCGCGAGTTCCTGTCGTTCGAGGCGACGCGGCACCAGTACCTCGCCGGTGTGCCCGACCCCAGCGTGGTCAGCCCCGACACCTGGCATCACGACTATGCGCTGCTGTCGCGGCCGGGCAATGACGCCGTCCAGCTGAAGCTCTTCCTGGACTATGCGAGCAACCCCAAGCTGTACCCCAAGCTGCACGACTACCTGCGTGCCAGCGGGGTGCCCGTGCTCGCCGTGTGGGGTGACGGGGACCCGTTCTTCGGCCCTGACGGCGCGCGGGCCTTCGCCGAGGACGCCGTGGACCCCGAGATCCACCTGTTCGAGGGCGGCCATTTTCTGCTGGAGAGCGCGCTGCCCGAAGTGACCGAGTTGATGCGCGACTTCCTGGCCCGCCGGAGCTGAGTCACGATGGGACTTGACCCTCACGCGGCGTGAGGCGCCACCCTGATCGACATGACGCAGGAGAGGCACGTGGACGAGCTCACGGTGGGTGAGGTCGCGGAGCGCTTCGGCATCACCGTCCGCACGCTTCACCACTACGACGACATCGGGTTGCTGACCGCAAGCCGGCGAACGGCCTCGGGCTACCGGGTCTACACGTCGGCAGACCTCACCCGCTTGTCCCAGATCATCATCTACCGCAGGCTCGAGTTCCCGCTCGACGAGATCGCGAGCCTGCTGGCAGAAGGGGACGAGGTCAGCCACCTGATTCGGCAGCGCGAGCGCGTCATGTCCCGGCTCGACGAGATGACGACGCTCGTCGAGGCAATCGATCAGGCATTGGAGAAGGCGATGACGAACACCCCCATGACCGACGACGACATGCGTGAGCTGTTCGGAGACGGCTTCGACGACTACCAGGCCGAGGCCGAGCAGAAGTGGGGCGAGACGGCGGAGTGGAAGGAGTCACAGCGCCGGGCCAAGTCCTACGGCAAGGACGAGTGGGTGCAGATCAAGGCCGAGGGAGAAGCCGTCGAAAAGGCCCTGTCCGACGCGTTCCGGGCCGGGCTACCCGCCGACTCCGACGAGGCGATGGACGCCGCCGAGCAGCACCGGCTGCACGTCAACCGCTGGTTCTACGACTGCCCGCCGGCCTTTCACCGCAACCTCGGCGACATGTACGTCAGCGACCCGAGATACGTCGAGACCTACGACGAGACGTTCGGACTGCCCGGGCTCGCCGCCTACTGCCGCGCCGCCATCCACGCGAACGCGGACCGCCGCGCCTGACACTAGCGGGCGAACATCAACGCGCGCTTGACCTCTTGGATCGCCTTGGTGACCTGGATGCCGCGCGGGCAGGACTCCGTGCAGTTGAACGTCGTACGGCAGCGCCACACCCCGTCGACGTCGTTGAGGATGTCCAGCCGCTCGGCGGCCCCCTCGTCACGGGAGTCGAAGATGAACCGGTGGGCGTTGACGATCGCCGCCGGCCCGAAATAGGACCCCTCGGTCCAGTACACCGGGCAGCTGGTGGTGCAGCACGCACACAGGATGCACTTGGTGGTGTCGTCGTAGCGGGCCCGGTCGGTCTGGCTCTGGATGCGCTCGCGGGTCGGCTGGTTGCCGGTGGTGATCAGGTACGGCTTGATCGCGCGGTAGGCGTCGAAGAACGGCTCCATGTCGACGACCAGATCCTTCTCCACGGGCAGACCGCGGATCGGCTCGATCGTGATGGTGAGCTGCTTGTTCGGGTTCTTGGGCAGCATGTCGCGCATCAGCACCTTGCATGCCAGCCGGTTGACACCGTTGATGCGCATCGCGTCCGAGCCGCACACCCCGTGCGCGCAGGAGCGGCGGAAGGTCAGCGTGCCGTCGAGGTACCACTTGGCGTAGTGCAGCAGGTTCAGCAGTCGGTCGGTGGGCAGACACGGCACCCGGAAGCTCTGGAAGCCGGCGGCATCCGGGTCCTCGGGGTTGAACCGCGCGATCTTCAGCGTCACCATCACCGCGCCCTCGGGCACGGGCGGCAGTTCGGGATCCTTGGTCTCGACCTCGGGAGCGATAGTCATCTTCTCAGTACTTCCGTTCCATCGGCTCGTAGCGCGTCTGTACCACGGGCTTGTAGTCCAGGCGGATGTCGGCCAGCAGGCCTTCGGCCACACTGGTCCCCCCAGTCGCTTCGCTCCCGCCCCCTGGAACCTTGTAGGCCATGGTGTGGCGCATGTAGTTGGTGTCGTCGCGGTTCGGGTAGTCCTCGCGGGCGTGCCCGCCGCGAGATTCCTTGCGGTTCAACGCCCCGGCGACGGTGACCTCGGCCAGCTCCAGCAGGAAGCCGAGCTCGATCGCCTCGAGCAGATCGCTGTTGTAACGCTTGCCCTTGTCGTGCACCGAGATCCGGGCGTAGCGCTCTTTGAGCGCGTGGATATCGGTCAACGCCTGCTTGAGGGTCTCCTCGGTGCGGAACACCGCGGCGTTGTTGTCCATCGACTGCTGCAGCGCTCCGCGGATGTCGGCGACGCGCTCGTTGCCGTGGTCGGACAGGATGTCGCCCACCCAACCGGCCACCATGCCGGCGGGGTTCTCCGGTAGCTCGACGAAGTCGTGTCCCAGTGCGTAGTTCGCCGCGGCGATGCCCGCCCGACGGCCGAAGACGTTGATGTCCAGCAGCGAGTTGGTGCCCAACCGGTTGGCGCCGTGCACCGACACGCACGCGCACTCGCCGGCGGCGTAGAGGCCCGGCACGACGGTGGTGTTGTCGGAGAGCACCTGGCCGTTGACCGTCGTCGGGATGCCACCCATCACGTAGTGACAGGTGGGGTAGACCGGCACGAGCTCCTTGACCGGGTCCACCCCGAGGTAGGTGCGGGCGAACTCGGTGATGTCGGGCAGCTTGGACTCGAGCACGTCCTCGCCGAGGTGGCGCACGTCGATGTAGACGTAGTCCTTGTTGGGTCCGGCGCCGCGGCCCTCGAGGACCTCGAGAACCATCGAGCGGGCGACGATGTCGCGCGGGGCCAGGTCGACGATCGTCGGCGCATAGCGTTCCATGAACCGCTCGCCGTCGCCGTTGAGCAGACGGCCGCCCTCGCCGCGCACGGCCTCGGAGATCAGGATGCCCAGCCCGGCCAGCCCGGTCGGATGGAACTGGTGGAACTCCATGTCCTCCAGCGGAAGTCCCTTGCGGAAGATGATGCCCAGGCCGTCGCCGGTCAGCGTGTGGGCATTCGAGGTGGTCTTGTACATCCGGCCCGACCCGCCGGTGGCGAACACGATCGCCTTGGCGTGGAAGACGTGGATGTCCCCGGTCGCCAGCTCATAAGCGATGACGCCGGTGGCCACCGGGCCCGACGGGGTCTGGGTCATGGCGATGTCGAGGGCGTAGTACTCGTTGAAGAACTCGACGTCGTGCTTGACGCAGTTCTGGTACAGCGTCTGCAGGATCATGTGGCCGGTGCGGTCGGCGGCGTAACACGCGCGCCGGACCGGGGCCTTGCCGTGGTCGCGGGTGTGCCCGCCGAAGCGGCGCTGGTCGATACGGCCCTCGGGGGTGCGGTTGAACGGCATCCCCATCTTTTCCAGGTCGAGCACCGCGTCGATGGCCTCCTTGGCCATGATCTCGACCGCGTCCTGGTCGGCGAGATAGTCGCCGCCCTTGACGGTGTCGAAGGTGTGCCACTCCCAGTTGTCTTCCTCGACGTTGGCCAGCGCGGCGCACATCCCGCCCTGGGCGGCGCCGGTGTGGGACCGGGTCGGGTAGAGCTTGGTCAGCACCGCGGTCCGCGCCCGCGGGCCGGCCTCGACGGCGGCGCGCATGCCCGCGCCGCCCGCGCCGACGATGACGACGTCGTGGCGATGTTCAACGATCATGGTTTCTGCTCCTCGTCAGGAGATCGTGGCGTCGAAGGTCAGCAGCACGTAGGTGCCCAGCACCAGCGTGAAGGCGACCGACAGCGCCAGCAGGGTGTTCAGCCAGAACTTGGTGGAGTCCTTGCGGCTGTAGTCGGCGATGATGGTGCGCATGCCGTTGCCGCCGTGCAGCTGGGCGAGCCACAGCATCAGCAGGTCCCAGGTCTGCCAGAACGGCGAGGCCCAGCGCTGCGCGACGTAGTTGAAGTCGATGCGGTAGACGCCGCCGTCCCAGATGAGCCCGATGAACAGATGGCCCAGCACCAGGAAGATCAGCACCACGCCGGAGAACCGCATGAACAGCCAGGTGTACTTCTCGAAGTTCGGCATGCCGCCGCCGCGCCGCTTCGAGCGCGGGTTGTCCAGGCCGGCGGGCCGGTCGTAGCTGCTCTGCATCACCGGGGCGGGACCGCCGCGGTCGCTGATGTGGTCGTAGGGGTTCTCGCCCCGCACTCCGGCCACTTCCCGGGTCGCTGCGCTCCTGCCCTCCGAGGCGCTCACAGGAACCGCTCCGCCATGTGCATGCCGATCACGCCCACCGCGGGGATCATCACGGCCAGCCACACGCCGGCGATCACCCACAGCATGAGCTTCTGGTACTTCGGCCCCTGTTGCCAGAAGTCGATCAGGATGATGCGGACCCCGTTGAGCGCGTGGTAGAGCACCGCGGCGACCAGGCCGATCTCCATCAGCCCGACGATCGGGGTCTTGTAGGTGTCGATGACCTCGTTGTAGGCCTCGGGGCTGACCCGCACCAGCGCGGTGTCGAGCACGTGGACGAACAGGAAGAAGAAGATCGTCGCGCCGGTGATGCGGTGCAGCACCCACGACCACATGCCCGGATCGCCGCGGTAGAAGGTGCGTCGACGCAGCCGCGGGGCGGGTGCCGCCTCGCTTCCGGTCAGACTCGGTGTCTGCGTGCTCATCTGGCCTCCAACGCCATCGGTGGACGCTCGGGGCGGGGTCCTCGAGGCCCCTCCGTGACAGGCGTGGCCTGGACCGCTGCCCCAAACCTCGGGGCGACTCTAAACCCATCATCCACCTCGATCGAACTAGCGTGGAGCCGATCAGGGCGTCAAAGGTGTGAAATTGGGTCTGCCTATTCGGCCGGCCGAGCCGACGGACGGGGATTCGGAATGCATTCAGATGAGTGGTCGGTGAGCCGGAAATGACGATCGGGATCGATTGGGAGACATTGCGGGACAAAGCGATTGCGGTATCGAAGAACGCCTATGCGCCGTACTCGAGGTTCCCGGTGGGGGCGGCGGCGCTGACCGACGATGACCGAATGGTGACCGGCTGCAATGTGGAGAATGTCTCATATGGCCTAGGTCTCTGTGCGGAGTGCGCTGTGGTCTGCGCACTACATTCCGGCGGCGGCGGACGGCTGGTCGCGCTCGCCGTCGTCGACGCCACCGGCGCCCCGTTGATGCCGTGCGGCCGGTGCCGTCAGCTCCTGCTGGAACACGGCGGTCCGGAGCTGCTCGTCGACCATCCCGCCGGCCCGCGCCGACTGGCCGACCTGCTGCCCGACGCGTTCGGGCCCGACGACCTGGCGCGGGTGCGGTCATGACCGAATCGTTCGACGCGCCCACCGTCATCCGGACCAAGCGAGACGGCGGTGTGCTGTCCGACGAGGCCATCGACTGGGTCATCGACGCCTACACCCACGGCCGGGTCGCCGACGCCCAGATGTCGGCGTTGTTGATGGCGATCTTCCTGCGGGGGATGACGGGTGCGGAGATCACCCGCTGGACCGCGGCGATGATCGACTCGGGGGAGCGGCTGGACTTCACCAACCTGCGTTCGATGGACGGTACGCGGTTGGCGCTGGTGGACAAGCACTCGACCGGCGGCGTCGGCGACAAGATCACCATCCCACTGGTGCCGGTGATCATGGCCTGCGGAGGCGCGGTGCCGCAGGCGGCCGGGCGGGGGCTCGGTCACACCGGCGGCACGCTGGACAAATTGGAGTCCATCCCCGGATTCACCGGTGAACTCACCAAAGCCCAGATCCGACAACAACTCTGCGACCTCGGCGCGGCGATCTTCGCCGCCGGTGAGTTGGCGCCGGCCGACCGCAAGATCTACGCGTTGCGCGACGTCACCGCCACGACGGAGTCGCTGCCGCTGATCGCCAGCTCGATCATGAGCAAGAAGATCGCCGAGGGCACCCGCGCGCTGGTGCTCGACTGCAAGGTCGGCTCGGGGGCCTTCCTGGCCACCGAGGCGGAATCCCGGGAGCTGGCCCGCACGATGGTCGACCTGGGCGCCGAGCACGGGCTGACCACCCGCGCCCTGTTGACCGACATGGAGGTGCCGCTGGGTCGCACCGTCGGCAACGCGGTCGAGGTCGCCGAGTCACTGGAGGTGCTCGAGGGCGGCGGTCCCGACGACGTCGTCGAGCTGACGCTGGCGCTGGCCCGCGAGATGCTCGACGCCGCGGGACTCGACGCCATCGACCCGGCGCAGACCCTGCGCGACGGCACGGCGATGGACCGGTTCCGCGCGCTGGTCGAGGCCCAGGGCGGTGACGTGGCGGCGTTGCGTGCCGAGGCGCTACCGCTCGGCGAGCACAGCGAGACCCTCACCGCGCCGCGCGGTGGCACGATGGGTGACATCGACGCGATGGCGGTAGGGCTTGCAGTGTGGCGGCTCGGAGCGGGCCGCTCGATGCCCGGTGAGCAGGTGCAGTTCGGCGCGGGCCTGCGCATCCACCGCCGGCCCGGTGAACCCGTTGCCGCCGGTGAGCCGTTGTTCACCCTCTACTCCGACACGCCGCAACGTTTCGGGGCAGCATTGGCCCAACTCGACGGCGCCTGGTCCGTCGGGGACGAGGCTCCCGTCGCGCGCCCGCTGATCATCGACCGGATCGGGATGTAGGAGGTTGCAGTGACCACACCGTTGACGCTGGAGACCATTCGGCAGGCACCCAAGGCGCTGTTGCACGACCACCTCGACGGCGGTCTGCGCCCGGCCACCGTGCTCGAGCTCGCCGACCAGTACGGCTACGACCAGCTGCCCGAATCCGATGTCGACAAGCTGGCCACGTTCTTCCGCACCGCGGCACACAGCGGGTCGCTGGTGCGTTACCTGGAGCCTTTTGCGCACACCGTCGGCGTCATGCAGACCCCCGAAGCGCTGCACCGGGTCGCCCGCGAGTGCGTCGAGGACCTCGCCCGTGACAACGTCGTCTACGCCGAGATCCGGTTCGCCCCCGAACTGCACATCGACGGCGGGCTCTCGCTGGATGCGGTCGTCGACGCGGTGCTGGCCGGGTTCGCCGACGGGGAGAAGGCTGCCGCGGCCGAGGGCCACGCGATCGTGGTGCGCTGTCTGGTCACCGCGATGCGTCATGCCGCGCGGTCGCGGGAGATCGCTGCGCTGGCGGTGCGGTTCCGGGACCAGGGAGTCGTCGGCTTCGACATCGCCGGCGCCGAGGCCGGCCATCCGCCGACCCGCCACCTCGACGCGTTCGAGTACATGCGCAGCAACAACGCCCGGTTCACCATCCACGCCGGGGAGGCGTTCGGGCTGCCGTCGATCCACGAGGCGATCGCGTTCTGCGGGGCCGACCGGCTCGGCCACGGCGTGCGCATCGTCGACGACATCGAGGTCGATGCGGACGGCACCGCGCGGTTGGGTCGGTTGGCGGCGCTGCTGCGGGACAAGCGGATCCCGTTCGAGATGTGCCCGAGTTCCAACGTGCAGACCGGCGCGGTGGCCAGCATCGCCGAGCATCCGTTCGACCGGCTGGCCCGGCTGCGCTTCCGGGTCACCGTCAACACCGACAACCGGTTGATGAGCGACACCACGATGAGCCTGGAGATGCTGCGGCTGGTGGAGGCGTTCGGCTACGGCTGGAGCGATCTGGAGCGGTTCACCATCAACGCGATGAAGTCGGCGTTCATCAGCTTCCCCGAGCGGTTGGCGATCATCGACGAAGTCATCAAACCCCGCTACGCCGTGCTCATCGGCTGAGCGGCCCGGGGCTACTCCTGGCGCAGGCGGGACTCGACGAAGAACTCCAGCGACTCCCACTGCTCCACGGCGTCAGCGAACGAACCGCCGGACGGCCGCCCGGTCTCCCGCGGCTCGAGCACGTGGCCGATGACCCGGCCCAGCGCGGTGTCGGGCGCGAGCTTGGTCTCGACGCTGGCCTCCTCGGCGTAGTCGCCGACATCGCGGATCAGCTCGACCGCGAGCTCGAGCTGGTCGCGGTCCAGCGCATCGGGCCCTTCGGCCAGGTCGTCGGCGATTCCGGTGAGCACGTAGACGTTGTCGTCGGTGACGTCGATGCGCAGCGAGCCGTCGGTGGCCGCGGTGCGGATGTCGTCGTAGGTGGCCAGGTCGGACAGGTCGTGGTCGTGCTCGTCGGCCAGATAGCGCGCCAGCGCGCGCTCGGAGCCGAACACGCTGATGCGGCCGTTGCGGCCCAGGAAGATCGGTCGGTCATCGAGGTAGCAGCGCAGCGTGAACAGCGTGCCGCCACTTGTCATGATGCGCACCGGGTCGATGCCGACCCGCTGCCAGAAGTCCTCGTCGCTGCCGAGCACCCGCGTCTGGGCCGCTGCTTCCAACTCGGCGGACTCCTCGTCGGTGTCGACGACGTCGTCGATCACGACGTCGTCCTCGGTCACGTCGTCCTCCAGCTCGGGGGCCGGTTCGTCGAGCTCGGCCTGCGCCTTCTGCGCGGCGGCGCGGTCGACGTCGGGGGTGGTGATGATCGCGTCGATCGCCTCGAGGACGTTGTCCCAGCCGCGGGCGATGATCTTCTCGATCTCGGCCCACCGCTTGCGGCCCGCGCGTCCGGCGAAGGCTTCCACTCCGCCGCCGACGGTGCCGAGCACCGGGTTGCCGTTGAAGAACTTGGTCACGGCGGGCAGCTCACACACCGATCCGATCGACGAGACCACGGCCAGCGCACCGTGCACCGCGCTGACGCTGTCGTCGGTGGGCTTCTCGGCCAGGACTTCCTCGAAACCGACCACGTCGTGCGTGTGCGCCTCGGACGGGACCAGCCTGTGCGCGTTGGCCTCGGTCAGCTTCTCCCACGCGGGGTGGTCGGCGAGGTCGTTGTCGGTGTTGGTGCGCACAAACGCCACCAGGTCGGCGACGGACTCGAACACGTAGAAGTCTTCGTCCTTGCCGAGGAAGGCCTCCCACTCGTCGCCGTCGGCGCGCCACCGCGGCGCCCACAACGTGTACACGTCGCCCTTCGTCAGCTTGAGCTGGATGGGCACGATGTCAGCAGCCATGCGGCACAGCCTAGCTACCGGGCATAGCTGCCCGGCCGCGCCCCGCGGGCCTCCGACCCGCGGTGATCACCGGGCGACCTCGCGTGCGCATGCGCTGACGTCGTCATCGAGGATCCGCCGGTCCGGCACGACGTCTTCCTCCATCGTCTTGATCCGGAAGCAGTCGATGATCCGGCTTCGCTCCAGGTCGCGGAGTTCCAGATAGGTCCACCCGCCGAGGACACCCATCGAGATGACCAGGAACACGCCGGCCGCGCCGATCCACACCTTTGTTCTCCACCCCACGCAGGGAAATTAGCCGCGCGGCAACGGCAATGGCTGAGGTCAGCCTGAGGGTTGCTGCGGGATCTGCTGAGCGTTTCAAGCCGTCGGCCGCCAGAACCCCTGAAACCCCTGACCGGCGTTGCTGGTCCGGATCGGGGAGAGCTTCACCGGGTCGCCCGCCTCGATCATCGTGCCGTTACCGACCACCATCGCGACGTGCCCGTCCCACACGGCGAGGTCACCGGGCCGCAGGTCACCGGGGGCAACCGCGGCGCCGATGTCCTGTTCCTGCGCCAGCCGCGGAATGTTCAACCCGGCCTCGCGGTACGCCCACTGGGTCAGTCCGCTGCAATCCAGGCCGACACCCGGGGTGGTCCCGCCCCACTGGTAGGGCACGCCGAGCTGGGTGAGCGCGTGCCGGACGGCGGCGGCGGCCGCGGCGTTGGGCGCCATCACCACGCTGCCGTCGGGCAGCCGGATCTCGACGCCCTCGCCGAAGTTCGCCGCGTCCGGGGTGTCGGCCCCGTGGGTGAATGCCGCCCACTCACCGGCGCCACCGCCAGAGGCGCCGACACCAGGGCCGCCATAAGGCCCGCCCGCGGGGGCGCCACCGCCCCAGCCTCCCGGCGTCTGCGCACCCCAGCCGCCGGCGCCCGACGCGGCAGGCGAGCCCGAGGCGGCGGGCACGGTCGGAGCGTGGGCGTCCAGTGCCGCAGCGTGCCGGTCGAGCTCGCCGAGGAGGTCTTCGACCACGGTGATGGCCTGCTGCAGCGCGTCGCGCGCCTCGGCGAGCAGCTCTTGCGCGACGCCCGGGGAGTCCAGCCGCGGTTCCAGCGCGCTCGCGACGGCCTCGAAGTCGTCGAGGATCTGCTGCAGCCGCCGCCGCGCGTGCGCCACGGCGTCGGCGGCCTGCCCGGCGACGACGCCCATGCTGCCGGTCCGTCCGGCGGCGTCGTCGATGGCGGCGGTCGTCGCCGCGGCGTATTCGGCGGCCGCGTCGGCACCGGCCCCGCGCCATCCCTCGCCGGTGGCCCGCCAGGCCCGGGCGGCCGCTGCGGCCGTGTCGGCCAGTGCGTCCCGCGCGTCCCGCAGCGCCGCGGACGGGTCACCGGCCGGCCCGGCCGACCAGCCCGGACCGACCAGCGCCTGCAGGCGTCGGATGGGCTCGGCCAGCACCGCGGTCACAGCGCCGGGCATCACCACCCGCCGAGAAGTTGTGCACCGGCGTCTCCGTCGGCGCGGTGGTAGTCCGTCGCCGCCTGGTGAGCGGCCCGGTGCGTGCCGGACAGCGACGCGCACACACCGGCCAACGTCTCGGTCTCCCGCACGACGGCGCGGTTCAGCCGTGCCAGGAATGTCGCACCCACCGGGCCGAACAGCGACGCATCGGTACCCACGGTGGCCAGGCGGGCGGCGACGGCCTGCAGGTCGTCGGCGTGCCCGGCGGAGGCCGAACCGTAGGCGCGGATGAGGTCGGTGTCTGCGGTCAGACGCACGTGCATATGGATACGACGCCGCGAAACCGCGGTCGGTTCCCGTTAAGGTGCGAATTCATGGATGTGCGCGTTGTCGACCACCCGCTGGCCGCGGCGCGGCTGACCACCCTGCGCGACGAGCGCACCGACAACGCTGCGTTCCGCGCGGCTCTTCGCGACCTGACGCTGATGCTGGTCTACGAGGCCACCCGTGAGCTCGTCACCGACACTGTGGCGGTGCGCACCCCGCTGGTCGAGACCGCGGGCGCCCGGTTGGCCAACCCTCCGTTACTCGTGCCGGTGCTGCGCGCCGGGCTGGGCATGGTCGACCAGGCGCACGCGCTCATCCCGGAGGCGCGGGTCGGCTTCGTCGGGATCGCGCGAAACGAGGACACCCACCAGCCGATGCCCTACCTCGAGTCGTTGCCCGACGACTTGAGCACCCAGCCGGTGATCGTGCTCGATCCGATGCTGGCCACCGGCGGGTCGATGGTGCACACGCTGGAACTGCTCTACGCCCGTGACGCCGTCGACATCACGGCAATCTGTGTGGTCGTGGCACCGGAAGGTATTGCCGCGCTGGAGAAAGCAGCCCCGGAGATCCGGCTGTTCACCGCGACCATCGATTCGGGCCTCAACGACATCGCCTACATCGTGCCGGGTCTGGGAGACGCCGGTGATCGTCAGTTCGGGCCGCGCTGACCCCAATCGCGCACGGCCTCGGCGGCGGCGTTCTGCAGTTCGGCGGCCCTTGCGCGGGCAGTGTTCAGCTCGCCGTCGCAACGGATTTCGAGGTAGCACTTGAGTTTCGGTTCGGTGCCCGACGGACGCACCACCACCCGCAGCGTCGTGCTGTCGTCACCTCCGGTGAACACCAGGGCGTCGGTGCGGGGGTGCAGGTCGGTGACGGTGAGGTCGAACCCGCCCAGTGACGCCGGCGGGTGATGGCGCAGTCGGGTCATGATCGCGGCCGCCTGCTGCGGGGAGTCGACGCGGCGGGTGACGGCGGCGGTGGTGTGCACGCCGTGCCGTCGGGCCAGGGCATCGAGCGCGTCGAGCACCGAAAGCCCTTGCGTCCGCAGTGCGGCCACCATGTCACAGGCCAGCACAGCGGCGCTGATGCCGTCCTTGTCCCGCACCGCTTCCGGGTCGACACAGTGCCCGATCGCCTCTTCGTAGGCGTAACGCAGCGTGCCGGGGACATCGTTGTCGGCGCGGGCCAGCCATTTGAACCCGGTCAGTGTCTCGACGTGGCGCGCGCTGTACGAGGCGGCGATCGTAGCGAGCATGCGGGAGGACACCACCGTGCTCGCCACCACCGCTGACGCGGGGGCGCTACACGTAGACAGCACGTAATCACCGAGAAGCCAACCGGTTTCGTCTCCCGACAGCAGCCGCCAACCGTCCGGGGACGGTATCCCGATTACGCAGCGGTCGGCGTCGGGGTCCAGCGCGATCGCCACCTCCGCGTCGACGTCGGCGGCCAGCACCAGCAGCGCGTCGACGGCTCCGGGCTCCTCGGGATTCGGAAA
The DNA here is from genome assembly GCF_010728325.1 of Mycolicibacterium poriferae. Next base: position 1,915,130 of record NZ_AP022570.1, read on the forward strand.
CGCCACGGTGGGGAAGTCCGGGTCGGGCGCGAACTGGCGGGCCACCACGTGGACGTCGGCGATCCCGGCCAGTGCCAGCGCATCCAGGGCGAAATCGCCGCCGACGCCGTGCATCGGGGTCAGCGCCACCCGCATCGAACCCGCGCCGCGGCGCAGCGTGGCGGCCCGTTCGACGTACGCGCGCAGCAGATCGGCACCGGACTCCTCGACGGGGGTCCGCGGTATCTGGTCGGCGGGCGGCGCCGCCGCGATCGCCTGCTCGATGTCCCGGTCCGTGGGAGAGACGATCTGCAGTCCGCCCTCGAGGTAGACCTTGTACCCGTTGTCGGTGGGCGGGTTGTGCGAGGCGGTGAGCTGTACCCCGGCCACCGCGCCGGTGCGGCGCACCGCGAACGCCACCACCGGGGTGGGCACCGGGCCGGGCATCAGCGTCACGGAGAAACCCTGAGCGGCAAACACTTCAGCGGCAGCGCGACCGAACTCGGCGGAGCGGTGGCGGGCGTCGTAGCCGACGACGACGCGCCCGCCGCCCAGGCCCCGCTCGGCCAGCACCGCGGTCACGCCCCAGGTGGTGCGCAGCACGACGGCCAGATTCATCCCGTTCGGTCCGGCGCGCAGCGGCCCGCGTAACCCCGCGGTACCGAAGGTCAGGCTGTGCGCAAAACGCTCGCGCAGTTCGTCGGCGCTGCAGGCGGCGAGTTCGGCCGCCGAACCGGGGTCGGGATCGTGGGCGAGCCACTCCTGCACGGTCGGTGGCCAGGGCGTCATGGAGCCACCTCACCACGAATCGGGCGCGCCGGGCGACATCGTGTGTCGCCTATCGCGCCGAATCCGCCGAGTCGGCGAGCTTGCGCAGGATCGGCGCCACCAGCATCAGCAGGTCGAACTCCAGCGGCGACAGCGTCTCCTGCATGCGCCGGTGCAGCCAGTCGTCGCGTTCGGCACGGTCGGCGGCCAGCAGTGCCTCGCCGTCGGGGGTGAGTTCGACGAGCTGGCGGCGCCGGTCGGAGGCATCGGGGCGGCGCGCGATCAGCTGTCGCGTCTCCAGTTCGTTGAGCGAGTCGGTCAGCGACTGGACCCGCACGTGCATGCGGGTGCCGAGCTCGGCGGGGGTGGTGACCCCTGCTCGGCTGATCTCGCCGAGCAGCTGCATCTGACTGAGGGTCAGGCCGTTGTCGGGGCGGTGCCGGCGCATCTGGCGGGTCACCGCCATCATCGACTCCCGCAGTTCGGTGGCCGCGGGACGGGCAGCGTCAGCGACGACCGCATTTCCAGCCATTACCAAGTTATACCTTGGTAATGCTGCAGTGTCATCGCTGATGATCGGCGCGTTGTGTTCATGAATCGCCAAGAGCATACTTGTCATCACGATGAGGTGGACACGCGAGTTACTCCGGTGGGCGGTGCTGCTGGCGGTGACCGCCGGGGTGACCGTTCCGCTGACGATGGTGGGGGTTCCCTCGGCGGCGCTGTTCGCGGCACTGGTGGTGGGTATCGCGCTGGCGTTGCTGTCGTGGGGGCCCGGCAGGGTGCCGCGACCGCTGGGGCTGGCCGCGCAGGGCACCCTGGGCGTCTACATCGGCACGATGGTGCAGGACGACGCGCTGGCCGCGCTCGGCGACGACTGGGCGATCGTGCTGGGCATCGGGGTCTCGACGCTGGTGCTCAGCGTCGCCGCCGGGGCGCTGCTCGGCTTGCGCCGCGACGTCACCCCGCTGACCGGATCCTTGTCGCTGGTGGCCGGCGGCGCTTCCGGACTTGTCGCGATCGCGCGCGAACTCGGCGGCGACGACCGGGTGGTCGCGGTGCTGCAGTACCTGCGGGTGGGGCTGATCACAGCGTCGATGCCGGTGGTCGTCACGCTGATCTACCACGCCGACCGGTCCCGGCCGCCCGTCGCCGACCCCGGGCAGGATCCGGTCGCGCCGTGGTACCTCAGCGTGGGCATGCTCGTCGCGCTGGTGCTGGTCGGCTCGACGTTCGGGCGGCTCATCCGACTGCCCGGAGCCGGCCTGCTCGGCCCGCTCGCGCTGACGGTCGCGCTGGAGATCAGCGGCCTGTCGTACGGGCTGTCGGTGCCGGTGGTGCTGGTGCAGGCCGGCTACGCGCTGATCGGCTGGCAGGCCGGCCTGGCGTTCACCCGGGAGTCGCTGCGTGCGGTCGGCCGGCTCCTCCCGGCCGCGGTGGCGTTGATCGTCCTGCTCGGTGTCGCGACCGCCGGGCTGGGCGTGCTGCTGAGCCGGGTGGCCGACCTGACGCTGCTCGAGGGGTATCTCGCGACCAGCCCCGGCGGGGTGTACGCGGTGCTGGCCACTGCGGTGGAGACCGGGTCCAACGTCACGTTCATCATCGCCGCGCAGGTGGTGCGCATCCTGTTGATGCTGTTCGCGGCCCCGCTGCTGGCCCGAGCGGTGGTGTGGGCCGGGGCCCGCTTCGGCCGTCAGAGCCGGGCGATCACCGACGCCAACAGCGACCCCATCCGCGTCGCCGACTGACGGCCCGCGGCCAGCACCTCGTCGTGGCTGAGCGGCTGTCCGGTCATGCCGGCGGCCAGGTTGGTCACCAGCGACACCCCCAGCACGTCGGCGCCGGCTTCGCGCGCGGCGATGGTCTCGTGCACCGTCGACATGCCCACCAGATCGGCGCCCAGCGTGCGCAACATGCGGATCTCGGCGGGCGTCTCGTACTGCGGGCCGAACAGCCCCGCGTACACCCCCTCGGCCAGGGTCGGGTCGATCTCGCGGGCCAGCGCCCGCAGCGCGGGCGAGTAGGCGTCCACCAGGTCGACGAATCGCGCTCCGACCAGGGGGGAGCGCGACGTGAGGTTCAGGTGGTCGCTGATCAGCACCGGCTGCCCGACGGCGAAGTCCTGACGTAATCCGCCCGCCGCGTTGGTCAGCACCACGGTGCGCGCGCCGGCCGCCGCCGCGGTACGCGCCGGATGCACCACATGGCGTAGGTCATGGCCCTCGTAGGCGTGAATGCGCCCGAGCAGCACCAACACCCGGTGCGGCCCGATGCGCAGCGAGAGCACCTGCCCGCCGTGGCCCTCGGCGCTGGGCGGGGTGAAGCCGGGCAGTTCGGCCATCGGCACCGCCGCGGTGGGGTCTCCCAGGCGGGCCGCCGCCGGTGCCCACCCCGAGCCGAGCACGACAGCCACATCGTGGGCGTCGACTCCGGTGCGTTCGGCGACCGCGTCGGCAGCCCGGCGGGCCAGGGCATACGGGTCGGCGGGCTCTGACACGTCCCGCAGCCTAACGGGCCGGCTTCGACCCGGTCGGCCGGCGCCGAGCGCAGTGAGATACTGCCTGCATGCCTACTGCCGCCGCGTCGACATGTGTCGAGGAGTCCGTGGTCCGGCGGCGCGGCGACCTGATCGAGCTGTCCCACGACATCCACGCCGAGCCGGAACTGGCGTTCTCGGAGCATCGCAGCTGCGCCAAGACCCAGGCGCTGACCGCCGAGCGTGGGTTCGACGTCACCACTCCCGTGGGCGGTCTGGACACCGCGTTCCGCGCCGTCTACGGCAGCGGGTCGCTGGTGGTCGGGGTGTGCGCGGAGTACGACGCGCTGCCCGGCATCGGTCACGCGTGCGGGCACAACATCATCGCCGCGTCCGCGGTCGGCACCGCGCTGGCGCTGGCCGAGGTCGCCGATGACCTCGACCTGACCGTGGTGCTGCTGGGCACCCCGGCCGAGGAGGCCGGCGGCGGGAAAGTGCTGATGCTCGAGGCGGGGCTGTTCGACGACATCGCCGCCACGGTGATGCTGCACCCCGGCCCGCTGGACATCGCCGCGGCCCGGTCGCTGGCGCTGTCCCAGGTGGCGGTGAGCTATGTGGGTCGCGAGTCGCACGCCGCGGTCGCCCCGCACCTGGGCATCAACGCCGCGGACGCGGTGACGGTGTCGCAGGTCGCGATCGGTCTGCTGCGCCAACAGCTGGCGCCCGGCCAGATGGTGCACGGCATCGTCACCGATGGTGGGCAGGCCAGCAACGTCATCCCCGGGCGCGCCGAGATGCAGTACACGATGCGCGCCGACGACGCCGCCGGCCTGGCCGCGCTGGAGGCGCGGATGGCCGACTGCTTCCTGGCCGGCGCGGTGGGCACCGGCTGCGACTACGACATCACCGCGACCGAGCCGCCGTACCTGGAGCTCACCCCGGACGGCTGGCTGGCCGAGACGTTCCGCGCCGAGATGCAGCGGGTGGGGCGCAGCCCGGTGGGGCGCGAGCTGGAGGTGGCGCTTCCACTGGGCAGCACCGACATGGGTAACGTCACTCAGGTCATGCCCGGCATCCATCCGATTGTCGGCATCGACGCCAACGGAGCCTCGGTGCACCAACCGGGGTTCGCCGCGGCGGCGGTCGGCCCGAGCGCCGACAAGGCCGTCGTGGAGGGTTCGATCATGCTGGCGCGCACCGTGGTGGCGCTGGCCGAGAACAGCGCGGAGCGCGAGCGCGTGCTGGAGCTGCAGAGGAGGCGGACGTCATGAGCGCGTTGCAGCACGCCGCCGCGCGCTGGCTGTCCGCCCATTACGACGACCTGGTCGGGTGGCGCCGCCACCTGCATCAGCATCCCGAGCTGGGCCGCCAGGAGTTCGCCACCACGCAGTTCGTGGCCGCGCAGCTGGCCGACGCGGGCCTGAACCCCAAGGTGCTGCCCGGCGGCACAGGTTTGCTGTGCGACTTCGGGCCCGACGACGGACCGCGGGTGGCGTTGCGCGCGGACATGGACGCGCTGCCGCTCGACGAACGCACCGGTGCGCCCTATGCGTCGCTGGTGCCGGGCGTCGCCCACGCCTGCGGGCACGATGCGCACACTGCGGTGTTGCTGGGGGCCGCGATGGCGCTGTCCTCGGCGCCCGAGCTGCCGGTGGGGGTCCGGCTGATCTTCCAGGCCGCCGAGGAGTTGATGCCCGGCGGCGCGATCGACGCGATCGCCGCGGGCGCGTTGACCGGGGTGTCGCGGATCTTCGCGCTGCACTGCGATCCGCATCTCGCGGTCGGCCGGGTCGCGGTCAAGGCCGGGCCGATCACGTCGGCCGCCGATCACATCGAGGTGACGCTGCGCTCCCCGGGCGGGCACACCTCGCGTCCGCATCTGACGTCGGATCTGGTCTACGGGCTGGGCACGCTGATCACCGGTGTGCCCGGGGTGTTGTCACGGCGCATCGATCCGCGGCACTCCACGGTGATGGTGTGGGGCGCGGTCAACGCCGGGGTGGCCGCCAACGCGATTCCCCAGATCGGCACACTGGCCGGGACGTTGCGCACCGCCAGCCGCGAGACCTGGCTGACGCTGGAAGATATTGTGCGCGAGACAATTTCGTCGCTACTCGCGCCGCTGGGCATCGAGCACATGCTGCAGTACAAGCGTGGCGTGCCGCCGGTGGTCAACGAAGAGGTGTCCACGCGCATCATCACCCACGCCGTCGAGGCGATCGGTCCTGAGGTGCTGGCCGACACATTGCAGTCCGGCGGTGGCGAGGACTTCTCCTGGTATCTGGAGGAGGTGCCCGGGGCGATGGCCCGCCTGGGGACGTGGAGCGGCCACGGCCCGCAGCTCGATCTGCATCAGCCGACGTTCGACCTCGACGAGCGCGCCCTCGGCGTCGGAGTGCGCCTGCTGGTCAACCTGATCGACAACGCCCTGCTCTAGTTCCGCGAACGCGCGGGTCTGCACAGCGGCGCGCCGGCAATTCTGGCATTCAGCGCGTGCTCGTCGCGATTCAGCGCGCGCTCACACCACCTCCTCGAGCAGTCCGGTGGCCACGTCGAAGACGAATCCGCGCAGCGAATGGTGCAGCGTCACGAACGGGCTGGCTTCGATCCGGCGCAGCGACTGCCGCACGTCCTGCTCGAGATCACTGAACGACTCAGCCGACCACGCAGGCTTGATGCCGACCTCTTCCTGGATCGCGCGCTTGAAGTCGTCGTCGGTGAATGTCAGCATGCCGCAGTCGGTGTGATGGATGAGGATGATCTCGCGGGTACCCAGCAGCCGCTGGCTGATCGCCAACGAACGGATCTCGTCGTCGGTGACGACCCCGCCGGCGTTGCGAATGACATGGGCCTCACCGTTTTTCAACCCGAGGATGCGGTAGACGTCCATCCGCGCATCCATGCAGGCCACCACTGCCACGTGCCGGCTCGGCGGAAGCGGCAGCGGGCCGTCGAAGCCTTCGGCGTAGGCGCGGTTGTTCGCGAGGTACTCGTCGGTCACGGTCATGGGTGTCTCCTCGAGGCGTCGGCCAAGACGTGGGGCTCGACGATAGTAGGGCGGGCTAGGAGTCCGTCGCGCCGGAATCGCGCCGTGGGGTGTCGGAGGGCGAGTGGTCCGTCACCTGGCCCGCCGCGACCAGCCGTCGTTCGCCGTCGCGATGACGGCGATGCTGCGAGAACGAATACGCCACCGCGCCGGCCCAGATCACCGAGATCACCACATAGAACACGGCGCGGATGCCGTCGGGTGCGTCGATCCAGTCGCTGCGCAGCAGCGTGCGGGTGTTGGTCAGCACGATCAATCCGCCCACCGCGGCGCCCAGCACGCGGGGCGGAATGTGGCGCACCAGCCACGCCGCGACGGGTGCGGCGATGACACCGCCGATGAGAAGCGCCGCGACCCACGCGTAGTTCACCCCCGCCGATCCGATGCCGAGAACGAAGCCGACGCTGGCGGCCACCGCGACGAGGAACTCGCTGGTGTCGATCGAACCGATCGTCTTGCGCGGCTCCAGACGTCCGCTGGCCAGGATGGCAGGGGTGCCGACGGGGCCCCACCCGCCGCCACCGGTGGCGTCGACGAAACCGGCGACCAGGCCGAGCGGCCCGAGAAAGCGCTTGCGCAAGGGGGTTCCGAGACGACTCGTGGGTAAGCCCAGCGCTGTGAACCGGGCCAGCACATACACCCCGAGCGAAAGAAGAATGATCGCCATCAGCGGCGCGGCGACCTCGGTCGACAGGTTCGACAGGAATGTCGCGCCGAGGAAGGCGCCGACGGCCCCCGGGATACCGATCTTGGCGACCACAGCCCAGTCGACGTTGCCGAACTTCCAGTGCGCGGCTCCGGACATCAGGGTGGTGCCGATCTCCGCCAGATGCACCGTCGCCGACGCCGCCGCTGGGTTGGTGCCGATGGCCAGCAGCAAGGTCGTCGACGTGACGCCGTAGGCCATGCCGAGGCTGCCGTCGACGAGTTGGGCGCCCAGGCCTACGAGCGAGAGGAGGAGCAGTTGCCTCATCAGAATCCTGTTCTTGTGCCGACGGTTTCCGCTGCGGTGTCCGTCTCGGTCCGCACAGGGTCCACGTCTGGACGGCAGAAGTCAGCATTTGAAATCGCGGTGAGCGAATTGTCCTCGTGCGCACGATGACCCCGAACCTGCTAGATTCCTCGTCATGTTCGTTTCCGGATCACCGTCGGCCGCCCTCGGCCGCGAGTGTTGTCGTCGCGCATCGCGCCGCGACTGACCCGACCGGACGCTTCGGTATCCCCTGAGTCGGCGCGGCTTCGGCCACCGCCCCCGACTCCTGAGGATTCCCCATGCTTTCCACCACCACCGTCATCACCGCCCCCGCCGCACCGCTGGTGGTGGCGCCGAGGCTGGGTGTCGCCGACACAGCCGCAGCGGCGGTGCTGGCGGTGATCCGCAGGCGCGGCCCTGTCACCCGGGACGTGATCGTGACGGTGACGTCGCTGAGCGCCGCGACGGTCAACCGGCAGGTCGGCACCCTCATCGACGCCGGATTGCTGCAGGAACGCCCCGACCTCGCGGCGAGCGGCGCCGTCGGGCGACCCCGGATCCCGGTCGAGCTCAACCACCGGCCGTTCCTGACGCTGGGCGTCCACATCGGGGCCCGGAGCACCAGCATCGTGGCGACCGACATCCGGGGCCACACCCTCGACGCCATCGAAACGCCAACGCCGCAAAGCGATCCCGCGACAGCACTGCCCGCCCTGGCTGACACGGCGCGGCGTTATCTGCAGCGTTGGCGCAGGCGCCAGGTGGTCTGGATCGGTGTCGCCGTCGGCGGAACGGTGGACAGTGCCTCGGGTTCGGTCACCCACCCGCGGCTGGGCTGGCGAGCGGCCCCGGTCGGCACCGTCATCGCCGAGCGTCTGGGGCTGCGGGTGTCGGTGGCCCCGCACGTCGACGCGATGGCCGCCGCCGAGCTCGTGTTCGGGTTGCCCCGGAGTGACGCGCCGGCCGCGACGACGCTGTACGTGTACGCCCGGGAGACGGTGGGTTTCGCGCTGACGATCGGTGGAAAGGTGCACACGCCCGCGCGCGGGCCGGGCAGCATCGCGGGGCTGCCGGTGCAGCGCGACCTCAACGGTCAGCCCGCGACCCTGGAAGACGCCGTCAGCGACGACGCCGTGCTGCGCGCGGCCCGGGCGGCGAGAATCGCGCCCGGCGCGACCACCGTGGCAGCGGTGACGCGGGCGGCGCGCGCCGGGGACAAAGCCGCGGCGGCGTTGCTGACCGACCGGGCCCGAATCCTGGGGGAGGCCGTCGCGCTGCTGGCCGATCTGCTCAACCCGGACAGCGTCGTCGTCGGCGGGCAGGCCTTCACGTGCTATCCCGAGGGGATGGCGGCGATGCAGGACGCCTTTGCGCGCCGGTCGACCGTCTCGGGCGGCCGGGTCCGCGCCACCGTGTTCGGCGACAGGGTTCAGGAAGCCGGCGCCGGCGTGGTGTCCCTCAGTGCGCTCTACGCCGATCCGGTCTCGGCGATGCGGCGGGCCCGGGCCATGGCGGCGGACGGGCGGGGACGCTTCGACAACTGATTGCGCTGGTGCGCAGCATGATTCGTCAGGGGGGACGATGGAGCCCGTAGGGCACCGCGGCGAGCAGTGTCACGGAGATCGACGACCCGCCGGGCGTGCGGTAGACGCGTTGCTCGCCGGGCCGGGCGCCTGCGATCGCGGCGCCGAGCGGCGATTGCAGCGAATAGATCTCCATGCCGTCGTGCTCGGTTCCCCGCACGCCGAGCAGGAACGTTTCGGTGTCGCCGGCCTCGTCGTAGCGCACCGTCAGGACCATGCCGGGCTCGGCGATCCCGTCGTCGGGTGGGTCTTCGCCGACCACCGCATACACGAGCAGGTCGTGGATCTGCTGTATCCGTACCTGCCGCACACGCTGGATCGCGGCGAGGTTCTCGTCGCCGCCCGCGCTGCCGTCGACGTCGCGCGCGAGCATGGCGCGTAGTTCGGTCAGTTCGTCGTGCAGACGCTGGTGTGCCGACTCGGAGATCCACACTCGGGTTGGGGTGCTCATGCTTGTTCTCCTGCTGTTTCGTTGATGTGCCTGGGCACGGCTGGGGTTGTCGTCAGGGGCGGGGTGCTCGCCGCCCCTGACGACTCGCGGGGCCCCGATAAGGCCCGTGGAACGGGGGTCGCGCTATCGCCGGGGATCGAACGGGCGCAACGCGACAGGTTGTTTACCGGTCGTGATCTGTTCTGCCAGAAGCCGGCCCGTGACGGGGCCGTGCGCCAGTCCCCACATGCCGTGGCCGCCGGCGACGTAGATGCCGCGCGACACCTCGCCGATCAGGGCTCGGCCGTCGGGCGTCACCGGGCGTGGTCCGACCCAGATGTCGCTGCGTTCCTCCCACCGCACACCGTCGAGCAGCGGTCCGGTGGAGTCGAGGATCGCGCCGATCCGCCGGGGTGCCAACGGCTCGTCGGGTCCGCGGAACTCCATGGTGCCGGCGACCCGCATCGCGCCCTGGTAGGGGGTGCAGGCGACGCGGATGTCGGGCAGGTAGATCGGGCACGGCATGGCCCGCTCGACGGGAACGGTGAACGAGTAGCCACGTCCCGCGCGCACCGCGACGCGCACAGGTGGGCTGATCAATTCGGATAACCAGGCGCCGGTGGCGACGACGACGGCGTCGGCGGTCACGGGCGCTGCGGCCGGCGAACGCACCTCGACGCCTGTCCGTGACGTGCTCACCCGGCGGATGTCCAGTCGCCGGATGTCGGCGCCCCGGTCCCGCACCGAACACGCCAGGGCGTGGACGAACCGGCCCGGATCGATGAACCGTTGACCCTCGATGCTGACTCCGGCCGTGATTGCCGGCGACGCCAGCGGCACGTGCGTTCGCAGCTCTTCCCCGGACAGGGTCGTCGCCGTCACCGGTTGACCCTCGCTCTGCATCTGGCGCAGTTCGTGCAACAGGTGTTCGGCTTGGCGCGGGCTCCGGAACACCGCGGTGATCGGCGCATCGGTGGTTGGTGCGTCGACGCCGTTGGCGGTGAGGACGTCGTAGGCCTCGAGGCACTCCTCGTTGAGGGGGACGTTGGCCTGCACCGCCCGGCGCCAGGACGACCACCGGCAGTTGGCCGCGAACCTCACCAGGAACGCTGCCAGTCCGGGGTCGGCCCGCAGGGGAATATGCAGGGCCGATTTGGGGTCGCGCAGGGCGGTGAACGCGTAGCGCAGCACCGATGGTTGGTTGAGCGGGATCGTCAGCGCGGGGGACACCCATCCGGCGTTGCCCCAGGAGGCCCCCGCCGCGACCCCGGAACGGTCGACCACGGTGACGTCCACTCCGCGCTCCTGCAGGAACCACGCCGTGGACAGTCCGACGATCCCCGCTCCGATGACGATCGCGGAGCGCGGTCCGCCGTCGAATCCTTGGCCGCCGACCATCACGCACCTCCCACTGACTTGTCGTTGACATCCACAATGGGTGCCTGGAGGCCGTGGGGCTTGCGTATTCCCGACAATCGTGAGGGCCTGGATTGTCGGGCTCCGACAGTTCAACGCTGGTCGGGCTCCGACAGTTCAATGCTCGTCGGTCGCCGCCAGCTCGATCATCGTGGCCAGGCGCCACTGCGGATCCGGCAGATCCAGTGCCGCGACATCGGCCATCTTCCGCAGTCGATAGCGCACGGTGTTCTCGTGGACGCCCAGCAGCGCACCGGCGTCGGCGAGGTCACCCATCGCGGTCAGCCACGCCCGCAGGGTGGCGACGTACTGCGTGTTGTACTCGGCGTCGTGGCGACGCAGCTCGGCCACCGGCCCGCGGTGGGGGGTACGGCCGGACCGGGCCGCGTTGCGCAGCCGCTGCAGCAGAATGTCCTGCCAGGATTCGTCGTAGGCGGGTGCGGGACCGCGCGATGCCTGGAGTTCGTGCAACGCCAGGCACTCGTCGGCCTCCGGCCGGGCTGCGCTCAGCTCGGTCGACGACGCGACGCCGCTGATTCCCGCCGAGACCACCGCGCCGTCGACCAGGGCGGCTCGTAAGCCGTTGACCCACCTGCGGGCGGGCTCGGCGTCCTCGGCGGGCAACACGGTGTAGACGGCGCTGCCGGACAGCGCGCTGCGGCCCGGCCGCGACCAACCGAAGCCGGAGGTCGCCCGCTCGAACAGCAACAGCAGGGCCGCATCTCGATCGGCATCGACCGTCGCGTGCACGGCGACCACGCGAAGCCCGTCGGTCGGCAGACCCAGCCGGCTCGCTGCGGTCGCTGCGTCGGCGGAGCCTTCGAGCAGCCGGATGACCAGGTCGGATTCGACCTGACGTTCCAGGTCGGCGCTGGCGCGGGAGCGCAGGAGGTGAAGTGCGACGGTCTTGGCGCCGTCGGCCAGCGCCGCGCGACGGGTGTCGTCCAGCGGCGTCGGCGTCGCCACCCACACCGATCCGAGCAGGCGCCGCCCGGCCCGGGCGGCAACGACCATCCGCCCGGACAGGCCGTGATCAGGCGCGCCGGACACGTACAGGGGGTCGTCGGATCGGGCCAGATGCGCGAAGACGCCCCGTTGTTCGAGCAGCGCGCGCACCGGCTGAGGGGCCTGTCGACCCATGATGGTCTCGACGCGGGCGGGGTCGGCGTGGGTGTGCAGCCGGGAGTACGCCAACACCCGCGACAGCCGATCCTCGATGGTGACCGCCGCCCCGACCGCGTCGGCGAGGCTGTCGGCCAGCGCGAACAGATCGGTCGGGCCGCGGCCGGACTCGGTCTCGCGCCCTTCGAGGACCAATCCGTAGACGACTGCCGCCAGCTCGCTCCAGGCCACCGCGGGGTCGACCGTCAACACCGCAATCGCGACGTCGGGGTCGTCCTCCGGTTCGTCGTCGCATCCCCGCACCAACACCACCGAGGCTTGCGCCGACGCGGCCCAGCGCACGGCCTGCGCGACCGAGTCCGCGCCGACCGCCAGGAGCACATCGCCGGTGACGGTTGTGCGGTCAGCCGTCGATTCGTGCAGCGCGACGCTGCTCAGTGGGGTGTCGCGGGAGAGGGAACAGGACCTCAGTCTCACTCCGCTGCCGCCCAGCACATTCACCAGACGATCCAGCGTCACCATCGGCCACTCCTCAACTCCCGGCCCTCAGCCTACGAACCGGGGCGGCCATAGCTCGCCAAGTGCTGAACGGGCTCGTCGGGGCCTACTGCGCCGGAACGCACACCTCGAGGAAACGCTTGGTGAAGTCGAGCAGGATCTTCTGCAGTTCGGCGTCGTCGAGGTCGGCGATCATCGGGTCGTTGACACAGCCGTGCACCCCGGCGCTGAGCATCGAGATCGCCACGCGTGTCGAGTTGTCGGGGGCGGGGCCGAGCAGCACGTCGGCGAGCCGGTCCCCGATGCGGCGGTACTCGTCGTTGGTCTCCAGCAGGTGGTGCACGGTGGGGTCGCCGTAGAACACGCTGGAGACCCGGCGGTGCCGGATGATCAGCTCGACCATGCCGCTCATCGACACACTGCGCCGGGCCTCGGCGGTGGGCAGCGTCTCGGTGATCCTCAGCAGATGCTCGATGTCGTCGTACACCGGTTTCACGACGGCGAGTGCGATCTCGTCCTTGGAGTGGAACTGGTAGTAGACCGCGGCCTTGGTCACCCCGAGCCGGTCGGCGATCATCTGCAGCGACGTGCCGCTGACGCCGTGGGCGGCGAACAGGTCCAGGGCGGCGTCGAGCACACGTTCGCGCGCGAAGCCGCGCGTCGCCACCGGTTTGGCCACCGTGCCTCCTCGATCGACGTCGGGACGCCGAACTGTATCCCCGCTCACATCGCGGGAGGATCCCTGCTCAGGTCACTAGTTAACCTAACGGCTTGTTTGAAGTTAGCCGCTTGGATAGGGTAAACCTGCTGATCGGGCATCGCGTACTGATTGCCCGGCGAGGCAGCCCATCTCGAGGCGCCCGTCACGATCACCCCGGTTCGGAAGGAGTGTGGTGGCTCCGAGCACTGCGCTGACCGAAGCTCCATCCGGTCACGAGCGGCCCCATTTCTACCGCATCGCCCGCGCCATCCGGCTCGCCTCGCTGCCGATCATCCTGATCTGGATCGCCGTCGCGGCATTCCTGAACATCTCGGTGCCGCAGCTCGAAGAGGTCGGCAAGCAGCGCTCGGTGTCGATGAGTCCCGACGAGGCGCCGGCCGTCATCTCGATGCAGCGCATCGGCGAGGTGTTCGAAGAATACGAGTCCAACAGCTCGGTGATGATCGTGCTGGAGGGCGACCAGCCTCTCGGTGACGACACCCGGGCGTACTACGCCGACCTGATCGACCGGCTCGAGGCCGACACCCGGCACGTCGAGCACATCCAGGACCTGTGGAGTGACCCGCTCACGGCGTCGGGCGCCCAGAGTGCCGACGGTCGGGCCACCTATTTCCAGGTCTATCTCGCCGGTAACCAGGGGGAGGCGCTGGCCAACGAGTCGGTGGCCGCCGTGCAGGACATCGTCGCCGAGAGTCAGCCACCCGACGGTGTCGCCGCCTACGTCACCGGTGCGTCCGCATTGGCCGCCGAACAGGAGAACGCGGGCCACGAGAGCATGCGCACGGTCGAGGCGCTGACGTTCCTCGTCATCACGATCATGCTGGTGCTGTTCTTCCGTTCGATCGTCACCACGCTGCTGATCCTGGTCATGGTCGGGCTGAGCCTGCTGACCGTCCGCGGTGCGGTGGCGTTCCTGGGCTTTCACGAGATCATCGGGTTGTCCACGTTCGCGACCAGCCTGCTGGTCACTCTCGCGATCGCGATCGCGGTGGACTACGCGATCTTCCTCATCGGCCGTTACCAGGAGGCCCGGGGCCGGGGCGCGAGCCCCGAGGATGCGTACTACACGATGTTCGGCGGGACGGCGCACGTCATCGTCGGCTCCGGCCTGACGATCGCCGGCGCGACGTTCTGCCTGAGCTTCACCCGGCTGCCGTACTTTCAGACCCTCGGCGTGCCGCTGGCGCTGGGCATGCTGGTGCTGATCTTCGTGGCGATGACGTTCGGCCCGTCGGTGGTCACGGTCGCCAGCCGCTTCGGACTGCTGGACCCCAAGCGCGACATGCGCGTGCGCGGATGGCGCAAGGTCGGCGCGGCCACCGTGCGCTGGCCCGGTGCCATCCTGGTGGCCAGCATCGCGGTGTCGCTGATCGGGCTGCTGGCCCTGCCCGGCTACCAGACCAGCTACAACGACCGCAACTATCTGCCCAAGGACATCGAGTCCAACGTCGGATACGCGGCGGCCGAGCGGCACTTCTCGCCGGCCCGGCTCAACCCCGAGGTGTTGATGGTCGAGTCGGACCAGGATCTGCGTAACCCGGCCGACTTCATCGTCATCGACAAGATCGCCAAGGCGATCTTCGGGGTAGAGGGCATCGGCCGGGTGCAGACCATCACCCGGCCCGACGGAACCCCGATCGACGGCACCACGATCCCCTACATCATGAGCCGGCAGGGCAACACGCAGAAGCTCAACGAGAAGTACATGCTCGACCGGATGGACGACATGTCCGTCCAGGCTGCGGCGCTGCAGAACACCATCGACACGATGGGGCGGATGCAGGCGCTGATGACGCAGATGTCCGACGTGACCCAGAACATGGTGGCCAAGACCAAGACCATGGCCGACGACATCACCCAGTTGCGGGACCACATCGCCGACCTGGACGACTTCCTGCGGCCGATCCGCAACTACTTCTACTGGGAACCGCACTGCTACAACATCCCCGTGTGCTGGTCGATCCGGTCGGTGTTCGACCTGATCGACGGCACCAACCTGTTGACCGACAACGTCCAGGAGTTGGTGCCTGAGATCGAGAAGCTCGCGTCGCTGATGCCGCAGCTGATCGAGTTGATGCCCTCGCAGATCGAATCGATGAAGTCTCAGCGCGACATGATGCTGACGATGCAGCAGACCCAGGGCGGTCAGCAGGAGCAGCAGGCCGCCATGGGCGACGACGCGACGGCGATGGGCGACGCGTTCAACGACGCGATGAACGACGACACGTTCTACCTGCCGCCGGAGGCGTTCGAGAACGCCGACTTCCAGCGCGGCATCGAGCAGTTCATCTCGCCCAACGGGCACGCGGTGCGCTTCATCATCGCCCACGAGGGTGATCCGTTGTCGCCGGACGGCATCGACAAGATCGACGCGATCGAGACCGCGGCCAAGGAGGCGATCAAGGGCACTCCGCTGGAGGGTTCGAGGATCTATCTCGGTGGCACGGCGGCCACCTTCAAGGACATGGCCGACGGCACCCGCTATGACCTTCTGATCGCCGGAATCGCCGCCATCGGACTGATTTTCGTGATCATGCTGCTGCTCACCCGTGCCGTCGTGGCAGCGGCGGTGATCGTCGGGACCGTGGTGCTGTCCCTCGGTGCATCCTTCGGGCTGTCAGTGCTCGTGTGGCAACACCTGGTGGGCATCGAGCTGCACTGGATGGTGTTGCCGATGGCGGTGATCATCCTGCTGGCGGTCGGTGCGGACTACAACCTGCTGGTGGTGTCGCGGCTCAAGGAAGAGGTGCATGCCGGGTTGCACACCGGGTTGATCCGCACCATGGGTGGTAGCGGGTCGGTGGTCACCGCCGCGGGCATGGTGTTCGCGCTGACGATGATGACGATGGCGGTCAGTGACCTGACGATCATCGGTCAGGTGGGCACCACCATCGGCATGGGGTTGATCTTCGACACGCTGGTGATCCGGTCATTCATGACGCCGTCGATCGCTGCGCTGCTGGGCCGTTGGTTCTGGTGGCCGCAGCAGGTGCGCACCCGCCCGAAGCCGGTGCCCTGGCCCAAGGTCCCGCCGGCATCCGGCGAGCGTGCGGGTCTGCGCACCGACACGCCGTAATTTCCGGCAGAGCGCCCGCTCGCGCCCGCGAGCTATCCCAGACTGCCCCCTGATCCCCAGACCGCCCACCACAGTGTCACTCTGAGAGCGGTGTCGCGCTCATATCGGGCTGTTGCTATTTGTATGTGGGCGATTGTGGGTGCGCCCGATTAGCGGGTCTGCGATCTGGTGGTCGGTCCCGCCCGCTGGGGCGTTCAGGCCAGGGCGTGGCTCAGGTTGCCGGTGTTGATGGCTTTGAGCAGGTTGTGCACCATCGCGTGGAAGGTGAATTCGGCGGCGGCGCGGTGATGACCGCGGCTGGTGAACCGGCGGAAATTGAGGTTGTGCTTGGCGTGGCCGAACGGGGTTTCGGCGATGTGGCTGCGCCGACTGTAGAGAGCTGCTCCCGCGGCGGTGGCGATCCTGTGGGCGTTGCGTTGCGCCGGGCTAGCGTCGGTGGGAGGCGGCCCTGAGGTCGGCCGCTGGCGGGCGGTGTCGCGGACCTGTGTGTTCTTGCCCGGGGCGATCAAACGCTTCGGTCCCCGACAGGTCAGATTCGCCGCACTCAGGTATCCGGCATCCGCCAAGAGCAGACCGATATCGGTGGTAGCACCATCTGTGATGTCGTCGTCACCCCAGTGCTGCGGATCAGTGAATGATCCTGTGTCACCGAGGGTTGGGTCACTGTCGGAATCGCCAGTCGGGGCCAGGCGGTGACGCTCGATCATTTGAGCAGCGGCGTCGGCTTTGGCGGCCATCTCGGCGAACATCACCTTATCGCTGGGACTGTTGCCGACACCGGTAGCGATGATCACCCCGTCCTCGGTGGTCGCGGCCTGACAGTTGTAGCCCTGCACCCAGCCACCGCCACGCAGCGCCATCATCCGTGACTGCGGATCGGTCATATTGCGGCGCGCCGGACCCAGATCCGCGGTCGCCCTGGCCGGCTTGTGCGCCGACGTCGCTGCTGTTGCTGCGGCTGCCTGGTCGGCTTGCTCGCGTGCCAGGCGTCGAGCCAGGGCCTTGTCCCAGCTGGCTCGGGCCTTGCGGACCCGGGCGACCTGCTCGGCCGGTCCTGGTTGAAAACCCCGCGCACCGGGACGCCAGCGGTCCACGCGGGCTTGCTCCTCGGCCAGGGCCCGCCGGTAGATCTGCTCTCGATTTCCACCTCGATCTCCCACGGCGGCTGCCCTTTCTGCCGGCGCCGCCGGTGTTGTCCTGCCACTGCGCGAGCAGCTCCGCGCGCGCCTGGATGGCCTGTTCGGCGCTGTTAGCGCGCCGCCGCGCGGCCTGACGACGACGTTCACGCGCATCGTCCTCATCAGCCAGTTCAGCAATCGCTGCCAGGATTCGAGCGCCCCGCGACTGCGGATTCATCATCGCCGGCGGGGGTGCGGTCATCACCGCCCTCGGTGGGCGCCGCGTCCTCGGCGGTGTCGGTGGCGGCATGCTCAGCGGCCGCCCGGCGTGCCTGCTCGGCCAGCGCCGCCGCCAAGCCCTCGCCGGTGCGGTTAGCCGACAGCGACGCATTCGCAGCGATCTTCACTCCGTCGAGGGCGACCACCCCCCAGCCGGGCCAACCCGAGCTTGGCGCACAGCATCAATACCTGCGTGAACAGGTCTGCCGCCGCATCCGCGCAGTCGGCGCGAAACCGCGAGATCGTCACATGATCAGGCACGTCCCCGGCACAGATGATCCGGAACGCCACATCCCGATGACACAACCGCTCCAACCGCCGCGAGGACCGTTGCCCTTGCGCCCATCCCCAGATCAGCAACGTCAACAGCATGTCCGGGTCATACCCGCACGACCGACCCCGCCGGTCTTACGTCCAGCGTGCAACGCTGCGGTGTCCAACGACTCCACGACCTCGATGACCAGCCACACCGGATCGTCGGCGGGCAGCCAGTCACGCATGTCTTCAGCCAGCAGGAACCGCTGATCTCGATCCACCCGGCGATAACCCTTGGCCACCAACGAATTATCCCAGCTCAACGCATCCAACACGCCCAGACAGACCGACCGCAGCTACCTCATTTTTGAAACAGCCCGATATATCCGCAGCGCAACGCTCAGAACGACATTGCGTCCACCAGACGACATGTGCGCGCCGAACTAGACCCGCGCCGGCCGGACTCAGGATCCGGGTCCGGGGCCGATGTTGCTGGCCGGGCGGGTCCGCAGGTCATGGACGTATTCGGCTGGCGCTCCGGCGATTTCGGCGGCCTCGGCGATCACGCCCAGGTAGCGCGCCGACGGGATGCCACCCTCCCAGGCGTCCAGGACATACAGCCACGCCAGCACAGGGTCGGTGTCGGTGTCCGACGAGATCCGCTCGACGCGGCACCGGATCTTCTTGTGGAAGCCGAGCTCGGAGCCTTCCCAGCGGTCGAGGTTGTCCTCGTCCTCTTTGGTCATGTCGTAGAGCACGACGAACACCTTCGACGCCGGATCCTCGACGAGCGTGGCCAGCGCACCTTCCCAGCCGATGTCCTCACCGCCGAAGGTCAGCCGCCACCCGTGCAGCCAGCCGGTGCCGGCCATCGGCGAGTGCGGGGCCCGTTGCAGCATCTGCTCGGGATGCATGTTCGATCCGTAAGCGGCGTAGAGCGGCACCCGAGAAGCTTAAACGCATTGTGAACCCCTGCTGTATCCGAGCGCCTGCCTCGGGGTCGGTGCAATAGGTTGGTGGCGTGGTAACGCGCATCGTGATCATCGGAGGAGGACCGGCGGGATACGAGGCGGCGCTGGTCGCGGCCGCCCACGGACGTGACGTCGTCCAGGTGACGGTCGTCGATTCGGACGGCCTGGGCGGGGCGTGCGTGCTGTACGACTGTGTCCCGTCGAAGACGCTGATCGCCTCGACCGGGGTGCGCACCGAGCTTCGCCGCGCGTCGGGTCTGGGCTACGACATCGGTATCGACGCCGCCCCGATCTCGCTGCCCGACATCAACAACCGGGTCAAGACGCTGGCCGCGTCGCAGTCCGCCGACATCGGCCGGCAGCTGCTCAACCACGGTGTGACGATCATTGGCGGTCATGGTGAGCTCGTCGACGACACCTCCGGCATGGCGCATCACCGGGTGAGGGTGACCACCCCGGACGGCAAGGTCGGCGTGCTCAAGGCCGACGTAGTGTTGATCGCCACCGGCGCGAGCCCGCGGATCCTGCCCAACGCCGAGCCCGACGGCGAGCGGATCCTGACCTGGCGACACGTCTACGACCTGCCTGAACTACCGGAACATCTCATCATCGTGGGCTCGGGGGTGACGGGCGCGGAGTTCTGCAACGCCTACACCGAGCTCGGGGTGACGGTGACGGTCGTGGCCAGCCGTGACCAGATCCTGCCCCACGAGGACTCCGACGCGGCCGCGGTGCTCGAGGAGGTGTTCGCCGAGCGCGGCGTGACGCTGGTCAAGAATGCCCGCGCCGACTCGGTGACTCGCACGGACACCGGGGTCAAGGTGACGATGGCGGACGGCCGTTCGGTGGAGGGCAGCCACGCGCTGATGACGGTCGGATCGGTGCCCAACACCGCGAACCTGGGGCTGGAGCGGGTCGGCGTCGAACTCAAGCGCGGCGGCTACATCCCGGTGGACCGGGTGTCGCGCACCCCCGCTTCGGGGATCTACGCCGCCGGTGACTGCACCGGCCTGCTGCCGTTGGCCTCGGTGGCCGCGATGCAGGGCCGTATCGCGATGTATCACGCGCTGGGGGAGGGGGTGTCCCCGATCCGGCTGCGGACGGTGGCCTCGGCGACGTTCACCCGCCCGGAGATCGGCGCGGTCGGCATCCCGCAGTCCGCGATCGACAGCGGCGAGGTGCCGGCCCGCACGCTGATGCTGCCGCTGAGCACCAACGCCCGAGCCAAGATGAGCCTGCTTCGCCACGGCTTCGTGAAGATCTTCTGCCGACCCGCGACCGGCGTGGTGATCGGAGGAGTCGTGGTGGCGCCGATCGCGTCGGAGCTGATCCTGCCGATCGCGCTGGCCGTGCAGAACCGGATCACGGTGACCGATCTGGCGCAGACGCTGTCGGTGTATCCGTCGCTGTCGGGCTCGATCATCGAGGCGGCCCGCCGACTGATGACGCACGACGACCTGGACTGACGCCGCTTTGCGTGTACCGAGATCGACGTCCCTGAGCTGGTAATTTGCGCCTGAGTTAATTCGCTGGAACATTGGTGGCGTGTTCGTTCGCAGTGGTGTGGCCGTTCTCGGGGTGCTGGCCGCCGTCACCATCAGCCCCGGTGTGGCCTTTGCTGACGGTGACGGCTCGGGTGGTGCGGACACCGCGAGCCAGTCGACCGGGACGACTTCCGATACCCAGACCGGGTCGACGGAGCGGGACGCCGGCGCCCACAACGACGGCGACACCGGCACCACCGACGATGACGTCACCACCGACGACGACGTCACCACCACAGACGACGTCACCGGCAAGGCCGGTGACGAGGCCGGAGACGAGGCCGATGTCGCCGACGAGGTCGCCGACGGCGACAACGACGACGAGACGGACCCCGCCGAGCCCGTGGTCTACGAGCCCGTGGCCGAGGAGTCCGCGGCAGACGAACCCGCGGCCGACGAACCCGCGGCCGACGAATCCGCGGCGGCGGTGCCCGCGGCAGACGAACCCGTGGCCGACCGCGGCGAGGAAACCGCCACCGCCGACCGCGGCGAGGAAATCGTCTCCACCGACCCGGTCAATGCGCCCGCCCCGCAGACCGAACCCACCGCCGAACCACTCGCCGAGCCTGACCCGGCGCCGCTCGCAGAATCGACCGGCGACGCCGAGCCTTCGCTGCACAGTGACCTCGAAGCGGCGACCCAGCCCACCCTCGCCCCGACCCCGAACGCCACCGCAGAGACCGTCGAGTCGACGTCGACCACCCTGGCGACGATGACGGCCGCGGCCGCGTCGAGCACGGCCGAAGCGGTGACGCCGTCGCCACTGGAGCTGATCGGGTCGTGGCTGTTCTCGGCGCTGGCAGGGCTGGTGCGGCTGTTCGATCCCAAGCCGTCGATCCCGGCGGGCAGCCTGGTGACCAGGCAGACCTCGACACTGGAGGTCGGGTGCGGCTGCGGTGAGACTGTGGACGCCGACTGGTATTTCCCCAATCAGGCCGAGGAGCCGGCGGGCCTGATCTATCTGCAGCACGGCTTCTTCCGGTCCAAAGCCAACGTGTCGGCACTTGCGGTGCAGCTCGCCGAGCAGACCAACAGCGTCGTCGTGGTGCCGACGGTGGCGTCCAATCCGTTCGCCCAGGGCGGCTGCTGGGTCAACGGGGACGCGATGCACCGCGCGGTCGCCGACCTGTTCGTCGGTGACATGACCGCTCTGACGGCCAGCGCGACGGCGGCCGCCGGGCATCCGGCCACCCTGCCGGCGCAGTTCGTGCTGGCCGGCCAGTCCGCGGGCGGCAACCTGGCGGCCTCGGCGGCGGCCTACACCGTCGACAACGGCGCGATCGACCGGCTACGGGCCGTGGTGATGTTCGACGGCGTCGACAACGGCGGCCGCATCGCCGCCGGCTCGGCGGCCTTGACCGGCGTGAACGCCCGTCCGGTGTTCCAGATCGCCGCCGACTGCGCGCTGTGCAACGTCTTCGGGGCCGGCACGTCGGCGCTGGTGGACAGCCGCCCCGACGGTTTCGTCGGGGTCCGGCTCGAGGGCGGCAAGCACACCGACGCCGAGGGGGCCAGCAGCGGTCTCGTCGGCACACTCACCTGCGGCGTCCCGGATTCGGCCAATGTGGCGGCCGTCCCGGTGATCGCCGCCGGCTGGATCAACGACGTGTTCACCGGCTCCGAGGACGGGCTCTACGGCGCGGGCGGTGAGCGGTTCCACATCGGCGACGCGACGGCCGTGGTCCTGGGAACGGGCTCCGGGCTGACGCGAGCATCCGCGCCAGTCCACGTAGGCTGGTCTGAGTACTGACCGGTAACAAGGGAGTCCTGCGTGGGCAACGAGATGCCCGATTCCGTCCTTCATCCCGAGGGGCGTGTCCGGGCCTGGGAGCGACTGGGCAGTGAGCAGTTCGACGTCGTCGTGATCGGCGGTGGCGTCGTCGGTGCGGGGGCCGCGCTGGACGCGGCGACGCGGGGCCTGAAGGTGGCGCTGGTCGAAGCGCGCGACTTCGCGTCGGGCACGTCCAGTCGCAGTTCGAAGATGTTCCACGGCGGGTTGCGCTATCTCGAGCAGCTGGAGTTCGGCCTGGTTCGTGAGGCGCTGCATGAACGAGAGCTGTCGCTGACCACGCTGGCGCCGCACCTGGTCAAGCCGCTGCCGTTCTTGTTCCCGCTGACCAAGCGGCTGTGGGAGCGGCCCTACATCGCCGCCGGCATCATGCTCTACGACCAGCTCGGTGGTGCGAAATCCGTTCCCCCGCAGAAGCATCTGACCCGCGCCGGGGCGCTGCGGCTGTCGCCGGGGTTGAAGCGTTCGGCGCTGATCGGCGGGATCCGCTACTACGACACCGTCGTCGACGATGCCCGCCACACCATGACGGTCGCGCGGACCGCCGCTCATTACGGGGCCGTGGTGCGGACCTCGACGCAGGTGGTGGCGCTGTTGCGGGAAGGCGACCGGGTCACCGGGGTGCAGGTGCGGGATTCGGAGAACGGAGCGGTCACCGATGTCCGGGGCCATGTCGTGGTCAATGCGACCGGGGTGTGGACCGACGAGATCCAGGCGTTGTCCAAGCAGCGCGGTCGTTTCCGGGTGCGGGCCTCCAAGGGTGTGCACGTGGTGGTGCCCCGCGACCGCATCGTCAGTGAGGTCGCCATCATTCTGCGCACCGAGAAGTCGGTGCTGTTCGTCATCCCGTGGGGCACCCACTGGATCATCGGCACCACCGATACCGACTGGAACCTCGACCTGGCACATCCGGCCGCGACGAAGGCCGACATCGACTACATCCTGGGCCATGTGAACACGGTCCTGGCCACTCCGTTGACCCATGACGACATCGACGGGGTGTACGCCGGGCTGCGGCCGTTGTTGGCCGGGGAGAGCGAGGAGACCTCGAAGCTGTCCCGCGAGCACGCGGTCGCGGTGCCCGCGCCGGGCCTGGTCGCGATCGCCGGCGGCAAATACACCACCTACCGGGTGATGGCCGAGGACGCCATCGATGCGGCCGCCGAGTTCGTGCCCACCAGGGTGGCGCGTTCCATCACCGAGAAGGTGCCGCTGGTCGGCGCCGACGGTTACTTCGCGTTGGTCAACCAAACCCAAAGGGTGGGAAGCTTCTACGGCCTGCATCCGTACCGGGTGCGTCACCTGCTGGATCGCTACGGCTCGCTGATCAGCGAGGTGCTCGCGATGGCCGACGACCGCCCGGAGCTGCTCGAGCCGATCACCGAGGCGCCGGTCTATCTCAAGGTCGAGGCGGCCTACGCCGCAGCCGCCGAGGGTGCCCTGCATCTGGAGGACATCCTGGCGCGCCGGATGCGGATCTCCATCGAATATCCGCACCGCGGCGTGGACTGTGCCCGTGAGGTCGCCGAAGTTGTTGCGCCGGTGTTGAACTGGACGGCAGAGGACGTGGATCGCGAAGTCGAGACCTACCGGGCCCGCGTGGAGGCCGAGGTGCGTTCGCAGGCCCAGCCCGACGACGAGTCGGCCGACGCGTTGCGCGCCGCTGCTCCGGAGGCGCGCGCCGAAATCCTCGAACCGGTGCCGCTGAATTGAGCCGGGCTCCGCTTCCCGTGCGCGACGGTCTCGGCCCCGCGCGGGTGCGGATGCACGGCGGCAACGTCGCCGAGGAGTTCGAACGTCGGTGGGGTTCGGGTGCGAAAGTCTCTGCCGGAGAGGTGTTTCGCGCTGACGGGTCGGCGCTCGACGCGACGTCGGTGCTGCCCGCCGGTGCCGTGGTCTACCTCTACCGCGACGTTCCCGACGAGGTTGTCGTCCCGTTCGACATCCCGGTGCTGCATCGCGACGACGACATCCTGGTGGTGGACAAGCCGCATTTCCTGGCCACGATGCCGCGCGGTCGGCACGTGATGCAGACGGCGTTGGTGCGGCTTCGGCGCGAGTTGGGTCTACCCGATCTGGCGCCCGCGCACCGGCTCGACCGATTGACCGCGGGCGTGCTGGTGTTCACGGTGCGACGCGAGGTCCGTGGCGCCTACCAGGTGTTGTTCGCCCAGGGGAGCGTGTCGAAGACCTACCTGGCGCGTGCCGGCGTCGCCCCGGGGTTGACGTTTCCGCTGACGGTATGCAGCCGGATCGTCAAGCGCCGCGGGTGTTTGCAGGCGGTCGAGGAGCCTGGGGCGCCGAACGCCGAGACGCTGGTCGAGCACCTCGGCGACGGGAGCTATCGGCTGACGCCTCGCACCGGGCGCACCCATCAGCTGCGGGTGCACATGGCGTCGCTGGGTCTGCCCATCGCCGGGGATCCGCTCTACCCGGATGTCGTCGATGTCGCGGCCGACGATTTCGCCACGCCGCTAAGCCTTCTCGCGCACACGCTGGCATTCGACGATCCGCTGACCGGTGTTCACCGGACGTTCACCAGCACCCGGCCGTTGTGGCTTTAGTGTGCGTCCAGATCGCAAGCACCCCTCGAACAACTGCGATCTGAACGCACCAGGTGCGCGACCCGTTGGTTGCGCACAGTACGAAAATGTACGACATCGTCAAAGAGTTCGCTGGGTGAATCGTTGATCTCGGCAAAGACTTTCTGACGAGCAATGTTTTACAGATCAACGAAAATGACAAGTTTGCTCGCCGACTCGCGAATTCCGCTACGGATGAAGGTGTGGGTAGGCCGTCCGGAGAATGCCCAGACGCTGTGGCAACAGCGTTCGCCGACGACGCACGGTGCGGATCTGGCAAACCGGCCGGCGTCGTGATCGGTGTGGTGGCTCTGCGCTGGGACACGGGTTCGCCCGCGCGCGTCCGACTCGACTGTCACAATCAACGTGGTGTCGCGGCCCCGGCCGCTGGGAACGTGAAGGAGCTCGACTTGCGCCAGACCTGGCTCGTCGCAGTCGCCGCGGTCTTCGTCGGCGGGGTGCTCAGCCCCGTGGTGATGCCCGCTCCGAAGGCGGAGGCGATCTGCGGTTCCATCGGTGGACGATGGGTCGACGTCTCGGGATGTTCGGACCCGCTCTGGGAGATGAACTACGCGCCGCCCCCGCCGCCGCCTCCACCACCCCCGCCGCCACCGCCGGGTGCTCCGCCTCCACCACCCCCGCCTCCGCCGCCACCACCACCGCCGCCTCCGCCGCCGGTGTACACACCCAACGTGGCGGTGTGTGCTGATGTGGGCCGCCGCATCAGCGTCAGCGGCTGCATCTAGTGGACCGCGCGTCCTTCGACCGGTTGTTCGACATGGCCGGCCGGACCGTCGTCGTGACCGGCGGCACCCGCGGGATCGGGTTGGCGCTTGCTGAGGGATATGTGCTCGCTGGAGCGCAGGTCGTCGTGGCCAGCCGCAAGCCTGACGCATGCGAACAGGCTGCGGCGCACCTGCGCGGAATGGGTGGCGCGGCGATCGGCGTGCCGACCCATCTCGGTGAGGTCGACGACCTGGCCGCGCTGGTCGAGCGCACCGTCGCCGAGTTCGGCGGTCTCGATGTACTGGTCAACAACGCCGCCAATCCGTTGGCGCAGCCGCTGGGACAGATCACGGTCGACGCGCTGACCAAGTCGTTCGACGTGAATCTGCGCGGTCCGGTGATGTTGGTGCAGGAAGCGCTCCCGCATCTGAGGAACAGCGCGCACGCCGCGGTGCTGAACATGGTGTCGATCGGCGGGTTCATCTTCGCGCCGGCGCTGTCGATCTACGCGTCGATGAAGTCCGCACTGATGTCGTTCACCCGCTCGATGGCCGCCGAGTTCGCCGGTGACGGGATCCGGGTGAACGCGTTGGCGCCCGGTCCGGTGGACACCGACATGATGCGGAAAAATCCGCAGGAGGTCATCGACGGGATGGTCTCCGGGACGTTGATGAGGCGGCTGGCCTCGGCTGACGAAATGGTCGGCGCCGCAATGCTGTTGACCTCCGACGCCGGGAGCTACATGACCGGTCAGGTCATCATGGTCGACGGCGGCGGCACCCCGCGCTAGCGCCTGGCGGTGCCAGCGCCGTTGCCGCGAGGGTGCACGCACGGTAGCTCCCGAGCGCTCGGAACTACCGGGTGTGCACCTTCGCGAGGCACCATGGGCGACGCACCTCAGCGCTTGAGCACCTTCGACGCGGCGTCCCGCATCTCGCCACTGGTCGAGGCGAGGATCTGGCTGCGGTTCTCCAGATGCAGCGCCGCCTCCAAGCTGGACGCCTCCAGGTTCGCCCACATCACCTGCTTGGTCGATTCGACACCGAATTTGCCGTAACCACAGAGTGTCTCGGCGACGGCCAGCGCCTCGTCGAGCGGAGAGTCGACGAGGCGCGACACCAGACCCAGCCGCAGCGCCTCGTCGGCGTCGACGGCCCGGGCGGTCAGGATCAGATCGAAGGCCGGCCCGGCGCCGATCAACCGCGGCAGCGTGTAGCTGACGCCGATGTCACAGCCGCCGAGGCCGAGTTTGATGAACTGGGTGCAGAGTCGGGCCGCCGGGCCCGCTACCCGCAGGTCGCAGGCCAGCGCGATGCCGAGTCCGCCACCGTAGGCGACGCCGTTGACGGCTGCGATCACCGGCTGGCGCAACCGGTGGATCTTGGCGGTGAGGTGGGCGATGCGTTCCTGCCAGCGCATCCCCGAACGGGGGAACTCGGTGCCGCCGCCGGCCTCGGCGGGGTTGGGAGCGCCCAGGTCCAGGCCGGAACAGAAGCCTCGGCCGGCGCCGGTCAGCACGACGACGCGGCAGGTGTTGTCCGCGGCGAGGGCGTCGAGTGCCTCGTGCAGCTGTTCGACCAGCTCATAAGACAGCGCGTTGAGCTTCTCGGGCCGGTCGAGGGTCAGGACGGTGATCTCGGGTCGGGGATGGCTGGTCTGCAGGACGGGCGGCATGGCCGTCACGTTAACTGCTGCGCCACCCCGCCACGCCGATCGTGATCATCCGCAGCTGTTTGACCGCGACGCGCTTGATCTCGGCGATCGCCGCGGGGTCGGTGGTTTCCTCGAGCGACTCGGCGATGACGATCATGGCGTTGACGAACACGCTGGCCAGGATGTTGAGGTCTTCGCTGCTCCAGGACTGCAGGCCGGGGAAGCGCGCAAGGTCGATGGCCAGCTCGGAGGTGATCAGGCGGATCTCGGTGCGAATGGCGTAGCGCAGTACCGTCACGCCGCTGGATCGTTCCCGGCCGATGAACCGCCAGTGTTCGCGGCGTTGCTGTACGCCGTCGATGAGGATGTCGACCGAGGACTCGATGACGCGGGTCGGGTCCAGTTTGCCCGCGCGGGCGCCGCGCAGCATGTCCCGCAGGCTGCGGAAGGACTCGTCGATCAGCACCAGGCCGAGGGCTTCCATCGACTCGAAGTGGCGGTAGAACGCGGCCGGGGAGATGCCCGCCTCGCGGGTCACCTCGCGCAGGCTCAGGCCGCTGAAGCTGTGTTCGGCGAGTAGGTGCAGTGCCGCTGAGACGATCGCCCGGCGGGTGGCCTCTTTGCGCTCTTCGCGGCTGAGCTGGTCGTGTGCCCGGTCGCGGCTTCTGTCGTGCCGCCGTGACGACGACCGAGATCGTGACTCGGGCGTACGACTGTTCACTGTGTGAAACCTACCACAACCTGCTCCTTCCTCTTGACCGTGTCAGCCTATGTGGCCGACAGTGAACATATGTTTACTGAAACCTTGACCAAGCGGGTGCGGCGCTCCTCGCTGCTGGACCTGCTCACCGGTCCGCACGGAGTGGACCGCTACACCGAGTTGGTCGACCCGACCTGGACACGGGGCGAGGGCCGTGCCCGGGTCGTCGGGGTGCGGCGCAACACGCCGCGCAGCGTCACGCTGACGCTGGACCCCAACCGCGCCTTCCGGGCGGGCATGCCCGGGTTCCGGGCCGGCCAGCACGTCAACGTCACCGTCGAGGTCGACGGACGCCGACGTACCCGGCCGTACTCGATCGCCAGCGGCGAGGGCGACCGCTACCTGGAGCTGACGATCGGACGGCACGACGGCGGTGTGGTCTCGCCCTACCTGGTCGCGCATGCCCGTCGCGGCCTGGTGGTCGGTCTGGATTCGGTGGGTGGCGAGTTCACCCTTCCCGAGACCCTGACCGAACCCGTGCTGCTGGTGTCCGGCGGCACCGGCATCACCCCGGTGATGTCGATGCTGCGCACCCTGCGCGCGCGCCGTCACCGCGGCCGCGTGGTGTTCGTGCACTACGCCCGGTCGGCGGAGGAGGCGTGCTACCGCGACGAGCTCGCCCTGACCGCGGCCGAGATGCCCAATGTGACCGTGCTGCACGGCTACACGCGCGAGCCCGCGGCCTCGGATCTGGTCGGGAGCTTCGGTTCCGACCACGTCGTCGCCGCAGACATCCAGCCCGGACACGTCTACGTGTGTGGGCCCCCCGCCCTCGTCGACGCGGTGCGCGAGCAGTTCCCGAACGCGCAGTCGGAGAGCTTCGTGCCGCCGGTCCTCGCTCCGCAGCAGGCCTCCGGTGGCCGGATCCGGTTCAGCGACAGCGAGATCGAGATCGACGACGACGGCACTCCACTGCTCGGTCAGGCCGAGGCCGCCGGCCTGACCCCGGAAAGCGGCTGCCGCATGGGCATCTGCTTTTCCTGCACCCGCCGCAAGAACAGCGGCGCTGTGCGCAACGTGATCACCGGCGCGGTGTCCTCGACCGACGAGGAGGACGTGCAGATCTGTGTGTCCGCGCCCGTCGGCGACGTCGACATCGCCCTGTAAAGACATCGCTCTGTAGAAGCCCAAGGAGACATGATGACTGACACCTTGACCACCACTGACGAGACCCCCACTGACGACACTCCCACCGTCGAGACCGCCACGACGCAGCCCGGCCCGGCCCAGACGATCTCCAAGACCGTCGCGGGGAAGACCGTCACGCTGACCCCCGAGCAGGCCGAGGCGTTCGGCCGTGAGCTCGACGAGCTCAAAGAACGCGTCATCGCCGACCTGGGTGAGCGCGACGCCACTTACATCCGGCGAATGATCAAGGCGCAGCGCACCCTCGAGGTCGGCGGTCGCGCGCTGCTGTTCGGCGGGATCTTCCCGCCGTTCTGGCTGGCCGGCACCGCGATGCTGGGGCTGAGCAAGATCATCGACAACATGGAGATCGGCCACAACGTCATGCACGGCCAGTACGACTGGATGGGTGACCCGGCGTTGTCCAGCCGCGGATTCGAATGGGACACCGCGTGCCCGGCCGACCAGTGGCGGCACTCGCACAACTACATGCACCACACCTACACCAACATCGTGGGACTGGACCGCGACGTGGGCTACGGCATCCTGCGGATGAGCTCCGACCAGAAGTGGAAGCCGTACTACCTCGGCAACCCGGTGTACGCGTTCCTGCTGATGGTGCTGTTCCAGTACGGCGTGGCGCTGCACGAGATGGAGAGCGAGAAGATCGCCTCCGGTGAGATCTCCATCAAGGACAAGCGTGAGATCCTCGAGGGCATCTGGGCCAAGACCAAACGCCAGACGCTCAAGGACTACGTCGCGTTCCCGCTGCTGGCCGGGCCTTTCGCGCCGTGGGTGTTCACCGGCAACCTGACGGCGAACCTGATCCGCAACGTGTGGTCCTACATGATCATCTTCTGCGGGCACTTCCCCGAGGATGTGCAGGAGTTCACGATCGAGGAGACGAAAGCCGAATCCCGCGGCCAGTGGTATTTCCGGCAGATCCTCGGCTCGGCGAACCTGACCGGGGGCAAGCTGTTCCACATCTTGAGCGGCAACCTGTCGTTCCAGATCGAGCACCACCTGTTTCCCGACATCCCCGCACACCGGCACGCCGAGATCTCCGAGAGTGTGCGCGAGATCTGTGGTCGCTACGGCATCCCGTACAACACCGGGCCGCTGCCGCGGCAGTTCGCCACCGTGGTCCGCAAGATCGTCAGGCTCGCGCTGCCCTGGACGTAGACCTTGTGTAGGGGCCCGGCCCGTGGTGTGGTGTGCCGTGGGTCGGGCCCAACGGTGAGGAGTGGTTCATGCGCGCGGCGATGGCTGGAGCGACAATGTCGGTGATGGCGGTCGGTGTCCTGGGTGGCGTGGGTGCCGCGTGGGCGCAGCCGGCGGCTCCGAATGCCGGTGAGTTGACCGCCGACCTGCGGCAGGTCCTCGACACCGGAGCGCCGTCCGACGCACGGGCGGCCAAGCTGGCCGGTGGGCAGGCGGCGGTACCGACCGCGGACAACATCGCCAACCGGTTGAACACCTACGGCGGGATGGTGTCGTGGGAGGTGCAGAATCCGGTGCTCAACGGCGACCGGGTCGACGCGCAGCTGGCGGTCAGCATCCCGATCTTCGGCACCAAGACTCACAACATCTACTGGGTCGACCAGGATGGGCAGTGGAAGCTGTCGAACCCGTCGGCCTGTGTCATCGCCCACGACGTCGCCGGAGTCGACTGCACGGTCTGACCCCGCGCTCGGATCGTGAGTGGGAACACCGATCCGAGGTGTGCGGTTTCGGGTGCCGCGAGCGTCCCTCTCAGAGCACGATTGAATCGTCGCCGTGTCGACGCGATCATGGGTTGCCTGAGGAGGTGCAGTGATGACGAACGCCACGAGCGACGCTGCGCTGGTCGTGCCAGGACGCACGTGCTGGCAGACCGCGCGGGCCGATCGGTTCGCGACGATCGTCGACGGTGCCGACTACCTGGCGCATGTCAAGGCCGCCATGCTGCGCGCCAAGCGCCGGATCATGTTGATCGGCTGGGACCTGGACTATCGGACCGCCTTCGAACCCGGGCATCCGACGCAGCTGGGCCCCAACACGCTCGGCCCTTTCCTGCACTGGTTGCTGTTCCGGGAGCCCGGCGTGCACGTGTATCTGCTGAAGTCCAACCTGCGGCTGCTGCCGGCGTTGGACGGGTTCTGGTTCGGCGTCACCCCGGTGGCGCTGGTCAACCAGGTCACCTCGCGGCGCATCCATTTCGCGGTGGACGGCGCGCGCCCCACCGGGGCGGTGCACCACCAGAAGATCGTGGTGGTCGACGACGACGTCGCGTTCTGCGGGGGCATCGACCTGACCGTCGGTCGGTGGGACACCCGCGACCACGCGCCCGGCGATCAGCGCCGCACGACGTCGGGGGAGCCCTACGGGCCCCGCCACGAGGTGGCCACCGCCGTCGACGGCGCCGCGGCCCGCGTTCTCGCCGAACAGGCGCGGCAACGGTGGCAGACCGCGACCGGCAAGTCGCTGCCCGCGCTCGCGGCCGCGGGGTCGATGTGGCCGAACCGGTTGACGCCGGCCCTGCGCGATGTGGAGGTGGGCGTGGCCCGCACCATGCCCGCCCTCCCGGGCCGGCCCGAGGTGCGTGAGGTGGAAGCGCTGAATCTGGCGGCCATCGCCGCCGCGCGCCAGGTGATCTATCTGGAGAACCAGTACCTTGCCGCGCGCAGCCTCGCCGAGGCGCTCGCCGAGCGGCTGCGCGAACCCGACGGGCCCGAGGTGGTGATCGTGCTGCCCCGTAGCTCGGAGAGCCGCCTTGAACAGGAGTCGATGGACAGTGCCCGGGAGCGCATGCTGCGGCTGCTGTGGGACGCCGACGTGCATCAGCGGCTGGGCGTGTACTGGCCGGTGGTCAAAGGTGGCGAATCGGTGTACGTGCACTCGAAGGTGCTGGTCGTCGACGACCGGCTGCTGCGGATCGGCTCGTCGAATCTGAACAACCGGTCGCTGGGCTTCGACAGCGAATGCGATGTCGTGATCGAGGCGCCGACCGAGGGCGGCGACGACATCCGCGACCACATCGTGGGTGTGCGTGACGATCTGGTGGCCGAGCACCTCGGTGTATCCCCGCTGCGGTTCAGTTCCGAAGTCCGCGAACGCGGTTCATTTCTGGGGTCGGTCAACGCCCTGCGCGGTACGGGGCGGTCGCTGCGCACCTTCACCGAGTTCATGGTCGCCGCTGATGCGTCACCCTTCGCGGAGAACGACCTGATGGACCCCGACACCGTGCCGTCCTCGATCGCCGATAGCGTGCAGAATCTGGCGGTCCGGGTCATCACCTGGCCCTTGGCCAACGGCGCACCCCAGCTGTGGTCGATCGTGCGGGACTTTACCGGCGGTGGTGATCCAGGGCCGGAGTACTCGGTCGACGTGGCCGCCGACGCCGGCTGAGCCGGAGTACTCGGAGGACGTGGCCGCCGACGCAGAGCCGGAGTACTCGGAGGACGTCGCCGCCGACGCCGGGTGAGTCAGTCTCGAACGACTATGCGTCGCCGTCGCTGGAGGTGTCGTCGGCCGAATCGTCGTCCCGGTCGTTCTCCTTTGCCTCAGCCGTCGCCTCTTTCGTCGCCTTGTGGCCGGTGACGCCGGGGCTCACGCTGGTGCGATCCAGCCGTTCGTCGTCGGTGGTCGAGCCGGGGTCGGTTTCCCGCGTGGGTAGGGTCGGCGACTTCGTGGAATCGTCAGCTGTCGCCACCGAGTCGTCGAGGTCGATCTCGATGTCGTCGTCGGTGGCCGCCTCGGGGCTGGCGCCCTCTGCGGGCAGGGTCGTGGCGTCGTCGGGCGTCGTCGCCGTGTAGTCGAGGTCGTCGGCGCCAAGATCAACATTGCCCAAGTCAACAGTGCCCACGTCGACAGTGCCCACGTCGACAGTGCCGAGCTCGTCCGCGGCGGTCTCGTCCGGCCTGGAGAACGGTAGGGGAGCGGCCGGCGAGTTGTCGGAGGATTGCGACGGCGGTGCGGCGATGCCAGTGGCAGCCGAATCTTCGTGGTCGACGTCTGACGGTCCGGGTGTCGTGTCGACTGACCGTTCGGCCCGGGCGGACGTCAAGGACAACGCAGACGTGTCGGCGGCTTCTTCCGGCGCCGTCGGCAGGTAGGACCGATCGTAGGCCCGCTCCACGATTTCTTTCAGCGGCCCGTTGAGTGCGTCCGCCAAGCCCTTGAGCCCTAGATTTCGCAGTGGCTCGAGCAGCGGAAGGTTCTCGGTCGGCACGAACACGTAGGTGGTGTTGCCCTCTTTCCACACGATATTGGCGGGGTCGTACATGTCCACGCCTTCGTAGTCGGTGTGAATGACGGTGAACGCAGCCAAGGAATTCAGTAGGGCAATGAGATTGGTCGGATCGTCGGGGAAGTCGGAAGCCGGGTCGTACTGGCGGGATACGTCGATCACCTGGTACTGGGTTTGCGGCATCGCCTTCTTGTCTGAGCCGCCGTATGCGCGAGTGGGATTGCCGATCAGGACGAACGACAGCTCGTCCGGCGACGGAGCGTCGGAATCACCTGCGTGCTGCTCCATCCACTTCGCGACCGATCGGGCCCCCTCGCTGTAGGAGAACACGACCTTGGTGCCCGGCGTGGTGTCGATGGTGGTTTCGATGGTCGTGATTCCGTTGGGATCCCAGAGGAACTGACGGATCTGGACGCAGTTGTTGGGTGCTTGGCACAGCGTTCCTTGGAGCTCGTCCTCCATGGAGCCTTCCCACGGAAAGACGGTCAGTACGGTCGCGGGACTCGGCACCGAAGGTACCTCCGCGGCGGCGGCGGCTGCTGCGGCGGTCGGTGCAGGTAGCAGCGGCAGGACAGCAGCGCCCAAAGCAAACTTCACCGCAGCTTTCCTGAACGTCGAGCGCGAGCGATGAGCACGCGATCTCACCGTGATCGCGCCTCCGGTCCGCGGCAATCGACGGTCGTCGAGTTTGTGCGTGTCACTCGTGGTCAGGTGCCGATGCCGGCCCGACGGCCGATGAGACCGTATTCTCCGACAAGCCATTGTGAATCCCCCCAGATCGCATGAATGTGCCGCCCCCCGACGGAACCGGGCGATGCCGGCTTTGGTAAGCCGCGTGCCCGTTAGTGCAGTATGCCCCATCTTCGGTGATAACTGAAGGTGCCGCATCCCGTCGCCGATCCGTGGCGTGTGATTTGGGCAAATCGTGTTGTGCGCCGACATGAAGGCCCCGGGGCGCCCGGAAGTCGCCCATCCACGGCAGGTTCTCGTGTTGTGCGTGGACAACGCGTCGGACATCTGCCGGCTCTCGAACCGGGGCTTGACTGAGCGTCTCGAGGAGCTGAACGAGGGCGCCGGCGGGGGGTGCAACGGTTGATGGGTTCACGGCGTCGCAGTTTCGCTTATCGCTGGCAGGTCGGGCACCAATATGTGACCCGGTCACCGCCCTTGTCGGTTTCGATGCGGGTACCGCAGCGCCGGCACGGCAGGCCCGCGCGGCCGTACACCCAGACATCCTGACCGGGGCGGGTGTTACCGGTGGTGGTGCGGTTGATGCGTAACCGGTTGGCCCACAACATCTGCTGGGCGCGGGTAGCCAGGCGCACCGGGTCGGGCAGCTGTGCCACCGCGGTGCCGGGCAACAAGCCGAACACGAAGCACAGTTCGTTGGCGAACACGTTGCCCACGCCGGCCATCACCCGCTGATCCAGCAGCGCCTCGGCCAGCGGCCGGTCCGGGTCGGCCACCAGGTTGGCCGCGGCGGTCTGGGCCGACCAGTCCTCACCCAGGAGGTCCGGGCCCAGGTGTTCGACCGCGGTCATGTCGGTGGCGCGGTCGAGCACTTCGAGCACGCCGAGATCGATTCCGGAGGCGCGCGAATCGGGGGTCTCGAGCACGATGCGGATCTTGTAGGCCGGAGCCCGCACCCGGCCGATGATCCACGCGCCGTCCATCTTCAGGTGCGAGTGGATGCTGGCCGCGCCGACGCGGATGAACAGGTGTTTGCCGCGGCTGAGCACTTCGTCGACGGTCTGCCCGGACAGATCCACCGCCGCGAAGCGCGGCACCCGCACATCGCAGCGGGTCAACACCTTGCCCTCCAGGGCGGTGCGCAGCTTGTCCGCGGTCCGGAACACGGTATCGCCCTCGGGCATCAGCGCAGCCGCAATCCGCGCGGCGTGCGGGAGAAGCCAGCGGAGACCAGCGACTCGACGACCACGGAGTCGCGCTGCTCGAGCACCGGAACACCGTCAATCCGTTCCACCAGCAGGGCTGGAACGCGTTGCCGGGTCACCAGTTCAGCCAGCGCGGCGGCCGCCGCGTTCGAGGTCTCGGCGTCACCGGTGAAGCTCAGCAGCGACCGGCCGCCGCGTTCGACGAACCAGGCCAACGCGCCGTCGACGAGCACGACCAGTGCTCCGGCTTTTCGGCCGGGCCGGTGTGCGGTGTCGGCATCGGGGTCGCGGACCGGCCACGGCAGCGCCGCCCCGAAGGGGTTGGCCGGGTCGGTCGCGGCCAGCGCCACCGCGCGCAGCGCACCGTGGCGGTCGTCGATGCTGTCGGCGTGGGTGCGCAGCCGGTCGACGGTGCTGGCCGTGGCGAACTGCGCGCCGCCGAGGGATTCGACGAAATAGCCGCGCTGGCAGCGCCCGGCCTCTTCCATCGTGGTGAGCACCTTGTACAGCGAGGCGAACCCGCCCGGGACGTTCTCGGCAGCCGCGGCGCCCTTGGTCAGCACCCCGTGGCGGGCCAGCAGTTGGTCGGCCTGGAAGTGTGCGCGGACCGTGGTGTCGGTCTCGGGCGCCGGCAGCGCCGACCACCGGCCGGCGACCGTCGGGTCGGAGTCGCGGTGGCTCAACGCGCTCGAGCTCAGGCTGTAGCGGCTCAGCCGGGGGGCGCGCCGGTGCCGGTGCGACGGGGTGGCCGCTCGCCGCGTGCCCGAACTGCGCGTGCCGGCCAGCAGCGCCCGTACCGGGGCGAACGTGTCTCCGCTGACGTGGCCGGACCAGATCAGCTGCCACAGCGCCTCTTTCAGGGACTCGCTGCTGACGCCGTCCACCGACAGCTGTCGGAAGAAGTACGCGCCGCCCCCGGACAGCGCGTCCAGAAGTGCGTGGTGCACGTCGGTCATCTCGACCTCACCCGGCGCCGCCAGCGACAGCGGTGCGGTCTCGGCGGGATGGAAGGCCACCCAGCCGTCTGCGGTGGACAGCGCGCCGACACCCGACCACAGCACTTCACCGGAGGCGAGCAGTTCGTCGAGCATGCCGGGTTGGTAGTCGCGCACGCGCTGCCCGAAGATCAGCGGTTCGACCGCCGAGGCGGGCATCGGGACTCCGGCGAGTTGATCGATCACCGCGGCCAGTCCGTCGACCCCGGACACTGATTCGCTGCCGAGCAGCTGCCAGGACGGCAGGAAGCGGCCCAACGCGGTGGTGCTGACCGGTTCGATCTGGGCGCGCAGCGCCGCCAGTGAGCGGCGGCGCAGGATGCGCAGCACCTCGGCGTCACACCACTGTTCCCCGGAATCGGCGGGGGCGTCGCTGAATTCGCCGCGCACCAGCTTGCCGTCGACGGTGAGTCGGCCCAGTACGTCGGCGGCGACCCGCACTCCTAGTCCGAACCGGGCGGCCGCCTCGGCGGTGGTGAACGGCCCTCGGGTGCGGGCGAACCGGGAGAGCAGTTCACCGAGTGGGTCGACGACCGGTTCGAGGAACGCGATCGGCACCCCGACCGGCACCGCGACCCCGACACCGTCCCGCAGCCGGGCGATGTCCTCGACCGCGGCCCACCAGCTCTGCCCGGCATAGGAGACCGTCACCACCCGCTTGGCCGCCAACAGGCCTTCCAGCCAGCCGCCCACGTCGTCGGCGGTGCTGCGCGCGGCGACCTCGTCGGTGGTCAGCGGGCCGAGCAGGCGCAGCAGGTCGGCGACACCCTCGGCGTCGCGGGCCAGCCGGTCCTCGGCCAGATGTTGCAGCTGGCGTGACGTGCTGGCGACGACGTCGGTGTCGAGCAGCTCGCGCAGCTCGACACGGCCCAGCAGCTCGGCGAGCAACGTCGGGTCCAGGGCCAGCGCGGCGGCGCGGCGCTCGGCCAGCGGACTGTCGCCTTCGTACATGAACGCCCCGACGTAGCCGAACAGCAGCGACGCCGCGAACGGCGACGGGGTCGGGGTCTCGACCTCCAGCAGCCGCACCCGCCGTTGCGCGACACGGCCCATCAACGCCGTCAGCGTCGGCACGTCGTAGACGTCCTGCAGGCACTCCCGCACGGCTTCGAGCACGATCGGGAAGTCCGGATAGTTTCGGGCCACGTCGAGCAGCTGGGCGGCGCGCTGGCGTTGATGCCACAGCGGTGAGCGCTTGCCGGGGTGGCGCCGGGGCAGCAGCAGTGCCCGCGCGGCACATTCGCGGAAGCGGGAGGCGAACAGCGCCGAGCTGCTGACCTCGGTGGTGACCAGCGGCTCGATCTCGTCGGGGTCGAACACGAAGATGTCGGCGCCCGGGGCGTCGTCGTCGGTGTCGGGCAGCCGCACGATGATGCCGTCGTCGGAGGCGGTGGGCTTTTCGTCGATGCCGTAGCGGTCGTAGAGCCGCTTGCCGACGGCCAGTGCCAGCGGCCCGTGCACCCGTAAACCGTAGGGGGAGTGCAGGATGACCCGCCAGTCGCCGAGTTCGTCGCGGAACCGTTCGACCACCAGCGTGGTGTCCGACGGCACCGCTGAGGTGGCCTGGCGTTGCTCGTCGATCAGCTGCCACAGGTTGTCGATCGCAAAGTCGTCGAAACCGATTTCCCGGCAGCGGGTTTCGAACTTCTCCCGGTCCAGGCGGGCCAGCTCGCCGGTGAACGCCCCGATCGCCGCGCCCAGCTCCGCGGGCCGGCCGACGCCGTCGCCGCGCCAGAACGGCAGCCGCGCCGGCTCGCCGGGCGCCGGAATCACCAGCACCCGGTCGTGGGTGATCTCGGTGATGCGCCAGCTCGTGGCGCCCAGCGAGATCACGTCACCGGGCCGGGACTCGTAGACCATCTCCTCGTCGAGTTCGCCGACCCGCGAAGGCTTCTCGGAGTCCGCCGAGGAGGCCAGGTAGACGGTGAACAGCCCGCGGTCGGGGATCGCGCCACCGGAGGTGACGGCCAGCCGCTGGGCGCCCGGCCGGGCGGTCAGCGTCCCGGCGTCGCGGTCGTAGACGATGCGTGGACGCAGCTCGGCGAAGTCGGTGGACGGGTACTTACCGGCCAGCAGGTCCAGTGTGGCCTCGAACGCGCTGCGCGGCAGCGTCGCGAACGGGGCGCTGCGCCGCACGGTGTCGAACCAGCGGTCGGCGTCGATCGGCTCCAGCGCGCTGGCGGCGACAGTGTGCTGGGCCAGCACGTCGAGGGGGTTGGCCGGCACCTTCATCGTCTCGATCTGTCCGGTCAGCATGCGCTGCACAGTGACCGCACACCCGATCAGGTCGGTGCGGTGCTTCGGCAGCAGCACACCCTGGCTGATCTCGCC
Organism: Mycolicibacterium poriferae; assembly: GCF_010728325.1. The sequence continues at coordinate 1,953,469 of NZ_AP022570.1, forward strand.
GACCTGGTGCCCGGCCCGGCCGATGCGTTGCAGCCCGCTGGCCACCGACGGCGGGGTCTCGACCTGGATGACCAGATCGACCGAGCCCATGTCGATGCCGAGCTCGAGGCTCGATGTCGCGACGACGGCCTTGAGTCGCCCGCTCTTGAGCGCGTCCTCGACCTCGGCGCGGGCTTCCTTGCTGACCGAACCGTGGTGCGCGCGGGCCAGCACCGGCTCGGCGCCGTAGGTCTGTCCGCTGCCCATCAGGTGTGCCGGCGCCCCGCCGGCGACACCGGGGTTGTGGGAGCCGAGCTCGACGCCGGCGCGTTCGGCGTGGATCTCGTTGAGGCGCGCGGTCAGCCGCTCGGCCAGCCGCCGCGAGTTGGTGAACACGATCGAGCTGTGGTGCGCCTCGATCAGGTCGACGATGCGCTCCTCGACGTCGGGCCAGATCGAGTTGTCCTCGAGGTTGGCCATGTCGGGCACCGGCACCTGCACGGCCAGATCGAAGGTCTTGGCCGCCGGCGGCGCGACGATCGTGGTCGGGGACGCGCCGGACAGGAATCGGGCCACCTCCTCGGGCGGGCGCACCGTCGCCGAGAGTCCGATTCGTTGCGCGGGCCGCTCCAGCATCGCGTCGAGGCGTTCCAGCGACAGCGCCAGGTGTGCGCCGCGTTTGGTGCCCGCCACGGCGTGCACTTCGTCGACGATGACGGTCTGCACGCCGGCCAGGGAGTCGCGGGCCGCCGAGGTCAACATCAGGAACAGCGACTCGGGGGTGGTGATCAGGATGTCGGGCGGTTTGGTGATCAGCTCGCGCCGCTTGGCGGGGGTGGTGTCGCCGGAGCGCACGCCGACACTGATCGCCGGCGGCGTCTGGCCGGTGCGCTCGGCGATGCGGGAGATGCCGGTCAGCGGCGTGCGCAGGTTGCGCTCGACGTCGACGGCCAGCGCCTTGAGCGGGGACACGTACAGCACCCGGGTCGAGCGGGTGGGGGAGGGTTCACGGGCCAGCCCGTCTATCGCCCACAGAAACGCCGCGAGCGTCTTCCCGGATCCGGTGGGGGCGATGACCAGGGTGTTGTCGCCATCGGCGATGGCGTTCCATGCTTGGGCCTGCGCCGGGGTGGGTTCGTGGAACGTGCCGGTGAACCACTCGCGCGTCAGCGCGCTGAAGCGGGCGAGCGGATCGGTGGTCACGGGCACCCATCCATGGTGCCTGCTGGGTCCGACAACTGCTCTGAGCAGGGGTGAAGTCGTCGAAAACGGGGGCTGCCGGCGTCCGTCGCGGCGTATTCTGAGCGCTGCGGCCCATCGGGCGCCCTCCTTCGGACGCCGTGGGACGCCACGGACGCGCGACCTCGTCGTGCGCTGGTGGATGGAGTGAGACATGCGATGGATCTGTGCACCGGTGGTTTCCGTCCTGCTTGTGTCGTCGGTGGCGCTGGCCCCCGTCAGCGGTGCCGAATGCTCCAACGCTGGGGCGACGACGATCTGTTCGCAGGGTGAAGTGCGCTCATCGGGCACCGGCACCGGACCCGTGGGCTCGACCGGGCCGTACGTGCCCTACCCCTGCGAGTGGGGCTACTACGCCTGCGACGACTTGTGGAACGTGGGCATCAACCTGGGCTTCAACAGACCGTGATGGGTCAACGACAGCGAATCAAGGAGAACGGCATGGCTGATGGGATGTCCACCCGGCGCGTGGTGGCCGCAGTGCTCGGACTGGGCGCGTTGTCGCTGGGCGTCGCCGCGCCGGCCGCGTCCCAGCCGCCGCCGAACTGCTCGTCGGCGGACCTGGCGGGGGTGATGACCGGGGTGCTGGCGTCGACGACGGGGTATCTGTACACCCATCCGCCGGTCAACGCCTTCTTCACCACGATCGGCGATCTCGATCCCGAGCAGCGGCGGGTGGCGTTGGCGGAGTTCCTCGACACGAATCCTCAGGTCAAAGCGGAGTTGCAGGGCATCCGGCAGCCTGCGGTGGACTTCCGCAACCGCTGCGGCCGCGACATTCCCGACCTCGGCGAGAGCTGATCCTCAGCGCGCGCTGAGTGCGACCGCCTCGGCCAGCGCGGCCGGGATCCCCGGCACGCGGGCGACCGCGTCGAGCAGGCCGTGCGCGCACAGGTCGGCGATCAGGTCGGCGTCCAGGGACGGGTCGAGCAGACGCTGACGGCACATCTCGAACGTGAACGCCAGCCAGCCGTAGATGGTGGCCCGGAGATCGCGCTCCACGTCGGCGCCCATCGCGCCACCCACCGCATCGGTGATCCGACCGATGATGCGGTTGGCCTGCCGGTCGTTGTCGATGTCCTCGATACCGCGCAGCACCGGGTCTGACCGGCCCATGCCCATGTATGCCGCCCAGGCGCCGTGCGGATGTCCCTCGTCGTACTGCAGGTAGGCCAGCACGCCGGCGCGCACCTGGCCGAACAGCGTCTGACCTGGCTCGGGCGGGGTGTTGGTGGCCTCGAACAGCCGCTCACCCTCGGCCCGCACCACGGCGGCGAAGAACGCCCGCTTGTCGGGAAAGTAGTGATACATCAGGGCCCGCGACACCCCGGCGCGCTCGGCGATTTCGTCGATACGCACCTCGTCGTAGGGCCGCTGGCCGAACACCTCGGCGCCGAGCGCCAACAGCTCGTTGCGGCGGTCGTCGGGTGAGAGTCGTCGTCGTGGTTCCCCCATGACGGCCATACTACTTGACACATGTACAACAGCAGCGGAGGCTGGGGTCATGTCCATCGTCGACGACCGGCGCGCGTTCCCCAAGTTGCCGCACCCGGGTCGCCGTCTGCCGCTCATCGGCGACGTGCTGTCCTTCGATGCCGACACTCCCTCCCAGTCGGCCATGAAACTGGCTCAGCTGGGGCCGGTGTTCGAGTTCCGGTTCCTGGGTGCGCGCTACGTCGTGGCCGCCGGATCCGACGCCGTGGCCGAGCTCAACGACGAGAGCCGGTTCTGCAAGCACGTCGGTCCCGACATCGAGGCACTGCGACTCCTGGGCGGCGACGGATTGTTCACCGCCTACAACGACGAACCGAACTGGCAGAAGGCCCACGACGTGCTGATGCCCGCGTTCAGCCAGCAGTCGATGCGCCGGTACCACGCGATCATGTTCGACGTCGCCGACGAACTGACTGCCCGCTGGGACGAGAGGCAGATCGTCGACGTGTCCGCCGACGCCACCCGGGCGACACTGGAGACCATCGGGCGATGCGCGGCCGGACATCCGTTCGGCGCGTTCGACTCCGAGGAACCGCACCCGTTCGTCGAGCACATGGTCGCAGGGCTCAAGGGGGCCGACCGGGTGGGAATGCTGCGCCAGACGTTCCTGCCGCGTTTCCTAGCGCGCCGCGCCGAGCGAGAAGTCCTAGGTCACGCCGAGGCGATGCACCGGATTGCCGACGAGATCATCGCCGAACGGTTACGCGAGGGGCCGGGCCGTCACGACGACCTACTCCAGCTGATGTTGCAGTCCGACCTCGAGCCGGCCAACATCCGCTACCAGCTGATCAACTTCCTGGTCGCCGGTCATGAAACCACCTCGGGCGCCTTGTCGTTCGCGCTGTACTTCCTGGCTCGGCATCCGGAGATCGCCGACCGCGCCCGTGCGGAGATCGCCGAGGTGTGGGGTGAGCAGCAGCGCCCGGACTTCGAACTGATCGCCAAGCTGCGCTACGTGCGGCGGGTGTTCGACGAGGCGCTGCGGCTGCACCCGACGGTGCCCGGCTACTACCGGGCCGCCCGCGAGGACACCTTGCTGGCCGGGGTGCACCCGATGCGCAAGGGCGACTGGGTGCTGGCATTGACGATGACGCTGCACCGCGACCCGCGCTGGGGTGACGATCCGGACGCCTTCGATCCGGACCGGTTCGCGCCCGAGAACGTCAAGGCCCGTCCGGCCGGACTGTACAAGCCGTTCGGCACCGGGCCCCGGTCGTGCATCGGACGGCAGTTTGCGTTGCACGAGGCGGTGCTGCTGCTGGCGGTGCTGTTGCGTCGCTACGAGCTGATCCCCGACCCGGACTACGAGTTGCAGGTCGCCGAGCGGCTGACCCTGATGCCCAAGGACTTCCACCTCACCCTGCGCCGCCGTTAGCCGCTGGGCCTCGCACCGCGAGCCGCTGGGCCTTGCACCGCGAGCGCGGGTCTGCACGCAACACGCCGCGAAAACGTGGCACGCAGCGCGCGCTCACACCCCGCGCTCACACCCCGCGAGTGAGTACTTTCGGCCCTTTCCGCCACCCACGCCCATCGCCACACTGAGCGGTATGGACGATGGCGAGCAGCACTATCACGGCGTTCTCGACGAGCTGCGGCCCGAACACCGGGCGCTGCGGCAGGCGATTCCGGAGGTGTATCAGGGCTTCAACGCCATCAGCGCGGCGGCCCTGTCCGATGGTGCGCTGAGCCGCAAGGTCAAGGAGCTGATCGCGATGACGATCGGCGTCGTCCACGGCTGCGACGGGTGCATCGCCTCGCACGCCAAAGGAGCGGTCCGGGCCGGGGCCACCGAGCAGGAGGCTGCCGAGGCGATCGCGGTGGGCATCATGATGCATGGCGGTCCGGCGACCGTCTATGGGGCGCGGGCCTTTTCGGCGATCCGAGAGTTCTCCGCCGAGACGGTGACGACCTAACCGTTGCGTAACGTCCGCTGGTAGCGGCGCATCCCGGCGATCCACCGGTCGTAATCGGCACCCTTGTGCCGGTACATCTCGAGCAGCTCGGGATGGGGGAGCACCAGGAACCGGTCGTTGCGCATCGCCTCGATCGTGGCCGTTGCGACGTCCTCGGCGCTGATGACCGCCGCCGAGTGTTCGATCGCCGACGCCCCGAGTCGGGCATCGGCGTCGTCGATGCCGCGGATGTTCTGCAGCAGAGGCGTTTCCACACCCAGCGGGCAGACGCAGCTGACCCCGATACCGTCCTCACCGTAGGTGATCGCCAGCCATTCGGCGAACCCGACCGCGGCGTGTTTGCTCACCGCGTAGCCCGCGGCGCCGAGCTGGGTCAGCAGGCCCGCGGCTGAGGCCACCGACACGAAGTAGCCGCCGCCGATCGAACGCCAATGCGGCACCAGCAGGCGCGCGGCACGGATGTGTGCGCGCAGGTTCACGTCGAGGGTGACATCCCAGTCGGCTTCGGAACCCAGCGCGGGCGCCCCGATGACGCCGGCGTTGGCGACGTAGATGTCCACGGGTGCGAACTCGTCGCCGGCCAGCCGAAGCAGCGCTTCGATGTCGTCGGTGTCGGCGGCATCGGACCGCAGGGCGATGGCGTGGCCGCCGGCCGCCCGGATGTCGGCGGCGGTCTGATGTGCACCGGCCTCGTCCAGGTCGCCGACCACGACCCGCACGTCTTGTTCGGCCAGTTGTTGGGCCAGCGCTTGACCGATTCCCGATGCTCCGCCGGTGACGACGGCGACCTTGCCCGCGAGATCCATGTACAGAGTGTGCCTTCGCGCGCCACGAGCGCGCGGAGAATCACAGCGTGGAGCGGCGTGTCGTCGTGCAGACTCGCACGCTCGCGGGCCGAGCAGTTGCTCAGCCGAAATGCACACCCTGGGCCAGCGGCAGCTCCGAAGAGTAGTTGACCGTGTTCGTCGCGCGTCGCATGTAGGCCTTCCACGCATCCGACCCGGATTCGCGACCGCCGCCGGTCTGCTTCTCGCCGCCGAACGCGCCGCCGATCTCCGCACCTGAAGTGCCGATGTTCACGTTGGCGATGCCGCAGTCCGAACCGTCGGCAGCCAGGAACCGCTCCGCCTCCCGCACATCGGTGGTGAAGATGGACGACGACAACCCCTGCGGCACCGCATTGTTCAGTTCGATGGCCTCGTCGAGCGTGTCGTAGGTCAGCACGTAGAGAATCGGCGCGAACGTCTCGGTGTGCACGATGGCGGTCTGTTCGGGCATCCGCACCACGGCGGGTTCGACATAGAACGCTTCGGAGGCGCCGGTGTCGACGCGCTCCCCGCCGGTCACCTCGCCGCCTTCGTCACGCGCCTGCTGCAGCGCGCCCACCATGTCGCGGTAGGCGGTCTCGTGGATCAGCGGCCCCACCAGAGTGTCCGAGGCGAACGGGTCGCCCACCGGCAGCTGCCGGTACGCCGCGACGATCCGCGACATCAGGTCGTCGGCGACCGACGAGTGCACGATCAGCCGGCGCAGCGTGGTGCATCGTTGTCCCGCGGTGCCGGCGGCGGAGAACACGATGCCGCGCACCGCGAGGTCCAGATCGGCAGCCGGGGTCACGATCGCGGCGTTGTTGCCGCCCAGCTCGAGCAGGACCTTGCCGAAGCGTTCGGCGACCCGGGGGCCGACCTGCTTACCCATGCGTACCGATCCCGTGGCGCTCACCAATGCAACCCGGGGATCGTCGATCAGGCGCTCGCCGACCTCGCGGCCGCCCAGGATCAACCGGCTCACGCCCGCGGGTGCGTTGACGTCGGTGCAGGCCCGCTCGAGCAGCGCCTGACAGGCCACCGCGGTCAGCGGGGTGAGCTCAGAAGGCTTCCACACCACGGTGTCCCCGCACACCAGCGCGACGGCGGTGTTCCACGCCCAGACCGCCACCGGAAAGTTGAAGGCGGTGATGACGCCGACGACGCCGAGCGGATGCCAGGTTTCCATCAGCCTATGCCCGGGCCGCTCGGAGGCGATGGTCTTGCCGTACAGCTGGCGCGACAACCCGACGGCGAAGTCGCAGATGTCGATCATCTCCTGTACCTCGCCGGCGGCTTCGGAGGTGATCTTGCCGGCCTCGATGGTGACCAGGGCCGCCAGCGCGGACTTGTGTTCGACGAGCAGTGTTCCGAGCCGTGCCACCAGCGCTCCGCGGACCGGCGCCGGGGTCACCCGCCACGCCGAAAATGCTTCCGCTGCTTGGCCGATCGCCGCCTCGGCGTCGGCGGGCGTCGATTCGGGGACGGTGAACAGCACGTCTCCGGTGATCGCGGTGCTCGCAGGCAGGCCCCCTTCGTTGGGGCTGCCTAGTTCGATGGTCGCGCCGACCGAAGCCAGTGCGTCGCGGACGCGCGAGCGCAGGTCGTCGGCGGTCGGCAATGCGGTGGACACGGCGGTGCTCATGGGTGACTGACTTTCCGGTCGGTGGGGTGGGCCTGGTCGGGGCTGATCGGGGCGGCGCTCGGATACAGTGCGCCCATGGGCGACGGCGAACTCGACGAGATCGACCGCACGCTGGTCCGGGAGTTGGTCGCCGATGGTCGGGCGACGCTGGCGCATCTGGCGGCGACGGCCGGGTTGTCGGTGTCGGCGGTGCAGGCGCGGGTGCGGCGGCTGGAATCACGCGGGGTGGTCACCGGATACACCGCGCGCATCAACCCGGAGGCGGTCGGCGCCATGCTCTCGGCGTTCGTGGCGATCACCCCTCTCGATCCCTCTCAACCCGATGATGCCCCCGCCCGGCTGGAACACATCCCCGAAATCGAGGCGTGCTATTCGGTGGCCGGTGAGGACAACTATGTGCTGCTGGTGCATGTCGCGTCGGCGCGCGCGCTGGAAACACTGCTGCAGCGCATCCGGACGGCCGCCGACGTGAAGACGCGCAGCACGATCATCTTACAGAAGTTTTACAGTAACAGGGGGTATGTACCGGAATAGTTCCCGCGCGGCGCCTTGGTGGAGGAACTACTCCGATAGCTCGTTATGGTGTGGTCGCCAACTCCTCGGCGGGCTCAGCCGCGTTCTGCGGTGTGGATGGGGCGACCGGTTCGTCGGCAATGGGGGCAGCGTCCCCGTTTGTCCGGACGGTGAGCGCGTGGCCCAGCCCGACACCGACGGCGACGGGCCACGGGATGACCTCGGTGACCGCGAGCGCCCCCAGGACGGTGTAGAAGGCCAGGTGCTGTGGCGGCGGCACTGCGACCTTGCCGACCAGCGGCAGCCGGATCGAGAAGCGACGCGCCTCCCGGACTACTTTGGACGCGTCGTTGTGGGAGGTCACAAAATCGCGAACAGAATTCAACATCAGTTAGGTAATCCTTCCCTCTCGGAGACTTCGGGGTTACGCTCCGCAGTGTGAGTGACGTTCTTCGCGGCATCGGCACCGACACCCTCATGGATTCCGGCGTGCGACTGCTGACTCCGGCTATCGAGCACGTCTACACCGTCCTCGTTCGTGTCGGCGTTCTCAGCGTCGACGACTGAAGGTCTCAGTACCTCGGCGGCGCGGTCGATCGCGCGGGGCAGCAGGCCGGACACCCCTCCGGCGACCAGCGCCGCCCCGACGGCTTGACCCCATCCGATAGGCCCGACCGGGGTGCAGTCGAACAATTGGCTCAGCCCGGGAGTGCTGATGACGGCCCCCATGACGCCCAGTGTGCCGACATTGGTGGCGATCACCAGCGGTCCGTGCGAGTCGCTCAGGGTCTGCATCATCTGCGACAGCACCAGCCCGATCAGCCCGACTGTGGCGGCACGGCGCGGCGTACCCAGCGGATAGGCCAGCGCCCACGCCAGGGTGCCGCCCAGACCGGTAAACACTCCGCGCTGGGCGACGGCGCGCCAGATCGCCGCCTCGTCATGGTGGACGACCCCGTCGCGTTGCGCCTGGGCGCTGACCGCCACCGCGGCGGCGGGCAGTGCGTCGGTGAGCATGTTCACCAGGAGCATCTGGCGTGCGGTCAGCGCCGGGCGGCCGGTGACCAGGCTGGTGATGATCCCGAAGGAGACTTCGCCGACATTGTGCCCCAACAACATCGAGACCGCAGACTGCACTCGCCGCCAAAGTTGCTCACCTTCGTCGATGGCGTACACCAGCGCCCCGATTTCACCGTCGAGCAGCATGACGTCCGCGGCCATTCTGGCCGGATCGCTACCAGTGGACACGACACCGACGCCCACCGACGCCGCCCGGATGGCAGCGGCATCGTTGGCACCGTCACCGACCATCACCGTCACCAGGCCGGCCGATTCCAGCGCGTGTACGACCTCAACCTTGTGTTCCGGCGACATCCGCGCGAACACGCTGTATTTCTGTGCCGTCTCGCTGCGCTGCAGCGCCGTCATCGCATCCCACTCCGAGCCGGTGACAACATCATCCCGGCTCGCCGGCACGCCCAGTTGGTTGGCGATCACGGCCGCCGTCACCGGATGGTCGCCGGTGATCAGTTTGATTCCGATCCCGCGTGACTGCAGTTCCTCTAGCAGCGCCTGTGAACCGGGTCGGGGCGTGTCAGCCAACCCGAGGAGTCCGAGTGGTCGAAGCCCTTCGCGGCACAATGTGTCGAACACCGCGGCGTCGGATCGGGCTGCGGCGGCCTGAGCGGGGGTCACCTCGCAGGTGGCGACGGCGAGCACCCGCAGACCTTCGGCGGCCATCGCCTCCAGCGTCGTCTCCAATTCTGGCTGGATGCATCGATAAGCGTTGGCGAGTACGTCCGGAGCGCCCTTGAGCACAATCCGAGTGCCGATCAGGGCCGCCGCGAATGGCCGGTCGGACTGGAACGGCAACAGCGCGTCGAATCCATCGGTAGCGATACCGTGCTCGGCGGCCGCGTCGCGAACCGCCTTGTCGGTGGCGTGTTCGAGGCGGGCCCCATCGCTGGGCATCGTCTCAGCAGCGGCGCGCAACACGTCGTCGAAGGCGAATCCGTCCAGCGGGCGTACCGACGTCACCCGCAATCGGTTCTGTGACAATGTGCCGGTCTTGTCGAAGCAGACGGCGTCCACCCGGGCGAAGGCCTCGATCGCCTTGGCGTTGCGGATCAGCACCGACGAACCGGTCAGCTGCCGTGCCGACGCTGATTGCGCCAGTGTGACCACGAGCGGCAAGCCCTCGGGCACCGCGGCCACCGAGATGCCCACCATTCCCGAAGCGGCCTCGTGAACCGGAGTGCCACGCAACAGCGAAAGCAGACCGACCAGACCGCCGCCCGCCAGACTCCAGGGCAAGGCCTTCTTGGTGATCGCGCCGAGCTGGGCCGAGAGCCCGACCTCGCGCTTCTTGCTCGGCGACATCGCGAGGGCGCGCCGGACCTGCGTCGCGGGGCCGGCCGCCACCACGATGCCCAGTGCCCGGCCCGCCACCATGGTGGTTCCGGCGTAGACCATTCCGGTGCGCTCGGCCAGCGTGACGCCGGGGGTCGGTTCGGTGTTCTTGGCCACCGGCAGGGATTCACCGGTCAACGCCGACTCGTCGACCTCGACGCCCTCGGCCTGGACGAGCCGGGCGTCCGCCGGTACGACTTCGCCCGAGCGGATCTCGATCAGATCGCCGGGTCGCAGTGCGGCCGAGTCGATTTCACGGAAGCCTCCGCCGGCCGAAAGGCGAGCGGGCGGTTCCTGCACCGCCAGCAGATGGTCCAGGACGCGCTGTGCATGCACGGTCTGCTGTGCGGAGATCGCGGCGTTGCCGACTAGCACACTGGCAACCATGAGGGCGTCGAGCGGGGAGCCCAGCAGCGCGCTCGCGGCCGCACCGGTGGCCAGGATGGGCGTCATCGGATCGGATAGGTCCTCACGCACCGCGCCGGCGTAGTCGCGCATCACCCCGTAAGCGTGCATCAGCACTCGGGCCGGTGTAGATGTGGCGAGCACGCCCTGTGCCGAGGCTGCATCGGGTGCCTGCTCGGGCGGCCGTGGGAGCAGACGTTCGACTTCCTCGACGGGCAGTGCGTACCAGTCGTGTCCGGACTCCGGGTGCGGCAGCGGCTCGCTGAACACCTTGCGACCCATGAGAGAACCACGCAACAGCCCCCACGTGGCGGTCAGATCCACTGACGCGGGTCCGTTGCCGGGCACACTCGGTATCAGCATCAGGGAGCCGAGTACCGAACTGCCCGCCGACAGGGACACGCCGGCAGCGGCGGCGGCGCGCGCTGCCGGGATGGTGCGCAACACTCGCCAGGCGGTGGCCAGGTCGGGCACTAGCACGTCTGCACCCCACACTGGTGGAGCGCTGTCGCGAAGCACGCCGATCGCCACGTCGGCTTCGACCGCCGCTCGCGAGCCTGCACTGGACAGCAGTGCGACGACGGCCCCATCGGCCCGCAGGTCGGCCACCGTGCCGGCAAGCGCCTCGTCGAGTGATTCCCGGCTGGGCCGCAGTTCGTCGAAACCGGTCTTGAGTGAGTGCAATCCGTCGTCGTAGATCCCGACCACGCGCGCGCCTGCCGCGCGGGCCTCGGTGAGTAGCGCGACGGCCAGGGGGGCACGGATGGCGGTGACGAGCGCCTCGCCGTCGCCGGAGATGCCTGACACCGGGTTCCAGCCGGGGCAGAGTTCACCGGCTTCCAACGCGGCGGTGGCGGCCGCCCAGGCGGCGGTACGGTTTGCCTTGCTGGCTACCCCGCGGACCCGGCTGACGGTGTACAAGTCGGTGTAAAGGATGCGCGGGTCGACCACGACGGTGTCCACGTCAGCTAGCCAGCGAAGAGTCTGCGGCCGCATCACGAGTGCGCCGTGACCGTTCTGCAATCCGCGACTGATCGCGCAGCAGAACGATTCCCGCACGGTCCGAACCGCTTTGGGGACAGCGACCTCGGCGGTCGCTGCACCGGTCTGCGCGCCGGCAAGAACACCCACCACCGCACCCGCGGCGATTCCCAACCCGACGGAGCCGTGCGCATAAGTCGCGCCGCTACGGCCGTGCCAGCGGGTCTGCCCGGCGGTGTCGATGTCCCCGGACTTGGCTGCCTGCTCGCTGAGACGCGGCTCCATCCGCTGCCAGGCGCGACGGCCGGTAACGGCCTCCATGGTCAACATCGCCCGCATTACGGTGCCCGACACCGCAGTTGAAGGCGACGAGGCCAGTGTGGAGGTTGTGGCATTGAGCATCGCGAACAGCAGGTCGGTGCCTTCGACCCCGAGCCGGGTCTCCAGGACGCGACGCACGCCGGGGTGGTGGTTGGCCAGTGCTACGGGCGCGGCCAACATCCGGGGCAAAACGCTCAGCGGCAGCATGTTCGCCAGCGTCGCGGTGCTCAATCCGATGCCGGATACCAGCGTGGCCGCGATGCGGCTGGTGAGCAGCACGTCGTCACCGGGCAGCGACACCGGGCCGCCGCGGGTGACACCGCATCGTTGCTCGGCGTCAGCTATCACGCGCCCTAGCCGTGCGGCGCTCGGTCCGTTGCGGGCAACGGTGATCACCGCCCGATCGGTCGGCCCGTTGACGTAGGCGCTTACGACGCCCGGGGTTTCCCGTAGCGCGGCACTGACGACGAGGGCGACATCGTTGTCCGCGCCCAGTCCGCGCACGTCGATCCAGTGGGTCTGCCCGGAGGAGGAGATCCGGCGGGCAGGAGTCGCGCCGAGCGCCTCACCGACCACCTCGATGGTGGCCTGCGCGGCGGTCAGCGCATCCTCGGCCATCGCGGCAGCCGTGGCTGTCGCCGCCGCTCCCACAAGGTCGACACTGGCATTGAGCAGGCCACGAGCCAGCATGAACGGCGCTCCCAGCAGCGACATCACTCAACCTTCCTTGACGTGGACAGCACGTACTGCGCGAATTTGCGGAAACCGGGCGCGAATCGCTTTGGTCACCAGACTGTTCAGCGTGCGGGCCTGCAGGGTGCAGTGACCGCAGGCTCCGTCGAGCGCGACGTTGACCACGTCATCGGTTATCGAAATTACTCGGATGGTGCCACCGTGGGAGGTGACCAAAGGCTCTACTTCTCGGGCCATTAGTTGCGCGATCTGATGGCGCAGCTCGCTCGGCGTCGACAGTGCCCGGAAGAGCGCGGTGCGAACCGCCGGGCCGGCGCCGGTCCAGGTGTGGCCGGGCGCCAGCCGGGTCCGGATCTCACCCTGACCGATCTCGACAGCGGTCAGGGTGCCGTCGGCGAGCAGTTGATCGGCGAGTCCATCGGGCAGCGCACCGGTGTCGGTCACCCATCGCAGGGTCTGCGGATCCTCGGTTACCTCCGGGTGTAGCAACGGGGTCATGAGGTCACCCAGATCGTCACATAGCGTCCGACCAACGCGGCTACCCAGGCCAGCACGAACATGTAGGTGAACGCCACCGCCGGCCAGCGCCAGGAGTTGGTCTCACGGCGAATGACGGCAACGGTCGACATGCACATCAAGGCGAACGCGAAGAACAGCAGCAGCGCCACCACCGTCGGCGCGGTGAACAGCATTTCACCCTGCTGGGGGCCGGAAGTGAATACGGCATTGCGGATCGCGTCAATCGGATTCTCCGGGTCAGCGGCAGCGAAGATCTGTCCCATGGTGGCCACGAAAACCTCCCGCGCAGCCAGCGCGCCAATCAGACCGACGGCGATGCGCCAGTCGAAGCCCAGCGGCTCGAACAGCGGTTGCACGACCTTGCCGATCGACGCGGCGAAGGAATGGTCCAGTACGTAGGCTGCGGCGGCGGATTCGTCCATCCCGGCAGTTGCGGCGGTGTGCAGCGGCAGGTTCAGCAGGAACCACAGGATCACCGACGTTGCCAGAATGATGGTTCCGGCTTTGCGTAGGAACGCTTTCGCCGAGTCCCACATGCTCAGCAACACGGACTTGAGTGAGGGGAACCGGTAGGGCGGCAGCTCCATGTAGAAGGGCAGCAGGTCACCTTTGAGGACGCCCCGCTTGAAGATCCATGCCGTTGTCATGGTGGCGATGCCGCCCAGAACGTACAGCCCGAACATCGCCACACCCTGGACGGAGAACGGCCCCACACGCGACGCAGGGTCTACGAGTAGGCCGATGAGCAGGATGTAGACAGGTAGACGCGCGGAGCAGGTCATCAGCGGTGCGGCCATCGTGGTCGCAATGCGGTCGCGAGATGACGGCAGCGTCCGGGTGGCCATGATGCCGGGGACGGCGCAGGCCACTGAGGACAGCATCGCCACGAAGGCCCGGCCTTCCAGGCCTGTGGTGGACATGATCCGGTCAACCAGGAAGGCCGCCCGAGCCATGTAGCCGACTCCCTCGAGCAGCGAGATCAGCAGGAACATCAGCATGATCTGCGGAATGAACACCAGCACCGAACCCACGCCGCCGATGACACCGGCGCCGAGGAGACCGGCCGCGGTCTCGTTGCTCACGTGCTCGGAAACCAGCGTCGCGGCCCACCCGAACAACTGCTCGATCAGGTCCTGCAGCGGCGCTGCGACGGTGAAGATCACCTGGAAGAACAGGAACATCACGACGACGAACGTGATTGTGCCGAAGACTGGGTGCAGCAGCAGGCGGTCAATGGATGCGCTGCGCTGGTCGGATTCCGGTGCGCGGTACTGAGCCGCGGTGAGCACGGACTGGATCCATGCATTGAATTCGGTGTCGTCGCGAGGAGGCGGGATCGGTGTGCGCGTCCAGTTCTTGGGTTCGGCAAGCAGCGCCCGTAGCGGTTCGAAACCCTTGCCGCGGCTGGCGACGACTCCGACGACGGGGATGCCCAGCGCGGTCGAGAGTCGCTCGACGTCCAGATGACCGCCGCGATTTGCGAGTTCGTCGGTCATCGTCAAGATCACCATGGTGGGTTTGCCCAGCCGCAGCACCTGTGCCACCAGCGACAGTGAACGTTCCAGCACGGTGACGTCGACGACAACGGCCAAGGCGTCCGGAGCGGTGATCCCCGGTAGCGTTCCATGGAGTAGGTCGGCGACGACCTGTTCGTCGGGGCTGGCCGGGTGCAGACTGTAGGCACCGGGCAGATCCTCGACGGTGAACTTCACCGTTTTACATTCCGGGCAGGTGTGCCGGCCGGTGCCTACGGTGCGGGTGACCGTGACGCCGGGGTAGTTGCCGGTGTGAGCGCGCATTCCGGTCAGGTGGTTGAACACACTTGTCTTACCCGCGTTGGGGCTGCCCACCAGCGCGATGCGAGTCTGGCCCTTGGGGGCGTCGATGGAGCCGTTGGAGTGGCACGCGGGGGCGGTCACGGGAGTGCCTCGATCTCGATGTGGCGGGCCTCGTGGCGGCGCAGGCACATGTCGTACCCCAGGATTCGGTAGACGGTGGGATCGCCTAGCGGGGCCGCACGTAGCGCCCGCACCTCGTTGCCTGATCGAAAGCCCAAGTGGCGCAGCCGCAGCGCGACGTGCGCCGGGGTGTCAGCGGCGATGCCAAGGATGGTGGCGAGCCCGCCGACGGGCAGGCTGACCAGATTCGTCGGATGGTGCATGGCGACCTCGTGTTCAGGTGATGATGACTTAGGCGAGGCTATGCACAGTTGAGGTCCATCACTATGGCCTTTGGTCCTCTGTTGCTATCAGATCAGACGCCAGGATGAAAAAAATTCCGCTACTATGGCCGAATGGCAGACATAATTCCGGCATTGCTACCGGTGGATCGGAAGATCGCGCCAGCCGACGTCCGCCCCGTTCTGGCCCGCAGCATCCTCGCCGACGGTCTGGATCTGGTTCTCGACCTCGACCGCTCGCGCGGATCGCAACTGGTCGACGCGCGCACCGGCCGCAGCTACCTGGACATGTTCACCTTCTTCGCGTCGTCGGCGTTGGGGATGAACCATCCGGGCCTGGCCGATGACGAGCAGTTCCGTGCCGAGCTCACCGCCGCCGCGCTGAACAAGCCCAGTAACTCCGACGTCTACAGCATTCCGATGGCACGTTTCGTGGACACGTTCGCGCGCGTGCTGGGCGACCCGGCGCTGCCGCACCTGTTCTTCGTCGACGGGGGAGCGCTGGCCGTCGAGAACGCGCTGAAGGTCGCGTTCGACTGGAAGAGCCGACTCAACGAGAGTCGGGGCATCGATCCGGCGTTGGGCACCAAGGTGCTTCACCTGCGCGGCGCCTTCCACGGGCGAAGCGGCTACACGATGTCGCTGACCAACACCGATCCCAACAAGGTGGCCCGCTTCCCGAAGTTCGACTGGCCGCGCATCGACGCGCCCTATCTCCGGCCCGGCCTCGACGAGGCCGCCATGGCTGCGCTGGAAGCCGAATCGCTGCGGCAAGCCCGCGTCGCCTTCGAGGCGAACCCGCATGACGTGGCCTGCTTCATCGCCGAACCGATCCAGGGCGAGGGCGGCGACCGCCATTTCCGGCCGCAGTTCTTCGCCGCGATGCGCCGCCTGTGCGACGAGTTCGACGCGTTGTTGATCTTCGACGAGGTGCAGACCGGGTGTGGCATCACCGGAACCGCCTGGGCCTACCAGCAATTGGGCGTCACCCCCGACGTGGTGGCGTTCGGCAAGAAGACGCAGGTGTGCGGCGTCATGGCGGGCGGGCGCATCGACGAGGTGGCCGACAACGTCTTCACCGTCAGCTCGCGGATCAACTCGACGTGGGGTGGCAACCTGGCCGACATGGTGCGGTCGCGCCGGATCCTGGAGGTCATCGAGGCGGACGGGCTCTTCGAGCAGGCCGCCGAGCGGGGCTGCTACCTGCTCGAGCGGCTCCAGGAACTCGGCGAGCATTTTCCCGACCTGGTGCGCGACGTGCGCGGCCGTGGCCTGATGTGCGCGTTCAGCATGCCCGACGCAGCACAGCGGGACGCGCTCATCGACGGTCTGTGGCGGCGTGGGGTGATCATGCTCGGGTGTGGAGCCGACAGTGTCCGGTTCCGGCCGGCGTTGACGGTGTCGCACGACGAGCTGGACGCCGCGGTCGACGCGGTGCGGGCGGTGCTCAGGTCGATGTCGGTTCGCTCGGCCGGGTGAGCCGGCGGATCGTCGTCCGCAGCGCCGCGAGCTCCGCGCCGCCGACGAGCTCACAGCCGTGACGTTCGGCCAGTTTGCGTGCCGCCGGGGTGAATTCGTGGTTGGTGACGACCATCGTGCGGGTGCAGTCCTGCATCGCGGCGCCGGCGACGACCTGCTGGACCGCGCTGGCGCCGACCGGGCGTGAATATCGTTTGCACTGCACGGCAAGCCGGTTCGGACGGTGTCCGACGATCAGGTCGACGCCCCAGTCTCCGCTGATCGACGTCATGATCACCGGCACCCCGGCCGACCGCGCGATGTGCGCGACGTAATCCTCGAACTCGTTGCCCGACATGGCATCGGCGCGATCGCGCTCCCGGTGACCGGGAGTGGCGGCACCCACCACGGTGGCGATGAGAAAGCTGGGCGCGGCCATCGCGAGCAGCCCGGCGGCCACGCTCCACAGCGGTGACGCGCCGGCCAGATAGACGGTGGCGGCGGCGGCCACGCCGAGCACCAGCAGCACTGTCCACCGCAGCCTCGTCACGCGCGCATCGTAGGCCGCGACCCCGACACACCCGGTTTACCGGGCGGGGTGTCCGGGAACTTCTGGTTCCACAGCTTCGCGACACGAAAGAGCCAGGCCATGACCGATATGTCCCAGCATGGGCATCGCAGCATCGACGGCGACACCGGTGTCCGGGACGCGTTGCGGACGGGCCTGGGCTTCGCCGCTGCGGGTTTGGTGTTCTTCGTCCTCGCGGGGCTGTGGCTGGGGACGTGCACTGGAGCGGTCGCGGACCCGCTGGCATGCGGTGTGCCGCAGCGCACGGCGCTCACGCTCGGGGCGCCGGTCATCCTCGCCGCGGGCGGAGTGTTCTCATTGGCGCGGCTGATGCGGGTGCGGCGAGACGAGTTCGCCTGGTGGGCGTGGCTGGGTGCCGCCTGGTTGCTGCTGGCGCTGGCGACGCTCGGGCTGTTCGGCGCGGCACGCTGAGAAAGCGCGCCCCACACCTTGACCGCTGGCACGCGCCACACCTTGACCGCCGGCAGGCGCCACACCTTGACCCCGATATTGCGCTGAGGGTCGTGCTTTTGGGGTTGTCCACAGCCCTAGCCGCAATGTGGGCGATGAGCCAGCCGCTGTGTCGGGGCCGCCAGTGAGCATCACCTCATGCGGAGGGTGGTTATCGGCAGCGAGGCATTGGCCGGCGGCGGGCTCACCCGCGCGGCCCTGCGCTGGAACTATCGACGGTTGTTTCCCGACGTCTATGTCCCGTGCGCAATCAGTCCGTCCCTGCGCGACCGCACACTCGGAGCGTGGCTGTGGTCGGGCCGAAACGGGGTGATCGCGGGACGAGCGGCAGCGGCACTGCATGGCGCACGCTGGGTCGATAGACAGACGCCCATCGAAATGATCTTTCGGTGCGGACGACCTCCGCCCGGCATCATCGTTCGCAACGAAAGGCTCGACGGTGACGAGGTCACACAGGTCGATGGCCTGCTGGTGACCACCGTGCAGCGAACCGCGTTCGATCTCGCTCGGCACCGGTCACGCAACGAGGCGGTGGCCGATCTCGATGCCCTCGCTCAGGCGACGGGTGTGAAGGCCGTCGACGTGCTGGCTCTGGCGGAGCGATACCCCGGGGCGCGGGGCACCCGTGGGGCTACCACTGCACTGGGCCTGATGGACGCCGGTGCGCAATCGCCGAGGGAGACGCGACTACGACTGATCCTCGTTGACGAATGGCTCGATCCCGTCCGGACCCAGATCAAAGTGACCGACGGGTCGATGGTGGCCTACCTGGACATGGGCTACGACGAACCGATGATCGGCCTGGACTACGAAGGTAGCCATCACAGTGATGATCGCCCGACGTACGTCTACGACATCGGGCGGGCCGAGTTCGTCGAGCAGCAGGGATGGCATGACATCCGGGTCGTGAACGAGCACAGCGCAGAGTTCGTCAAGTTCCGGGTGCGGCAAGCGTTTCAGCGGCGCGGATACACGCCGAAATTGCGTAAGCGGTCGTGAGCAGCCCCGATCCACAGCCCTGGCGGCAATCTCGGCGCGCGAGCGCCAAACCCGAGCGCCACCACGCCTCGCACGCCCCCGACACACAGCGAAGGGCCCGGCCGATCGGCCGGGACCCTCGATGCGAAGCTCTTACTGGTTGGACTCTTGACGCTTCTCAGCGGCGTCGGCGCCGGAGCGGGCCGCGTCGGCCTCCGCTTCCTTCTTGGCCGCGTCACGCTGAGCGTCGGCCTTGTCCTGCTGGGCCTTGCCCTCGTCCACCATGTCGTTTCGACCGGTGACGGTACCGACTGCTTCCTTGGCCTTGCCCTTGACGTCCTCGACGACGCCCTTGACGCCCTCTTCGGGACCGCTGTTGTTCTTGTCGTCAGCCATGCTCACCCTCCGCTGTTGTGTGGACAGGTCGTTCTTGGCCCGCTTCTTGAGCTCACCCCGAGTTTTCCCGGTGCTCCCGGCGCCCAAACGGGTGATCTGGATCGCAGTGAAAACCATTCCGTGACAACGCCATCACGGCGGCAAAACACGCCGTTGACGGGTGTTTGGCTTCTGAGGAGCAGGGGGTACTGATCTGTCACCATGTCCAGCATTTACTCAGCGCCGTCACTGCATCATCGGCGCCAGCATCAAGAACGCCACGGCGTAGACCGCCACCGCCACGAGGATCAGAGCGGCCAGCGTCGACCCGGCCACCACCAGAACGCGGCGCAACCGTCGCGTGCCCGGTTCATCCGTGCGTTTTGCGTCCATGACATGGGGTTACCCCAGCAAACGGGGCCCATAACGTCCATCAGCCATGCGCAGGAGTGCCCATGACCGGGAGGGGTTCGGCCTGGGGTAGTCTCGCTGGCAAGTTTCCGGGAGGTCAGATGGCTGATGTAGTGAGCCGCAGCAACGGACACTCGCACAGTCCGCAGGCGGTCGAGCTGCGAGTGGCGGCTTCGCTGGAGAATCTGGCCGTGCTGCGAACCCTCGTCGCCGCGGTCGGTACGTTCGAGGATCTCGATTTCGATGCGGTGGCCGATCTGCGGCTGGCCGTCGACGAGGCGTGCACCCGTCTGGTCCGCTCTGCGGTGCCCAATTCGACCCTGCTGGTCGTCGTCGATCCGCAGCCCGAAGCGCTGTGCGTGCACGCCTCGACCACCTGTGAGAGCTCCGACATCCTCGCGCCGGGCAGCTTCAGCTGGCATGTGCTGACGTCGTTGACCGACGAGGTGAACACGTTCACCAATGGATCGTCGCCGGATGGGCAGGTGTTCGGAATCTCGATGATGACGCGACGAGCGAGTTCCTTGCAGTGACGCGGTCGTCGTCCCGGGGTTCGTCCTCACGGCCGAGCTCTGAATATGCCGACGTTGCCGACATGTTCCGCGAGTTGGCTGAGCTCGATGCGGACTCGGCAAAGTTCCAACGCCAGCGTGATCGGATTGTCGAGCGGTGCCTGCCTCTGGCCGATCACATCGCCCGGCGGTTCGACGGCCGGGGTGAACCACGCGACGATCTTGTCCAGGTTGCGCGGGTGGGCCTGGTCAACGCCGTCATCCGCTTCGACGTGACGGCCGGCTCGGACTTCGTGTCGTTCGCGGTGCCCACCATCATGGGCGAGGTCCGCCGGCACTTCCGCGACAACAGCTGGTCGGTCAAGGTGCCGCGCCGTCTGAAGGAACTTCACCTGCGGTTGGGTTCGGCGACCGCCGATCTGTCGCAACGCCTGGGCCGCGCCCCGACGGCGTCGGAGTTGGCGGCCGAGCTCGAGATGGATCGCGACGAGGTCATCGAGGGCCTGGTCGCGGGCAGCTCGTACAACACGCTGTCGATCGACAGCGGTGGCAGCGGAAACGAGGACGCTCCCGCGATCGCCGACACGCTCGGCGACGTCGACAACAGCCTGGATCAGATCGAGAACCGCGAGGCGCTACGGCCGCTGCTCGAGAGCTTGCCCGAGCGGGAGCGCACCGTGCTGGTACTGCGGTTTTTCGAGTCGATGACGCAGACGCAGATCGCCGAGCGGGTCGGCATCTCGCAGATGCACGTTTCCCGCCTGCTCGCGAAGTCGCTAGCGCGACTCCGTGACCAGATGGAGTAGCGGAGGCGGATCCTGGTGGACGGCACGAAGCGCGTCGTCGACGTCGGCGAAGACGGGCAGCGTCGCGTCCGGATCGCAGATGCGCAGCACACGCTGCACCGACGGCGCTGACGCCAGCGCCCAGCGGACTTCCTGCCCGACGGTCTGCACGTTGAGGTTGTGCAGTGCGGTGAAGCCTGCGGTGGCGAAGAACGTCAGGCCCGACAGGTCGATGACCAGGTGCTGGGCGCGCTCGGCCTGGGCGATCGCGTAGGCGACGAAGTCCGCGCCGTTGGCGGCGTCGAGTTCGCCGTAAGCGGCGACGACCGCGGTCCCGTCCTGGGGCCAAGTGGTCTGGAACTGTGCGGTACGGCTGACCTGCAGGTCAGTGGCCGCGTTCGCAGTGTTTGTGTCATGGGTGGGCACGTGAGGCATGGTGAACTCCATCAGTCGTGTTGTCTGTGTGTTCACGCCAAAGCTTGGGCCCTATTTCTAAAAGCCGGTAACAGGAGCGGTCAGACTCTCGCCCCCGTTGACGATGACGCTGGGAGGCTGTCTTGATCAACCTCGATTTGAACGATACGCCCTTTGGTCGATCTTGGACAATGATCGTGAGAGCTTATTAACAAACGTTCAGGGTCGTATTTACACTCTCGTCACCGGGGGAAGGGTCTCCAACGGAAATCATTGAGCCACAACAATTTACGGCTACAGGCGTATTGCTGGCGGCGGGGGCCGGAACCCGTTACGGAAAGCCGAAGGTGCTGGCCGGGGGCGGATCGTGGCTGCGTGCGGGCGTCACCGCGTTGCACGAGGGCGGCTGCGGGGACGTCGTCGTGGTGCTGGGTGCCGCGGTGGTCGAGGTTCCCCGGCCGGCTCGCGGCATCGTCGCTGGTGACTGGGCCGACGGGCTGAGCGCTTCGGTGCGCGCCGGTTTGGCCGCGATTCCCGAGACTGCGCAGTATGCAGTGCTGACGACGGTGGATACGCCGGACATCGGCGCGGCGGTGGTCCGCCGAGTGCTGGCTGCGGCGCAAACCACGGGTCTGGCCCGCGCGGTGTACGGGGATCGCCCCGGCCATCCGGTGGTTTTCGCCCGCGAGCACTGGCCCGCACTGCTGGACGACCTGCGCGGGGACCAGGGCGCAGGACCGTTCCTGCGGGCCCGCGACGACGTCGTGCTCGTCGAGTGTGCCGACCTCGCCACCGGTCGCGACATCGACCTCAGCTGAGGTGTTCCCCCGATCAGGGGAACACCGGTTCATCCGCTGCGCCGTCTGATCCGCCGACAGACGGGGCGGCTGTGGTGGGAGAGAGTTGTCTCAGCGAAACGCCCACCACCACAAGGAGATCGACATGAACCGCATCATCCAGCTGATCGCTCTGCCCCTCGTCTCCGCCGGAATCATCGGCGGTGCCGCGCTCGGCCTGGCCGGCACGGCGAGCGCGTCGATGACCGTCAACGACGACGGCAGCATGGTCGCCACGCCGGACACCTACGCCCATCAGACGATGATGTACCCGCACTGGGGCTACTACTACTGGCCCTCGCAGGCGACCGGGCCGCACACCGACACCACGGTGCACCAGAGCCGCTGAATCCCGGCGAATCGGGCGCGCTGACGCACCGTGAGGGTGCCGCCGCGCGCCCGATTCGCGGCGTCAGCCGAGCAAGGCGTAGGTGAGGGTGCCGCCGCGCGCCCGATTCGCGGCGTCAGCCGAGCATGGCGTCGGCGAACCGCCGGACCGCATCGGCCCCGGTCTGTGCGGCCTGCGCATGACCGCGGCGCGCCTGCAGCCCGATGTTGCCGCTGGCCGGATCGAGGGTGACCTCGGCGAGCAGTTCGCCGGTGGTCGGCTCGCAGACTGCCCAGGAGTACAGCGTGTCCGTCTCCCACTGAGTCGTGCGGCGGGCGACGTGTTCGGCGTCGTGCTGGCCCATGTCGGCCAGGGCCGGGCGGTCGTCGACGCGGTCGTCGGCACGCAGTGCTCGCAGGTACCAGGCGCCGGCGTTGATCTCGATGGGCTCCACCTGCACAGCTTCGCACAGGGATCGGCCCCGCTGCCTACGCAGGCAGCGGGGCCGTTCCACCCCTCGGTCCACTGTTGAGCCGGGTGCACTCAGCAAACCGCTGAGCTCAACGTGAGCAAACCTTATACGAGGAGGGCGGCCGATGGGAAGTAATTCACGATAGTGCAAATTGCCAGCTTCACGGGATGTAGAAAACCGGCGCAATGGCCGCGCAGCATAGCCTAGCCATAGCCGCATAGACAGCACAGCTAACCACCAAGCGGCGCAAGAAGGTCCCGATCGGCAAGCCGGAGCCCGCAAATGCGACGAGCGCGCGCATCTGCACGGAAAACGACGGTGTGTCGTGTGCAGACGCGCGCGCTCGCGCAATCGAAAAGCGGGTGAGGCTAGTCGCTCTTGATCTCGCAGATCACGGTGCCCTGGGTGATGGCGGAGCCCGGCTCGGCGTTCAGGCCGGTGATGACGCCGTCCTTGTGGGCGGTGACCGGGTTCTCCATCTTCATGGCCTCGAGCACCACCACCAGCTCGCCGGCGGCCACGGTCTGGCCCTCCTCGACAGCGACCTTGACGACGGTGCCCTGCATGGGCGCGGTCACCGAGTCACCGGATGCCGCGGCCCCGCCGGCTCCGCCGCGCTTGCGCGCCTTGGGCTTCTTGCGGACGACTCCGGAGGCCGGGGCGCCGCCCCCGCCGAGCGCCAGGTCGCCGGGCAGCGACACCTCGAGGCGACGTCCACCGACCTCGACGACGACGGTCTGGCGCGGCAGGGTGTCTTCCTCTTCGATCGGGTCACCACCGGTGAACGGCTCGACGGTGTTGTCCCACTCGGTTTCGATCCAGCGGGTGTGCACGTCGAACTTGGTGCCGTCGCCGATGAACGCGGGGTCGGAGACCACTGCGCGGTGGAACGGGATGACGGTGGCCAGGCCCTCGACGACGAACTCGTCCAGCGCGCGCCGCGAGCGGGCCAGCGCCTCCTCGCGGGTGGCGCCGGAGACGATCAGCTTGGACAGCATCGAGTCGAACTGGCCGCCGATCACCGAGCCGGCCTCCACACCGGAGTCCAGCCGCACGCCGGGGCCGGTCGGGATGTCGTAGCGGGTGACGGGTCCGGGGGCGGGCAGGAAGCCGCGGCCGGCGTCCTCGCCGTTGATGCGGAATTCGATGGAGTGCCCGCGCGGGGTCGGGTCCTCGGTGATGGACAGCGGCTCGCCGTTGGCGATCTTGAACTGCTGCAGCACCAGGTCGATGCCGGAGGTCTCCTCGGTGACGGGGTGCTCGACCTGCAGACGGGTGTTGACCTCGAGGAAGCTGATCAGGCCGTCCTGGCCGACCAGGTACTCGACGGTGCCGGCGCCGTAGTAGCCGGCCTCCTTGCAGATCCGCTTGGCGGACTCGTGGATCTCCTTGCGCTGCGCGTCGGTCAGGAACGGCGCCGGGGCCTCCTCGACCAGCTTCTGGAAGCGGCGCTGCAGCGAGCAGTCGCGGGTGCCCGCGACGACGACGTTGCCGTGCATGTCGGCGATGACCTGGGCTTCGACGTGGCGCGGCTTGTCCAGATAGCGCTCGACGAAGCACTCGCCGCGGCCGAACGCGGCGACGGCCTCGCGGGTGGCCGAGTCGAACAGCTCGGGGATCTCCTCGATGGTGCGGGCCACCTTCATGCCGCGCCCGCCGCCGCCGAACGCGGCCTTGATCGCGACGGGTACGCCGTACTCCTTGGCGAACTCGACGACCTCGTTGGCGTCCTTGACCGGGTCGGGGGTGCCGGGCACCAGCGGGGCCTCGGCGCGGGCGGCGATGTGACGGGCGGTGACCTTGTCGCCGAGGTCGCGGATGGACTGCGGGCTGGGCCCGATCCAGATCAGCCCGGCGTCGAGCACGGCCTGGGCGAAGTCGGCGTTCTCGCTCAGGAAGCCGTAGCCGGGGTGCACGGCGTTGGCGCCGGACTTGGCGGCGGCGTCGAGCAGCTTCTCGAAGACCAGATAGGACTCCGCGGAGGTCTGCCCGCCCAGCGCGAACGCCTCGTCGGCGAGCCGGACGTGGGGTGCGTCGGCGTCGGGTTCGGCGTAGACCGCCACGCTCTGCAGCCCGGCATCCCGTGCTGCGCGGATGACTCGGACCGCGATCTCTCCGCGGTTGGCGATGAGCACCTTGGAGATCTTCGAGCTGGCGTGACTGGCCACAGCGCCTCCTGTTGACACGATTTTTTAAGAGCTTCCTAAAGACGATATCCCGGGCAGTTTATGCGGCCCACCTTGAGTGTCGGCGAGCCGGTCCCTTACCCGCCGGTAACGTTGCGGCCGTCTTCGTGTTCGGCGTCGGAGGCTGCCCGGCGGGTTTGCAGCGGACCGTGGTGGTGCACCCGGTTACCGCCGGCGCGTTTGGCGGTGTACATCGCGACGTCGGACTGCATGGTGAGCCAGTGCAGCGAATCGACGATGGTGGCGGTGTTCAGCGAGGTGACGTCCACAGCGGCGGTACCGACGCTGGCGGTCAGTCCGTAGTGGGTCGCGGTGACGGCCGCGCGGGCCTGTTCGCCGAGGGTCTCCGCGACCGGCGAGGTGATGATGTCGGCGACCAAGAACTCCTCACCGCCGACCCGCCCCACGATCGCTGACGACGGCAACCTCGCGCCCAGGGCGCGGCCGACCTCGACGAGGGCGTCGTCGCCGGCGTTGTGGCCGAGGGTGTCGTTGAGCGCTTTGAACCGGTCCAGGTCGATCATCGCGAAGGCCAGATAATCGCCGGCCCGTTGGCCGTCGAGAACCATTGCCACGACGGCACGCTGGAACGATCGCCGGTTCAGTAGGCCGGTGAGCGGGTCACGGTCGGATTTGATGAGGTCGATCCCCAACGCGTGCACCATGATCTGGATGGCCAGCGGGACGCCGGCGTTGAGCTCGATGACCAGGAAGACCATGGTCAACGCCAGCACCAGCTCGCCGTGGGTGGCCATCGCCCAGACGTGTGTGGTGGCGACGACGAGCGCGACGACGAGGTTGGCGGTGACCAGCCGAGCCGAGTGGAAGAAGGCGAAGTAGCCGCCGGACACGGCCAGCGCGGCGCACGCCATCAAGCCGATCTGCGGGTCGGCGGCAGCCCAGCTGCCGAGGCCGATGCTCAGGCAGATGAACGACGCGAACCCGATGGATTGCGTGCGGGTGGGCCACCGCGTCAGCCACAGCACGGTGTAGCCGAGGCCGGCCACGCCCGCGACCACCGCCGCGGGAGTGAGTAGTGCGAAGTTCGCCGGAGCCGGGC
Organism: Mycolicibacterium poriferae; assembly: GCF_010728325.1. The sequence goes on from NZ_AP022570.1 coordinate 1,979,419, forward strand.
TCCACAACGCGTTGGCGGGAACGAGCGCGCCGGAAGCGGCGATCACCGCCATCAGAATCTGGGCCGGCCGGGTGAAACCGCGGGCATGCATGTAGCTCGACAACCAGTCGTATTGATCCGGGCTCCGCCACCAACGCAGAATCGACCGCATCCGACCCCCGTCGTCGTCAGCTCAGCCGCTTTGCTGAGCGTGGACAGAGCCTAACCCCGGTGGTGCGCCCGACCGCGCGGTTAGCCCGAATATCGGGCGCGGCGTCCGCGCGGTCGACCTTCGTCCGAGCCGGAAGGGGAGAGGTGCCGCCGTGCCTCGTCGCCGGTGGCTCGGTGCGATCAGTGACGGGGGGATGTACGGGAGGGTCCGAGTGCGTAACTGTTGCATCGCTGCATCAGTGGACACTCCCGTAAAGTTGTATGTTCCACTCGACTGAGGGGAATGTGATGTCGAGCGTGCTTGACGACGCCGCTGCGGGCCAGGGAGTCGAACCACACTTCCAGCGCGTGGTGTCGCTTCCCGACGAGACCGTGGTCGGCTATGAGGCATTGGCGCGGTGGCCGGGGTTGCGGGATGTCGGTCCGCTCGACGTGTTCGCCCGGGCGAGGGTCAACGGAACGCTCGACGCGCTGGACCATCACTGCGTCGGCTCTGCGGCACAGGCCGCGATGCGGGGCGGTGCAACCTCGGGCATGTTGCTGTTGATCAACGTCGAGCCGACCACTGCCGCTCTGGACCCGGGCGCTGCGGCGAAGGTGACCGCGGCCGCCGAGGAGTGCCATCTGGTCTTCGAGTTGACCGAACGTGAGTTGCTGACGAATCCGAGCGCGCTGCTTCGCAAGGTTGCCGCGCTGCGTGCCGCCGGATACTCGATCGCGCTCGACGACATCGGGGTGCACAGCGATTCGTTGGCGCTGCTGGATCTGGTCGCCCCTGACATCCTCAAGCTGGACATGCAGTTGGTGCAGAATCAGCCCAACAGGTTGCAGGCCCGCACGATCGCCGCGGTGATCGCCCACCACGAACGCACCGGCGCGACGATTTTGGCCGAAGGCATCGAGACCGACGAGCATCTGGAGCAGGCCCTGGCCTACGGCGCGACGCTGGGGCAGGGTTACCGGTTCGGCCATCCCGGTGACCTGCTCGTTCCGCCCCAGGGCAGCTACCGCCCGGCCCACACGGCTCAGTCTCCGCTTCCGGCACGGGCGTCGGCATTCGACCTGGCCGCGGGGGGCCTGACGACCCGCGCGGTGCGCAAGCCGACTGTGTTGCAGCTGTCGCGTCACATCGAGCATCTGGCGGCGGTGGCCGACAGCCCACCGATCGTGCTGGCCGCCGTGCAGGAGGCCAAATACTTCACCGGCCTCACCGTGGACGTCTATCTCGGGCTGGCGGAGCGCTCGCCGCTGGTCGCAGTGCTCGGCGGGGGCGCGTCGAGAGCCCCGTGCCCCGGGGTCAAATGGGTGAGTTTGGACGCCGGGGACCCATTGCTCGCTGAGTGGGGGGTGGTGGTGCTCGGTCCGGACATGGCGGCCGGCCTGCTGGCCCGCGAACGGCCGGGCGCGGGCCTCTCGCCGGACGGGGAGAAGAGATTCGACATGGTGATGACGTTCGACCGCGCGCGGGTGACGACGGCGGCGCGGTGCATGCTGGACCGCTTCCCCGACCGGTCGGAGCCGAACTGAGCTGCTGTCACGTGGGACCTCGGCGGCCACTGTCGGATCCGCGCGAACCGGCGGGACCGGCCAATGCCGTGGCGCTGACGGCCAAGGCGGTCAGGACCGCCACCGCCAGCCACGGGTGCACGTGCGCCGCTGAAGCGATGACGTTCAGGGCGACGACATAGCAGAGCAGTGCGACGACTACCCCCGGGATACCGGCCATGCTCGTTGCCCGTCAATTCACATCGGCTGAGGACGCTGCGTCGACGACCTCTGCGCCGCAAAAAGATTCGTCAACAGTGCCGGACAGGTCGCCCATACGGTGACCGGCCGGATCGATGATGGCCAGGGCTTTGGCGGCCAGGCGGTGTTCCATCGTGCCTCGCTTTCGGCGAACCGTTCGCCGCTACTGACGTGGAACCGATATTAGCGAAGCAGACTTCGTAGGTCAACGGTAGGCCGACTACTACACACGTAAAACACTTCGTGTATTGTGGTTCGCAACAAGCTCGCACTCGCCCAGGGAGGCATCCCCATCATGTGGTCCGCTGTGAACTTCATGACCAGACCGGTGGTCACCGTCCGGCATGGCACGCCGTTGTCCGAGGCGGGCGCGATTCTCGCCAACTGTGGTTACGCCGCGCTACCGGTAGTCGACGACGGCGGACTGCTGCTGGGTGTGATCACCGCCGGAGACGTGTTGCGCGCCAACCATCGTGGTCTCGCGACAGCCGGTGAGGCGATGGCCTGCCCCGCACTCGCCGCCGAGATGTTCGCCGACGTCCATGTCGTGGGCCAGCTGTTGCTGGGCCAGGGGATTCGCAGCCTGCCCGTCGTCGACGACGAAGGGCGGGTGATCGGCATCATCAGCCGAGGGGATCTGCTGCGCCTCGACCTGACCAGCGACGACGCGATTGCCGTGGGTGTGCAGAAGCTGCTCGACGACTACACCGGCAAGCGGCGCTGGGTCGCGCAGGTGCGCGGCGGTGACGTGACGCTGGCGGGGCGCTTCGACGACGACCCGGAGCGTCGCATCGCCATCGCGCTGGCCCGCACGGTGCCCGGCGCGAAGACGGTCCGCATCGGCCGTGGCGGCCGAGCAGAACCCGTCGAGGTTCCGCAGGCCGCCGACGGGTCGCCATGAGAGAACTCAGTCGACGGCGATCTCGTGCACCTGAACCCCCGCGGCATAGATGAGCTTGAGTTGCTGCCGGTCGGCGGTCGAGTCGGTCACCAGATGATGGATGCGTTCCAGCGGAACCATTTTCGCGAGTGTGACGGTGCCGATCTTGGAGCCGTCGACGGCGACGATGACGCGCTGAGCGTTGGCGGCCATCGCGATCGCGGTACGGGCCTCGGCTTCGTCGAAGGTGGTCGCGCCGACCTCGGCTGACATTCCGTCCGCACCCAGCACCGCCGTGCCGACGGTGATCACCTGGAACGCATGCTCGGACATCGGGCCGACCGCCTCCAGGGTGTTGGCGCGCACCAGGCCCCCGGTCGCGATCACCTTCATGTGCGCGTCGACGGCGCAGTCGGCGGCGATGGTCAGCGAGTTGGTGACGATCGTGATGTTCGGCCTGCCCTTGAGCGCCCGGGCGACCTCGCCGGTGGTCACTCCTCCGGTCAGCGCGACCGCCTGCGGTCCGGCCGGCACCAGCGCCGCGGCGTGCTGGGCGATCCGTCGCTTGATCGCCACCATCCGGTGATCGCGCAACCGGACCGGGATCTCGCTGCCACTGGGATCCAGGGCGCGCGCACCGCCGTGGGTGCGCACCAGCAGGCCCTGCTCTTCCAGCTCGGCGAGGTCGCGGCGCAGCGTCGCCACCGAGACGCGCAACTCCGCGCACAGCACCGTGGACGAGACTTCGCCCCGGTCACGCAGCAGTGACAGCACCTCCCGCATTCGGTCGGTGCGCTTGATCGACATGGCCGGTACTCCTCGGACGGTGGCCGAACCGCGCAGTTTCGTTGAGCGTTTGGCCGGTTGGTATTGCGCGCTTTGAGCGAGCTTCTCATGCTCGAGTGATGTCCCACACATCCGACCCCGCCGCCGAGGCCGTGTCATGGCGTTGACCGCCACCGCCGACCTGATCATGTCCGCGGCGGTGAACGGTGCCGCCGTGCCGGCCTTCAATGCGATCACCCTCGAGCATGCCGAGGGCATCGCCGCCGGCGTCGAGCGCAGCGGTGCCGCGGCCCTGATCCAGATCAGCGAGAACACGATTCGTTTCCATGGCGGGCGCATGGCGCCGCTGGTGTCGGCGTGCGCGCGGATCGCCGAAGGCTCCGATGCCGCGCTGGGGGTGCACCTGGACCACCTACAGGACGCCGCACTGATCGACGAGGCGATCGCCACCGCCGCCGACCTCGGCGTCACCTCGCTGATGGTCGACACGGCGCACCTGTCCTACCGCGACAACGTCGACGCGACGCACGGCTTCGCCGCCCGCGCACACGAGCTGGGCCTGTGGGTGGAGGCCGAACTCGGCCAGGTGGGCGGCAAGAACGGCCACGCGATCGGCGCCCACGAACCGGGCGCGCGCACCGATCCAGCCGAGGCCGCCGAGTTCGTCGCCGCCACCGGAGTCGACGGGCTGGCGGTCGCCGTCGGCAGCTCACACGCCATGACCACCCGCGACGCGGAACTGGACCTGGCCCTCATCGGACGCCTCAGCAGCAGTGTCGGGGTTCCCCTTGTGCTGCACGGCTCTTCAGGAGTGTCCGATGACAACCTGAGTGCTGCGGTGCGCGCGGGGATGCGCAAGGTGAACATCGGCACCGCGCTCAACCTCGCCTACTCCGGTGCAGTGCGCGCCGTCCTCGACGGGCAGGCGTCGGTGACCGACCCCCGCAAGTATCTGGCACCGGCCCGCGAGGCCATCGCCGACACCGTCGCCGAACTGTGCCGCGTCATCACCGCGCCGGCCACGTTGGAGGCGCGATGAGTTCGGCATCGACGCTGCGGCGGGTCGACTGGCTGGCCGACACGATCGGACGGCACAAGGCGGGTGAACCCGTCGGCGTCTACTCGGTGTGCTCGGCGCACCCCACCGTGCTGGAGGCGGCCATCGTCCAGGCCGCCGCCGACCACGGCTTCGTGCTCATCGAAGCCACCTCCAACCAGGTCGACCAGTTCGGCGGCTACACCGGGCTACGCCCCGCGGAGTTCCGGGAGCTGGTGCTCGGCATCGCCGACACCCACGGCTTCGCCCGCGACCGGGTGGTCCTCGGAGGCGATCACCTCGGGCCCAACCGTTGGCAGCGCGAGAACGCCGCGGTGGCGATGGCTCACGCGGAGACACTGATCGCCGCCTACGTCGAGGCCGGCTACACCAAGATCCATCTGGACTGCAGCATGCGCTGCGCCGACGACCCCGCGGTGCTCGCCGACGACGTTGTCGCACAGCGCAGTGCGCAGCTGTTGCGGGTGGCCGAGGACACCGCCCGCCGGGTGGGCTCCGACGGTCCGGTGTATGTGATCGGCACCGAGGTGCCCGTCCCCGGTGGTGCGCACGAAACCCTGGAGCAGCTCACCCCGACACCGGCCGACCGGGCCCGCGCCACGCTGGCCGCGCACCGCAGCGCGTTCGCCGACGCCGGCCTGGGGCAGGTGTGGCCGAGGGTGATGGCACTGGTGGTACAGCCCGGCGTCGAGTTCGACCACCTCAACGTCTTCGACTACGTGCACGGCGCCACCACAGAACTGCGGCACGTGCTCGACACCGAGCCGCACCTGGTCTTCGAAGCGCATTCGACCGACTACCAGCGACCCGCACAGTTGCGCGAACTGGTCGACGACCACTGGGCCGTCCTCAAAGTGGGTCCCGGGCTGACCTTCGCGATGCGTGAGGCGCTGTTCGCGCTGGCGCGGATCGAAACCGAACTGATCGCACGGCCCGCCCGGTCGAACCTGATCGAGGTCGTGGAACGCCGGATGCTGGCCGAACCGAAATACTGGCAGTCCTACTACGAGGGCGGCCCGGCGGCGCAGCGCACCGCGCGCCGCTACAGCTACAGCGACCGGCTGCGCTACTACTGGGCCGACGAGGAGGTCGACGCGGCGCGACAGATGCTGCTGGCCAACCTCGACCGCGTCGGCATCCCGCTGCCGCTGATCAGTCAGTTCCTGCCGCTGCAGTACGAGCGCATCCGCGCCGGCGTCCTCGACAACACCGCGCAGGCGCTCGTCATCGACCGAGTCCGTGACGCGCTGAGACCCTACGCGGACGCCTGCCGCGCCCCGAGCCCCGAAGGAGCCCGATGACCACCCACACCGCTGTGCCCGCCCAACAGGATGGCGGCGCAACGATTCTCGAGATCGCGCAGCAGCCTGACGCGTGGCGTGAGGTCGCGGGCCGATCCGACGAGCAGGCGGCGGCGTTTCTCGCCGATGTCCTGGCGCGGCCGGACCTGCGTGTCATCCTGACCGGGGCCGGCAGCTCCGCATTCGCGGGTGACATCGCCGCGCCGGCGCTGCGGCGCCACCTGAACCGCCGGGTGGAATCCGTCGCGACCACCGACATCGTCGCCGGCCCGCTGGACCACCTGGAGCCGGGCACCCCGACGCTGCTGGTGTCATTCGCCCGCTCCGGCAACAGCCCCGAGAGCCTGGCCACCACGGCACTGGCCGACCAGCTCGTCGACCAGGTGTGGCATCTGGTGCTGACCTGCGATCGGGACGGCAAGCTGGGCCGCGCGCATCTCGACCGCGACGACTCGCTGGTGGTCTACATGCCCGAGCGGACCAACGACTCCGGGTTCGCGATGACCTCGAGCCTGACCTCGATGCTGCTGAGCTGTCTGACACTGCTGGGCGGCGCCCGGGATACCGAAGCGTTGGCCCGCGGCGCCGAGCACGTCATCGGTCTGCAGGACGACATCCGCGTGCTGGCGCAGGCCGGCAAGCAGCGCTTCGTGTATCTGGGCAGCGGACCGCTGCGGGGCCTGGCGCAGGAGTCGGCGCTCAAACTGCTCGAACTCACCGCCGGAGAGGTGGTGACGTACTTCGATTCGCCGCTCGGTTTCCGGCACGGCCCGAAATCGGTGCTGGACGCCGACACGCTAGCGGTGGTGTACGTCTCGACCGACTCGTACACCCGCCGGTACGACCTCGACATCGTCGCCGAGCTGCGCGCGCAACTCGGTGCCGAGAACGTGCGGGTGATCAGCACCGAACCCGTTCCGGACGGATCGGGGACGACGGTGGTGATCCCGGGCCTCGACGGCCTGTCCGACTCGCTGGTCGCCCTGCCGTATCTGGTGTTCGCCCAATACCTGGCGCTGTTCACGTCATTGGCGCACGCGAAGACCCCGGACAACCCGTTCCCGTCCGGTGAAGTCAGCCGGGTGGTGCGGGGCGTGACGATCTATCCGATGGACGGCCGGCCATGACGGCGCGCTATCTGGGCGTCGACGGCGGCGGCTCCAAGACGGCGTTCGCGTTGATCGACGACGCGGGCCGGGTCCTGGCCCGGGCGACCGCCCCCACGTCCTACTACTTCAGCGCCGCGGCCGGGGCCGAGTCCGCCTGCCGGTTCGACGGCGTGGAACGCGTCCTGGCCCAGGGCGTCAACGACATCTGCGCGCAGGCGGGCATCGCCACCGAGGACATCGACCGGGCGTTCTTCGGTCTGCCCGGATACGGCGAGGCCAGCGCCGACATCGCCGCGCTGGACGCGGTGCCGGCGAAGGTGCTGGGGCATGACCGCTACGGCTGCGACAACGACATGGTGTGCGGATGGGCGGGGTCGCTGGCCGGCGAGGACGGGATCAACGTCATCAGTGGCACCGGGTCGATGACCTACGGCGAGCGACGCGGCACCGGGCACCGGGTCGGGGGCTGGGGCGAGCTGTTCGGTGACGAAGGCTCGGCGTACTGGGTGGCCGCGCACGGCCTGAACGCCTTCAGCCGTATGAGCGACGGCAGAACGCCCCGCGGACCGCTCTACGACCTGCTCAGGCAGCGCCTCGGGATCACCAGCGATCTCGACGCGGTCAGTCTGGTCATCGACACCTGGGGCGGGGCCCGCGGATCCATCGCCGCGCTGGCCACCACGGTGTGTGCGGCCGCGGCGGCCGGTGACGCCGCCGCCGACCGGATCCTCGTCGACGCCGCCGGTGAGCTCGCGACGCTCATCGACACGACCGCGACGCTCGTCGGCTTCACCGCCGCCGAGACGGTGCCGGTGTCGTATTCGGGCGGCATGTTCTCCGATCCCGTTTTCCTGCAACGGTTCCGGGTGGCGCTGGACGCGTTGCCCGCGGCGTTCGACTTGCGCCCGCCGTTGCTCGACCCTGCCGTCGGCGCGGCGCTGTACGCCGTCAAACAGAGCGGACATCCGCTGAGCGCGGACGCGGTGCAGCAACTCGCCGCTGCCGCAACCAATTCCGAGAAGGTGACCTCACCATGACGGACGTGACCACAACGACATCCAGCCGCAGCTGGATCTTCTACGCGACCCTGCTGATCCTGTTCTGGGGTGTGTGGGGGGCGTTCTCCGCGCTGCCGGCCACCTGGTACGGCTACCCCGACGAGATGATCTACTGCGTCTGGGCGCTCACCATGATCATCCCCGCCGCGTTTGCGCTGCGCGGCCAGCGTTTCGACCGGCGTCCCCAGGCCACCATCTACGGTCTGCTGATCGGGTTGACCGGCGCCGGCGGTCAGCTGCTGCTGTTCCAGGCGCTGACGATCGGCCCGGCCTACCTGATCTTTCCGATCGTGTCGATCTCCCCGGCGATCACGGTGCTGATGGCGATGCTGCTGCTGCGCGAACGCATCAGCGGGCTGGCGGTCGTCGGCCTGATCGCCGCACTGGCCGCGATCGTGCTGTTCAGCATCTCCGGCGGCGACGCAGACGGGTCCTCGGGGCCGTGGCTGCTGTTGGCGATCGCGGTGTGCGTGGCCTGGGGTGTGCAGGCCTACTTCATGCGCAAGACCGCGACGCTGGGTGTCAACGAGGCCACCACGTTCGGCTGGATGGCGATCACCGCCATCGCGCTGATCCCGGTCGCGCTGCTGTCTCTGGGCGGTCTCCCGCTCGACTTCCCCTGGCAGGCGCCGGCATTGACGGCGGCGACGCAGATCCTGAACGCCGTCGGCGCGCTGTTCCTGGTGATGGCGCTGTCGCGCGGCAAGGCGACGATCGTCGCGCCCACCACCAACGCGCTCGCCCCGGCGCTGACCATCGTGGTCTCGCTGATCGCCTACCAGGCGCTGCCCACCCCCTACGGTGCGGTCGGCATCGTGCTGGCGCTGGTGGGTTCGACATTGATGGTGTACAGCGACGAGAAGCGCGGCGAGGCGCCCACCGTCGCGGTGCAGCCCACCGTGGCGCCGACGGAGACGATGACCGAGAAGAGGAGTCGGGGATGAAGCCGTCCATCGTGATCATCGGTGCGGGCAGCGTCGAGTTCACCCGGGAACTGCTCGGCGACATCCTGTCGTTCCCCGAGCTCGGCGGGGTGCGGGTGGTGCTGCACGACATCGACGCCGAGCGGCTCGAGACCGCTGAGGCGGTCACCCGGGCAACGGCACGGGCGGCCGGCGCGCACCCGGAGGTGGTGGCCACCACCGATCGCCGGCGCGCCCTCGACGGTGCCGACTATGTCATCAACGTGATCCAGGTCGGCATGCACGAGGCGACGGTGCGGGACTTCGAGATCCCGGCCCGGTACGGGCTGAATCAGACCATCGGGGACACCATCGGTGTCGGCGGGATCTTCCGCGGTCTGCGCACCTTCCCGGTGCTGGCGGGTATCGCCGCCGACATGGCGCAGGTGTGCCCCGACGCGTGGCTGCTGAACTACACCAACCCGATGGCGATGAATGTCACCTACCTGCATCGCGTGGCGCCTAACCTGAAGGTGCTCGGGCTGTGTCATTCGGTGTACTGGACCATGGTGGGGCTCTGCGAGCTCATCGACGTGCCCTATGACGAGGTGTCCTACTGGTCGGCCGGGGTGAACCATCAGGCGTGGGTGCTGCGCTGGGAGCGCGGCGGGCAGAACCTGTACCCGCTGCTCGACGCGCGCATCGCCGACGACCCCGAGCTGCGCCGCCGGGTGCGGGTGGACATGTACCGCCGTCTGGGCTACTACCCGACCGAAACCAGCGAGCACAGCAGCGAATACGTGCCGTGGTACCTGCACAACCCCGACGAGGTGGCCCGGCTGCGCATCAACGTCGGCGAGTACGTGACGATCAGTGAGGCGAATCTGGTCGAGTATCGCCGCGTGCGCGACGAGGTAGCCGGAGCCGACACGCTGCCCATCGACACCGGGTCCACCGAGTACGCGCCGCAGGTGATCCATTCGCTGGAAACCGGTACCCGGAGAGTGATTTCGGCCAACATCGTCAACGACGGGCTGATCACCAACCTGCCCGACGGGGTCGCGGTGGAGGTACCGACGGTCCTCGACGCACTCGGTGCGCACCCGATGAAGGTGGGCGATCTGCCGGCGCAGTGCGCCGCGTTGAACCGCAACTTCCTCGGCCCGGTGGACCTGACGGTGCGTGCCGCCGTCGAGGGCGACCCCCGGCTGGTGCGCGCCGCGGCGCTGGTCGACCCCAACACCGCCGCCACCTTGAGCGTCGACCAGATCACCGAGCTGTGCGACGAGCTGACCGCCGCGCACGGTGACCTGCTGCCCGAATCGTTGCGTCCCACCTACTGAGGAGTGTCCACCGTGATCCGACGCCGCCTGTACATCGCCCTGCTCGCTGTTCTCGCGCTCGTGCTCGCCGCGTGCGGGGGCGGTGGTTCGTCGTCCGGACCCACCGAGATCGCGGTGTGGCACGGCTACCAGGACACCGAGGGGGAGGTGTTCAAAAAGCTGATCGCGCAGTACAACCAGGATCACCCCGACGTGAAGGTCAACGAGCTGTACTCCAGCAACGACCTGGTGCTGCAGAAGGTGCTGACCGCGGTGCGCGGCGGCAGTGCACCCGACGTGGCGTACATGTTCGGGTCGTGGTCACCCAACATCGCGCAGATCCCGCAGGTCGTCGACATGGCCGAGTACGTGTCCGAACCGGACTGGCAGTGGGACGACTTCTATCCCGCCGAGCGGGAGGCGGCCACGGTGGGGGAGAAGATCGTCGGGGTGCCCGCGCTGGTGGACAACCTCGCGATCGTCTACAACAAGCAGCTGTTCGCCGAGGCCGGGGTCGCTCCGCCGAGCCCGGACTGGACGTGGGCAGACTTCCGCGCCGCCGCCGCGAAACTCACCGACCCGGCGAAGGGCCAGTACGGCTGGCTCATTCCCGCCGACGGTAGCGAAGACACGGTGTGGCACTACCTTCCGATGCTGTGGGAGGCCGGTGGTGACATCCTGTCGCCGGACGACTCCACAGCGGTGTTCAACTCCGAGGCCGGGGTCGAGGCGCTGACCGTGTTGCAGCAGATGGCGGTCACCGACAAGTCGCTGTACCTGGACACCACCAACGAGAACGGCCCGAAGCTGATGAACAGCGGCAAGGTCGCGATGCTGGTGACGGGTCCGTGGGATCTGAGCCAGCTGCCCGACATCGACTACGACGTGCAGGTGATGCCCACGTTCGCCGGGTCCTCGGGGGGACACCAGACCATCGCCGGGCCCGACAACTGGGTGGTGTTCGACAACGGCGGCGAGAAGAAGCAGGCCGCGGTCGACTTCGTCAAGTGGCTGTCGGCGCCCGAACAGGTCAAGACGTTCTCGCTGGGCACCGGTGACCTACCGATCCGGCAGTCGGTGGGCAACGACCAGGCGGTGCTGGACACGCTCAACGAGAACGTCCCGGGCACGGCGACATTCGTGGAGAACCTGAACAACGTGAAGAAGGTGCGTCCGACCGTCGAGCAGTACCCCGACATCTCCGATGCGCTCGGACAGGCGATCGTCGCGGTGATGCTCGGCAAGGAGCAGCCCGCCGACGCGCTGAACAAGGCCGCGCAGGCGGCCGACGCGGCCCTGGCCGAGAAGTGACCGCTGGCCGAGAAGTGACCGTGGGACGAGGATGAACCGATGCTGATCACCCCCGACGTCGAGAAGCCGGTGACCCCGGCGCCGCCGCACCCTCGGCGGCGGCGGCGGCTCGGCGGCGGGGAGAGCCTGACGGGGTGGACGCTGGTCAGTCCCGCGGTGATCCTGATCGGCATCTTCGGGCTGTTGCCGGTGCTGATGTCGCTGCAGTTGTCGTTCCAGCGCTCCGATCTGCTCACTCCGGAGACGCCGTGGGTGGGGTTCGACAACTACCGCAAGATGGCCGACGACCCGGTCTTCCTCGAGGCGATCAAGCACACCATCGTCTACACGGCACTGTTCGTGCCGGGCACGATGCTGGTCGGGCTGCTCGTCGCCGCGGCGCTGAACCGGTCGGTGCGGTTCATCTCGCTGTACCGCACCGCGGCCTACATCACGATGGCGGTGTCGACGATCTCGCAGGGCATCATCTTCCTGTGGCTGACCGACCGCGATTACGGCCTGGTCAACGCCGCACTCAACGCGGTCGGCGCACCGTCACAACCGTTCCTCGCGTCGCCCAGCCAGGCCATGTACGTCATCGTGGCGATGACGATCTGGGGCTGGACCGGCTTCTCGGTGATCGTGTACCTGGCTGCGCTGCAAGGGGTTCCGGCCGAGCTGCACGAGGCGGCCGCGATCGACGGCGCGAAACCGTTCACCCGGTTCCGCACCATCACCGTGCCGCTGTTGGCCCCGGCCAACCTGTTTCTGCTGGTGTGGCTGACCATCAACGCGCTGCAGCTGTTCGACGAGGTGTACGCCACCACCCGCGGCGGTCCGCTGCGGGCCACCACCGTCATCGTCTACTACCTGTGGGATCAGGCGTTCGTGCACTTCGACGCCGGCTACGCCGCGGCGATGGCCTACGCGCTGTTCGTGGTCATCCTGGTCATCACCGGTGTGCAATTCCGGCTCACCCGCCGTTTCGGTGGCACCTCATGACGCGGGTGCGCCTGCCGTTCAGTCCCTGGCATCTGGTGTTGATCCCGCTGAGCTTCCTGCTGCTGGTTCCGTTGCTGTGGATGCTGATCACGTCGCTGCAGACCGAAGGCGAGGCCAATCGGTTTCCGCCGGTGTTGTGGCCGGCCAGCCCCCGGTGGGAGAACTACACCGAGGCGTGGGCCGCGGCGCCGTTCGGGCATTTCTTCCTCAACAGCTTCACCGTCACCGCGGTGGTGTTGGTCAGCAACCTGGTGGTGTGCAGCGTCGCCGGATATGCGTTCGCGCGCATCCGGTTTCTGGGGCGCGGGGCGCTGTTCGTGACGCTGATGGCGACGCTGATGGTGCCGTTCCAGGTGACGATGATCCCGGTGTTCCTGATCGTGAAGTGGTTCGGCGATAACGTGTGGGACGTTCTCGGCATCGACCACATCGGGGCGTTGATGCTGCCCAATCTGGCGACGGCGTTCGGCATCTTCTTCCTGCGCCAGTTCTTCCAGACGGTGCCGGTGGAACTCGAGGAGGCTGCCCGCGTGGATGGCACGTCCCGGCTCGGTGTGCTGTTCAAGATCGTGCTGCCGCTGTCGCTGCCGGCGATGTCGACGCTGGCGGCGCTGACCGTGCTGACGTCGTGGAACGACTTCCTGTGGCCGCTGATCGTCATCACGTCCCAGGAGCAGATGACGATTCCGTTGGGGCTGAGCTACTTCCAGGGCGCCCACCACGTGCAGTGGCCGCTGCTGATGGCGGCCAACGTGATGAGCTTGCTGCCGATGCTGCTGGTGTTCGTCGGAGCGCAGCGCTATTTCGTGCAGTCGGTGGCCAGTACCGGACTCAAGGGTTGAGAGGCGAGACGTTGGCAGAGATCGAGTTCCGGGATGTCACCCGCACCTACCCCGGTGGCATCACCGCGCAGAAGGGACTGAACCTGACCGTCGCCGACGGCGAGTTCCTGATCCTGGTCGGCCCGTCGGGCTGCGGGAAGAGCACTGCGCTGCGGCTGCTGGCCGGGCTGGACAAACCCACCTCGGGCGAGATCCGCATCGGCGGAACGGTGGTCAACGACCTGGGGCCCGGGCAGCGCGACATCGCGATGGTGTTCCAGAACTACGCGCTGTATCCGCACATGACCGTGTACCGCAACCTGGCCTACGGCCTCAAGCAGCGCAAGACGCCGCGCACCGAGATCGACCGCCGGGTGCGCGAGACGGCCGAGCTGCTGGAGATCGGCGGGCTGCTGGACCGCAAGCCCGGCCAGCTGTCGGGCGGGCAGCGGCAGCGGGTCGCGATGGGGCGGGCGCTGGTGCGCGAACCCCAGGCGTTCCTGCTCGACGAGCCGTTGTCGAATCTGGACGCCAAGCTGCGCAACCAGGTGCGTGGTGACCTCAAGCGGTTGCACCGCGAGGTGCCGGTGACCTCCCTCTACGTCACCCACGATCAGGTGGAGGCGATGACGCTGGGCGATCGGTTGTGCGTGATGGCCGGCGGTGAGGTGCAGCAGATCGGCACCACCGACGAGGTGTACAACCATCCGGCCAACACGTTCGTCGCGGCGTTCATGGGCAGCCCGCCGATGAACCTGATGCCCGGCGAGGTGCGCTCCGGGGTGCTGCACGTCGGCGGCGCCGAGTTGTCGAGCGTGCCGTGCCCGGACGGGCCGGTGACGGTGGGGGCGCGTCCTGAGCATCTGGAGGTGCGTGGCGCGGGCGGCGATGGGGTGGTGCCGGCCCGGGTGGACTTCGTCGAGCCGCTCGGCAGCCATGTGCTGATCACCGCCGACGTCGATGCGACGCGGGTGATCGTGCAGGCGCCGGCGGGCACGGACTACGCGCCCGGTACCGCGATCGGGTTGGCGTTGCCGCCGGAGCACACCTACTTCTTCGACGCCGAGACCGGCGAGGCCCAGCTGCACCGCGAGCGCCTCACGTTGTAGCAGTCACGCGGCGCCTCACGCGGTAGCCGCCAAGCGCGGCATCGGAACCGTGCCGCCATCGAGCCAGCGAACCCCAGCGCGGGGTACGGTGAGCCCTCGAGCGGTGCTGTGTGGCGTCCTGCTTGTTGGCGGCCCGGCGAAGAGGGGGAGCGTGACCGTTGACGCGTGGGTGACGTTGGCCGTGGTCGTCGTCACCGTCGTTGTGCTGGTTTTCGACCGATACAACCCGGCGCTCGTCATGGGCGGCGCGGTCCTGGCGCTCTACGTTTCCGGGGTCATCGACTCCGGGCAGCTACTGGCCGGTGTGGCCAACGAGTCCCTGGCCATCGTGGCCGCGCTGTATGTACTGGCGGGCGCCGCCGACATCACCGGCGCGTTCGACGGGGTGACGTCCAAACTGCTGGGCGGCGCCGACCGGAACCGGCCGCGCGCGGAGTTGCTGCGGGTGTGCGGCCCGTCGGCGGGGGTGTCGGCGTTCATCGCGAACACCCCGCTGGTGGCGATGCTCGCGCCGCGCGTGGTTCGGTGGTGCCGCCGCACCGGACGCTCGCCGTCGCTGTACCTGATGCCACTGAGCTATGCGGTCATCCTCGGCGGGTCGATGACGATGATCGGCACCTCGGTCAACCTGTTCGTCAACGACCTGATCGACTCGGCGGGTCTGGGCCGACTCGGGGTGTTCTCCATCATCGGTGTCGGACTGCCGCTGACCATCGGCTGCGTGCTGCTGATGGTGTTGGTCGGGCCGCGCCTGCTCAAGGACCGCACCGCGCCGGGCGAGGTCCGCGCCGGCAACGAGCGCGAGTTCACCGTCGAGATGACGATTCCGTTCGACAGCGCCATGGCGGGGGCGACGGTCGCCGAGGCCGGGCTGCGCAACCTTGACGGGGTGTTCCTCGTCGAGGTGGAACGCGCGGAGCGGGTCATCGCGGCGGTCGGGCCGGATGAACCGCTGGCGGTGGGGGACCGGCTGGTGTTCGTCGGGAACCTCGCCCGCGTGCTGGATCTGCAGAACATGACGGGCCTGGCGTCGGCGGAGGCGCGCCACTTCGACGACCTGGCGCGCAATCCGCAACGCCAGTTCGTCGAGGCGGTCATCGGAGCAGGGTCACCGCTGGTCGGCTCCAGCCTTAAGGCCGCCGGCTTCCGCAGCCGCTACGGGTCCGCGGTGGTCGCGATCCACCGGGCCAGCCAGCAGCTGTCCGGCAAGCTCGGCGACGTCCGGCTGCGCGCCGGTGACGTACTGCTGGTGCTGGCCGGGCCTGACTTCGCCCAGCAGTTTCGCGAGCACCGTGATTTCGCCGTCGTGGCCCCGCTCAACCAGGACCGGCCGATCCGGCGCGAACGAACCCGGGTGGTCGAGTTTTGCGTCGCCGCGCTGATCGTGTTGGCCGGCACCGGACTGCTGGATCTGTTGAAGGCATCGCTGATCATCGCGTTCGCGCTGATCGCCAGCCGTGTGGTGACGCTCAACGATGCGCGGCGCTTCGTCAACGTCAATGTCCTGTTGTTGATGGCGACCAGCTTCGCGCTCGGGCTGGCCGTCGAGGAGAGTGGGCTGGCCGCCACGCTGGCCAACCTGGTGGTCGGTGCGGCGGCGCCGCTGGGCAGCATCGGCCTGCTGGCGGCGGTGCTGGCGGCCACCATGCTGGTGACGGAGGTGATCTCCAACCTCGCCGCAGCTGCACTGATGTTCCCGATCGCGGTCGCCGTCGCCGAGCAGGCGGGCGTGAACGCCATGCCGTTCGCCGTGGTGGTGATCTTCGGGGCCAGCCTGTCGTTCCTGACGCCGATCGGCTACCAGACCAACACGATGGTGTGGGCCATGGGTGGCTACCGCTACACCGACTTCGCCCGCCTGGGTATCCCGCTGACGCTGCTGGTCCTGGTGGCGACGCCGTTCCTGGTGCCGGTCTTCTTCCCGTTCTGAGCCGGAGCCCCTTATTCACCTGGGTAGGGTTCGCGCCGCCAGCTGGTACTAGGACTGCCCGACGTATTCGTCGCAGGAGAGGACGAGCGTGTCGGCGGGACTCGAAATATCGACATATTGATGTCCGGGGCGGCCACCGTCTCTAAGTGCAATCAGGTCGGCGATCACCTCGCTTGCCTTGGCTTGATCGAGCCGCCAGACGACCCGAGAACGGTCTACTTCCACTTCTGAATCGCCAGGTTGGATCAGAAACTGATGGGCGAAGTCTCCATGCTGGAGTTGCCCGCCACCGTGTTCCACGGCGGCTTGCAGCGCGGAGGTGAATTCCTTCACCCCGTCTCCATCCATAGCCAGCAACACTGCATCGTCGCCGAGATTGAACCCGGGGGCGAACTCAACGCGAATGGTGCTCATGCGTCCCCCAAGAAACGATTGTGCCTGTGCTGGCACAAAGATACTGGCGCAACGCACTCGCACCCGACGGCAATTATTGGATTCAGTCACTGCGGCGCAACCTCTGAAGCGCACCAGGGAGCCGGTCACCAGTCGACCGTTTAAGCCGATATGATGGATTGCGATTTTGCTTAATCCATCAAATCGGAGGTCGGATGGCGCCGAGTTTCCGGGATTCCGCCGAGCGGCCCCTCTACGAGATCAAGGCCAACCTGTTCAAGGCGCTCGCGCACCCCGCACGCATCCGCATTCTCGAGATCCTGTCGTCCACCGGGCGCCCCACCCCGGTCAGCGAGATCCTCGCCGAGACCGGGCTGGAGCCGACCCTGCTCTCGCAGCATCTGGCGGTACTCAAGCGGCACTACGTCGTCAGCGGTGAGCGGGTCGGCAACGCCGTGTACTACGAGCTCGCCCACCCCAAGATCTCGGAACTGCTGCTGATCGCCCGGACCTTCCTCACCGACACCCTGGGTGCGCGTCGCGACCAGCTCGAGATGCTGGGTTCGTTGCCCCCCGTCGGACAGCCGTGACGCTCGTCGGCGGACTCCGGCACGCCCGCTCGCTACTGCCGCACCGCTCCGATTGCGCCGGGCTGTCGCGGTCGTGGCGCCGGGACGTGTTGGCAGGCGTGACCGTCGGGGTTGTCGCGCTGCCGCTCGCGCTGGCGTTCGGCATCAGTTCCGGCGCGGGCGCGGCAGCCGGTCTGATCACCGCGGTGGTCGCGGGACTCGTGGCAGCGGTGTTCGGGGCTCGCACGTGCAGGTGTCGGGGCCGACCGGCGCGATGGCGGTGGTGCTGGCGCCCGTCGTGGCGCACTACGGGATGGGTTCGCTGGCGATGGTCACGGTGCTGGCCGGGGTGCTCGTGCTGCTGGCCGGCGTGACCGGGCTGGGACGGGCGGTCACGTTCATTCCGTGGCCGGTCATCGAGGGCTTCACCCTCGGTATCGCCGCGATCATCTTCCTGCAGCAAGTTCCGGCCGCACTCGGTCAGTCCGCATCACCCGGGGCGTCTCCGCTGGTCGCCGCGTTCCGGGCTGTCCTCGGCGTCGACTGGTCGGTCGCCGGACCGGCGCTGCTCGTCACCGTGCTGGTGGCCGCCGTGATGGTGGTGCTGCCCCGAATCCACCGTGCGATGCCGGAGTCACTGGTGGCGGTCATCGCGGCCACCGTGCTCGTGGTCGCGCTCGGTCTTCCGGTCGCCCGGATCGGTGAGCTGCCCAGCCAGCTTCCGGCGCCGGTGCTGCCGCATGCCGACTTGGGTGCGCTGCGAACGCTGCTCGGGGCGGCACTGGCGATCGCCGCGCTCGCCGCCATCGAATCACTGTTGTCGGCGCGGGTGGCGGCCACGATGTCGCCCACCGGCCCCTACGACCCGAACCGGGAACTGGTCGGGCAGGGGCTGGCGTCGGTGACGTCCGGAGTGTTTGGCGGCATGCCGGCCACCGGCGCGATCGCCCGGACCGCCGTCAACGTGCGCTCGGGCGCCCGCACCCGGGTATCGGCGATCGTGCATTCGCTGGTGCTGCTGGCCGTGGTCTACCTGGCCAGCGGCCCTGTCGCCGCGATACCCCTGACGGCGCTGGCCGCGGTGCTGATGGTGACGTCGGTGCGCATGGTCTCGGTCCGCACCGTGGGCCGGCTCCTCGTCTCGACCCGCTCCGACGCGGTGACGTTCGTGCTGACCGCGGTGATCACCGTCGGGTTCGACCTGATCGAAGCGGTGCAGATCGGGGTGGTGGTCGCGGCGGTCTTCGCGCTGCGCAGTGTCGCCCGGCGCAGCAGCGTCACCCGCGAGGAGCTGCCCGGCCCGCCGCGCCCCGGCGACGAGAAGATCGCCGTGCTGCGTCTCGACGGTGCGATGTTCTTCGGTTCGGCAGAGCGCATTTCGAACACCATCACCGACGCCGAGCATCCGGACGTGAAGGTCGTGATCATCCGGATGTCGCAGCTGGGCATGCTCGACGCCACCGGTGCGCACACGCTGGCGCAGATCGCCGAGGAACTCGAATCGCGCGGCGTCACGGTGATCATCAAGGGGGTGCGTCCCGAACACCGCGCTCTGCTGGCCAACGTCGGCGTGATCGACTCACTGCGGCACGAGAACCATCTGATCGACTCGCTCGACGATGCGGTCGAACACGCCCGCAGCCATGTCTGACGACCGCGCCGTTTCCCCCAATCAGGGACCGGTTCGCTGCTACTGCAGTCGCTTCTTGATGCGCGCCAGCATCGCCGACATGCCCCGCAACCGCAGCGGGCTGATCAGTGCCGCTAGCCCGAGGTCGGTGTAGAAGTCGTCGGGCACGGCGAGGATGTCCTCGGCCGACTGCCCGTCCAGGCCGGCGGCCAGTATGGCGGCGAACCCGCGGGTCGTCGGTGCCTCGGCCGGCGCACTGAAGTGCAGCCGCACCGCGCTGCGGTCCTCGGCGTCGACATGCAGGAACAGCGGCGACTGGCATTCGGGCACCGGTTCCATCGCCGCCTCCTCGAGGTCGGCGGGCAGGGCGGGCAGCTCATCGGCGAACTCCAGCAGCAGGGCGAGCTTGTCCTGCCCGTCCACCTCCTGGAAGTCCGAGACGACCTCGGCCAGGGCCGCGGGCATGCTCATGAGGCGCCGGGCGCATCCCCCGGATCGGATCCGGTGGTCACGGGCACCCGCACGGCGTTGCCCCATTCGGTCCACGAGCCGTCGTAGTTGCGCACGCCTTCCATGCCGAGCAGATGGGTCAGCACGAACCAGGTGTGGCTCGAGCGTTCCCCGATGCGGCAGTAGGCGATGACGCCGGAGTCGGTGCCGCCGGACGGGGCGAACTGTCCGTAGAGCTCGTCGAGTTCGGCGCGGGACCGGAACTTACCGTTGTCCTGGGCGGCCTTGGCCCACGGGATCGACACGGCGGTCGGGATGTGGCCGCCGCGCAGCGCGCCTTCTTCGGGGTAGTCGGGCATGTGGGTGCGTTCGCCGGTGTACTCCTGGGGCGAGCGGACGTCGATCAGGGGCTGCTTGCCCAGGATGGCGAGCACGTCTTCTTTGAACGCACGGATCGGGGCGTCGTTGCGTTCGACGACCGGGTAGCCGGTGGTCTGCTTGGACGGCACGTCGAGGGTGGTGTCGCGGCCGTCGGAGATCCACAGGTTGCGTCCGCCGTCGAGCAGGCGCACGTCGGGGTGGCCGAACAGGGTGAACACCCACAGCGCGTAGGCGGCCCACCAGTTGCTCTTGTCGCCGTAGATGACGACGGTGTCCTCGCGGGAGATGCCTTTGCGGTTCATCAGCTCGGCGAACTGCTCGCCGGTGATGTAGTCGCGCACCTCGGGGTCGTTGAGGTCGGTGTGCCAGTCGATCTTGACGGCGCCGGGGATGTGGCCGGTGTCGTAGAGCAGCACATCCTCGTCGGACTCGACGATGGCCAGGCCGGGTCGGCCGAGGTTGCCGGACAGCCAGTCGGCGGTGACCAGACGTTCCGGGTGGGCGTAGGACTGCAGGGCGGGGCTGGGATCAGGCGGTAACGGCACGCGCCCAGCCTACCGTCGGGGCCGTGCGGATCCGAGGCCCGGGACCTGCGGTGCCGCTGCGGAAAGTGAGCACGCTCACCGCGTGGCTGGTGGACCGCTGGGGGCTTCCTGCCGGTTCGCTGGGGTCGCCGGCTTTTTGCTGGTCGCGGCCTTAATCTCAAGATCACAAGCGTGCTGGGCAGCGTCGCGCGGCTGTGAGCTTCAGTCAAGGCAATGAGCTTCTCTTACTCCCTGAAGGGGATGGGCAGACGATGAACAAGAACCTGGTCGCGGCGGTGTCGGCGGTGTGCGTGATGGGCGCGGTGGTGACGGCGAGCCCGGCGATGGCCGCCAAGGGTGATCCTGCCGCCGGCGGCGCCCAGTCCACCTGGGAGATGCCGGATGTGAAGGGCATGATTCTGCACCCTGCGCTGCAGTCCATCCTGTCGGCCACGGGCGGCAAGCAGGTGAAGGTCAACTACGTCGACGCCGGTCACCTGGCGGTCTACAACGACGAGAACTGGATGGTGTGCGGGCAGTCGCCCGCGCCCGGCGCCGAAACGGCGAAGTACTCGGTGACGCTGAAGGTGGAGCGTCCGGCGTTCGACGAATGCCCCTCCAGCTGAGCTGAACAATTCCCAGAAATCTCCGGGTTTCCTGATCTGATCTTGTGGGTAAGCCGCCAGGGTCGGAGTCGTGAACAGGTCGTTCGCGGCGCCGGTGTTCACAGCCAAATAACAGAAAGCCCTTGCCGCGTCAGCGGTGTGCTGACTGAGTAGCCGCTGACCCTGGGGTGTCGGATCGGGAATGAGTCCCCTCGCGGGCGTTGCAGCGGAGCAGCCTTCCGACGCCGACCCTGATTTGAGGAAGGCTTCCCATGAGTAGCCCCGACAGGTCCCCGACCGCCGACGCCGCTGACGAGGCCCCGCCCGGGGTACTGAAGAAGGCCATCGCCGCCTCGGCGATCGGTAACGCCACCGAATGGTTCGACTACGGCCTTTACGCCTACGGCGTCACCTACATCTCGGCGGCGATCTTCCCCGGCGACACCACGGAGGCGACGCTGTTCGCGTTGATGACGTTCGCGGTGTCCTTCCTGGTCCGCCCGCTGGGCGGGTTCGTGTGGGGCCCGCTCGGTGACCGGCTCGGCCGCCGCCAGATCTTGGCCATCACGATCGTGCTGATGGCCTCGGCGACGTTCTGTGTGGGCCTGGTGCCCACCTACGACATGATCGGCTTCTGGGCGCCGGTGCTGATGATCGGCCTGCGGATGATCCAGGGCTTCTCCACCGGCGGTGAGTACGGCGGTGCCGCCACGTTCATGGCCGAGTACGCCCCGCCGCGCCGCCGCGGATTCATGGGCAGCTTCCTGGAATTCGGCACGCTGGCCGGTTTCTCGGCCGGTGCGCTGCTGATGCTGGGCTTCTCGCTGGTGCTCAACGACGATCAGATGGGCAGCTGGGGCTGGCGCATCCCGTTCCTGATCGCGGCGCCGCTGGGCATCGTCGGCATCTATCTGAGGACCAAGCTCGAGGACACCCCGGTGTTCAAGGAGCTGGAGGAGCAGGGCAAGGAAGAGGAGAACATCGGGTCGGAGTTCAAGGACCTCATCACCCGCTACTGGGCTCCGATCCTGAAGCTCGGCGGCCTGGTGGTCGCGCTCAACGTGGTCAACTACACGCTGCTGTCCTACATGCCTACTTATCTCGAGCAGGGTATCGGGCTGTCGACGGACATGTCGCTGGTCGTCCCGATCATCGGCATGCTGGCGATGATGGTGTTCGTGCCGTTCGCCGGGCATCTGTCCGACCGGGTCGGTCGAAAGCCGCTGTGGTGGGTGTCGCTGATCGGCCTGTTCATCATGGTGGTGCCGATGTTCATGCTGATGTCCACCGGTGTGGTGGGTGCGATCATCGGCTTCGCGGTGCTGGGTCTGCTCTATGTGCCTCAGCTGGCGACGATTTCGGCGATGTTCCCGGCCATGTTCCCGACCCAGGTGCGCTTCGCCGGCTTCGCCATCGCCTACAACGTGTCGACGTCGATCTTCGGCGGCACCGCCCCGGCGGTCAACGAGTGGTTGGTCGCCGAGTCCGGCAACAATCTGTGGCCGGCGTTCTACATGATGATCGCCGTCGTCGTCGGTGCCATCGCGCTCCTGAAGGTGCCCGAGACCACGCGGTGCCCGATCAACGGCACCGAGATCCCGGGCACCCCGGAAGCCCCGCCCCAACTGGAGCTCGTCGGGGCGGGCAGCCGGTCCTGAGCCGAGCGGCGCAGCTCGGCTGACGGCGTTGCGCTGCTGGCCGAGCGGCGTGGCTCCGTTCAGCCGACGGCGTTGACGGCGTCGGCCCAGATGCCGACCGCCTCGTCGACCTGATCGGCGTCGACGACCAGCGCGGGGATGAACCGCACCACCTGTCCCCACGCTCCGCAGGTCAACAGCAGCAGGCCGCGACGGGCGGCCTCCTGCTGCACCGCCGCGGCGGCCGCGCCATCGGGTTTGCCTGCGGCGTCGCGGAATTCGTTGCCGAGCATCAGGCCCAGGCCGCGCACGTCGGTGATCGCGTCGTGCTTGTCGGCGACCAGTTGCAGCCCCTGACGAAGCTGGTCGCCACGGGCGGCGGCGTTGTCGACGAGTTTCTCGTCGCGGATCACGTCCAGTGTCGCCAGTGCCGCCGCGCAGGCCACCGCGTTGCCGCCGTAGGTGCCGCCCTGCGAGCCCGGCCACGCCTTGCTCATCAGCTCGTCGGTGGCCGCGATCGCCGACAGCGGGAACCCGGACGCGAGGCCCTTGGCGGTGATCAGGACGTCGGGCCGGACGAACCCGTCGGAGGCGAAGTGCTCGTGGCCCCAGAACTTTCCGGTGCGCCCGACACCTGTCTGCACCTCGTCGATCACCAGCACGATGCCGTGCTGGTCGGCCCGCTCGCGCAGCCCGGCCAGGAAGCGGGCGTTGGCCGGGACGTAGCCGCCCTCGCCCAGCACCGGCTCGACGACGAACGCCGCGGTGTCGGCGGGCGCGGTCATGGTCTGCAGCAGGTAATCCAGTTGGGCCAGTGCGAAATCGGTGGCCTGCTCGACCGGCCAGCCGTAGTGCGTCGGGTCCGGGAACGGGGCGACGTGCACCCCGGCCATCATCGGCGCAAAACCGGACCGGAACTTGGTGCCCGAGGTGGTCATCGACGCCGCGGCGACGGTGCGGCCGTGGAAGCCGCCGTGGAACACCACGACGTTGGGCCGGCCGGTGGCTTGGCGCGCCAGCCGCAGCGCGGCCTCGACGGCCTCGCTGCCGGAGTTCGTGAAGAACATCCGGTCCAGCCCGGCGGGCAGCACCTCACCGAGGCGGTCGACGAGGTCGAGCAGGGGACGGTGCATGACGGTGGTGTACTGCGCGTGGATCAGCGTGCCGACCTGGCGCTGAGCGGCCTCGACGACGTGGGGATGGCAGTGCCCGGTGCTGGTGACGCCGATGCCGGCGGTGAAGTCGAGATACCGTCGGTTGTCCTCGTCGTAGAGCACGGCGCCTTCACCGCGGGCGGCCAGCACGCCGGTTGCTTGCTTGAGGACGGGCGAAAGAGCGGTCACAGCGAGTCCCTTGATTGTCGACGGGTAGATTGTCAACAATCTAGCGGACGTGGTCATCGGATTTGAAGGGGTGGTGCAGTGGACCAGGCACGGGTCGTCGCGGCGGTCGAGAAGGGTCTGTTCATCGACGGGAAATGGGTCGACGCCACCGGCGGGCGCACATTCGACGTCGTCAACCCCGCCACCGGGCAGACGCTGTGCACGGTCGCCGACGCCTCGCCCGAGGACGGCCGCGCCGCGCTGGACGCCGCGGTGGCCGCCCAGCCCGCGTTCGCGGCGATGTCCCCGCGCGACCGCGCCGACATCCTCACCCGCGCATTCGAGCTGCTGCACGAACGCGTCGACGACCTGGCGCTGCTGATGACGCTGGAAATGGGCAAGCCGCTGGCGGAGGCTCGCGGCGAAATCGCCTATGCCGCAGAGTTCTTCCGGCACTTCGCCGGTGAAGCGGTCCGCATCGACGGCGGCTATCAGACCGCCCCCGCCGGCGGCGCGCGGTTCCTGGTCACCCGCCAGCCCGTCGGTCCGTGCCTGCTGATCACGCCGTGGAACTTCCCGATGGCGATGGGCACTCGCAAGCTCGGCCCGGCCATCGCGGCGGGCTGCACCAGTGTCATCAAGCCGGCGCCGCAGACCCCGCTGTCGATGCTGGCGCTGATGGATCTTTTGGTCGAGGCGGGTCTGCCGCCGGGCGCGGTCAACTGCATTGCCACCACCGACGCCGGCGCGGTGATCGAGCCGATGATCCGCTCCGGGTCGATCCGCAAACTGTCCTTCACCGGGTCCACGGGCGTCGGGCGGAAACTCCTGGAGCAGTGCGCCGAGAAGATCCTGCGCACCTCCCTGGAGTTGGGCGGTAACGCCCCGTTCGTGGTGTTCGAGGACGCCGACCTCGACGAGGCGGTCGACGGCGCGATCGCGGCCAAGATGCGCAACATGGGGGAGGCGTGCACCGCGGCCAACCGCATCTATGTGCAGTCCTCGGTGATTGACGAGTTCGGCCGCCGGCTGGCCGAGAAGATGTCGGCGTTGAAGGTGGGCCCGGGCACCGAGGACGGCGTCAACGTCGGCCCGCTGATCGACGCCGCGGCGCTGCAGAAGGTCGAGACGCTGGTCGCCGACGCGGTCTCACGCGGGGCGTCGGTGCTGACCGGTGGCTCCGCCCCGGGCGGCGACGGGTTCTTCTATCCGCCGACGGTGCTGACCGGGGTGCCCCGCGACGCGGAGATGTGTGATCAGGAGATCTTCGGGCCCGTCGCGCCGCTGACGCCGTTCGACACCGAGGAGGAGGTGATTGCGGCCGCCAACGACACCGAATACGGTTTGGTGTCTTACGTGTTCACCAATGATCTGCGTCGCGCGCTGCGGGTGGCCGAGGCGTTGGAGACCGGTATGGTCGGGTTGAACCAGGGGGTGGTGTCGAACCCGGCCGCCCCGTTCGGCGGGGTGAAGGCCTCCGGGCTGGGCCGCGAGGGCGGCTCGGTCGGCATCGACGAGTTCCTCGAGACGAAGTACATCGGCATCAAGATGTGACGCCAAGTTGCGTTGAAACTGCAGTCACTGCGGGGTTTTGGCCCATTTCCCCGCAGCCAGCGCAGCCCCAACGCACGAACCGGGCTGTGGTTATACCGAGTTATACTCACTTGATGAAGACGGCCATCTCCCTGCCAGACGAGACGTTCGAGCGTGTGACCCGGCGTGCCAACGACCTCGGTATGAGTCGATCCGAGTTTTTCACCCGGGCAGCGCAGAGATATCTCGACGAACTGGATGCTCTGTCGCTGACCGAGCACATCAACAGTGCGTTGGAACGCCTCGTCGGCCCCGACGAAGAGGTGGCCGATGCGGTGGCAGCCGGGCATCGCGTGTTGCATGACACGGCTGATGAGTGGTGATCAAACGCGGGGGCATCTACTGGGCTGACCTGGGGCCGCCGACAGGCAGCCGTCCCGCCAAGCGCCGCCCGGTGCTCATTGTTCAGTCCGAGCCGTACAACGTGAGCCGTCTTGCCACCGTTCTCGCCGTGGTGATCACATCGAACACGGCGCTGGCGGCGATGCCCGGGAACGTGTTTCTGCCGGGAAGTGTCACGGGACTGCCTCGCGATTCGGTCGTCAACGTGACTGCCCTGATCACGTTGAACAAAACCGACCTCACCGACCGAGTCGGAGATGTGCCCCCCAGCCTGATGGCCAGCGTCGACGGGGGGCTCCGGCGAGTGCTGGATCTCTGAGCAGTGCCGATGACGCGGTCAGAGTCCGCGCCACACGGCCACCGCCTACGTGGAAGCTGCTTCCAAGGCGGGCTTTTGGGCCATTTCGGCGACTCAGCCCGCTAAACCGAGGAAGACCAGCAGCGCGCGCTCGAGTCCGACCAGGTCTTGATCGGTCAGGCGGCCGATCTGCTGCGTCAGGCTGGTGCGGGGCACCGTCGTCACCTTGTCGACCATCAGGCGGCTGGTCTCAGTCAGACCGGTGGTAACGGATGGCTGTACCGCGATGCGAAGCAAGGGCGCATCGAGGTCGCCCGTGGTGAACGGCACCACGGTGACTGAGGCGGTGCCGTCGAACCGGTCGTCCTGAATTACTACGACCGGCCGTGGTTTTCCGGTGTAGGCGCCGCGCGCTGCGGCGATGAAGATGTCACCTCGCCGCACAGCTACGACGCGTCATCCCAGTCAGCGGAGACGGCGTCGACGAAGGCTTGATCGTCGGACTCGCTTTCGCTGGCGGCAACCAGTGTCGACTGGCGGTGCGCTTCGCGGATGAATTCTGGAGCGTTGACGTCGGGTACCCAGACCTGGATGGGCCGCAGGCCCTGCTGGCGCAACCGCTCGCGATGCCGGCGAACGCGTTCCCGGGAGGGTGGCATACCGCGATGTTACATGTAACGGCGGAGACGTGTGGCGGAGCCGCCGACATTGCGTTGAGGGTTGCTATCCGCGACATTTCACAGCCCTGAGCCCAATCTCGGCGCTGCGCCAGGTGCTAACTACGACACCACCGCTTCCACCGGCTCCTCCGCCGGCGCCTCCAGAAGCCGGGCCAGCGCGTCGTCCATGTGGGCGACCATCAGCCGGTCGGTCAGCTCGGGATCGCCGGAGCGGACAGCCGTGGCCAGCGTGCGGTGCTCCTCCTCGCGGAAGTCGGACTTGGCGTAGGAGTCGTCGAGGGAGTGGATGCACATGCGGGTCTCGGTGATGACGGTCTGGTGCATGCGGCGCAGGTGCTTGCTGCCCGACAGCGACACCAGCAGCTCGTGGAATTCGATGTCGAGCTCGCTCATCTCGGCCGCCGACGCCGCACGGCCCATCTTGTCCACCACGGCCAGCAGCGCATCCCCGGCGGCGACGAAGTCCCCGGACACCACGATGGCGCGCGCGGCGGCGCGTTCGATGGCCTCGCGCGCGATGTACATGTCGCGGATGTCCTCGGCGGTCATGTCGATGACGAACAGCCCGCGGTTGCGGATCGCGACCAGCAGCCCCTCCTGGGTCAGCCGCTGCATGCCTTCGCGCAGCGGGCCGCGGCTGACGCCGAGCTGGCGGGCCAGGTCGGCCTCCAGCAGCTGTTCGCCGGGCTTGAGTTCGCCGTAGCCGATCGCGGCGCGCAGCTTGTCGGCGATGATGCTGGGCGTCGAGCGCTGCACCAGCGGCCCGATGTGCCCGGTCATCGTCGACCTCGGAACAGCGCGCCCAGGCCGGGCAGGTCGGGTACCGGCCCCAGCAGCTCCAGGCCCTTCCACACCGTCACCTGGTTGGCGGTCAGCACCGGCTTGCCCACGGCGGCTTCCAGTTGGTCGATGATCGCCAGCGTGTGCATCGCGGTGTCGGGCACCAGCACCGCCTCCGCGTCGGGGTGATCGGCGGCGGTCACCATGTCCACCACGCGGGACGGTTCCAGCGTGCCGACCTCGGCGGCGGTGTAGATGCCGTGGCTGCCCATCGACACCACCTCGGCGCCGCCGTCGGTCAGGAAGCCGACGAAATGCTGGGCGACGTCGTCGGGGTAGGACGCGGCGACCGCGACGCGTCGGATCCCGAGGTGGCGCAAAGCGTCGACGAACGCGATGGACGTCGACGACGCCGGCACCCCGGCCGCGTCGGCGACGGCGGCGGCCTGCGCGCGGGCGCCCTGCGGGCCGAACACGAAGCTGCCCGACGTGCACGCCCACATCACCGCGTCCGGCTGCGCGCCGGACAGCTGCGAGGCGCCGTCGGCGAGGCGGGCGTCGCTGCCGATGTCGAGCAGTGCGTCGACGCGGTGGGCGTCCTCGCCGACGGAGGTGATCACCACCGGCAACCGCACCGCACCGCAGATGCGCTCTTCGAGTGCGGGAAAATCGTCTTCGGCGCTGTGTCCGGGGTAGAGCAGACCGACCGTTGGCATAGAGGACCTCCTTGGCTGACCGCCACCCAGATAGGTAGATTGTCAACAATGTTAACGCCCGCGACCTACGACGTCAGGCGGCTGGGGGCCCAGCTGCGTTCCGAGGTTCGCGGCGCGGTGCACGACGACGCGTCCGCCCGGGCCCTGTATGCCACCGACGCGTCCAATTACCGGGTGGTGCCGGACCTGGTCGTGGTGCCGAGAGACGTCGACGACCTGGCCGCCGCGGTCGCGCTGACGGCGGCAGCACAAGCCCCGGTCGTGATGCGCGGCGGCGGTACCTCGATGGCGGGCAACGCGATCGGCGGCGTGGTGATCGACGCGTCGCGCCACGTCAACAAGATCCTCGACATCGACACCACCGCCCGCACCGCGCTCGTCGAACCCGGGGTGGTGCTCACCCACCTGCTGGCCGCGGCCAAACCGCACCAGCTGGCGTTCGGCGCCGACCCGTCCTCGGCCAGCCGCGCGACTCTGGGCGGGATGATCGCCAACAACGCGTGCGGCGCGCATTCGGTGGCATGGGGCACCACCGCCGACAACGTGCGCGCGCTGGAGGTGCTGCTCGCCGACGGCACCCGCACCACGTTCACCTCCCACGGCGACCGCCAGGCGTTGACAGCACTGCCGGGTGCCGAGGGGGAGCTGCACCGGCATCTGACCGGATTCGTCGACGCGCACGAGACGGTGATCCGGCGGCGTTTCGGGCAGTTCACCCGCCAGATCTCCGGCTACGCGCTGCACGAGCTGCTGCCCGAGCGCGGTTACAACGTCGCCGCGCTGCTGTGCGGCAGCGAGGGCGGGTTCGCCGCGACGCTGCGCGCGACGGTGGCGCTGACCCCGCTGCCGGCGGCGCGGGTGCTGTGCGTGCTGGGGTTCGCCGATTCGATCGCCTCGGCCGAATGCGTGCCGACTGTGCTGGCGCACAGCCCGCTGACGATGGAGTCGATCAACGATCAGCTCGTCGACCGGCTGCCCGGCGAGGTGCGTCGCGCCGCGATCGACGCCGGGCTGCCCGCCGGGCGCGCCTGGGTGCTGGTCGAGATGGGCGGTGAGGATCTGATGGCGGCGACCATGGCCGCCGAGAAGATGCTGGTGGCGCTGAAGGATTCGGGCTCGCCGGCCACGGCGTCGCTGGTCACCGAGCCGGCCGCGCAGGCGGTGTTGTGGCGGTGTCGTACCGACGCCGCCGGGCTGGCCACCCGCCGCGCCGACGGTGCCGAGGCGTGGGGCGGCTGGGAGGACGCCGCGGTGCCGCCGCACCGGCTGGCCGACTACCTGCGCGGCCTGGACGCGCTGATGGCCCGCTACGGGCTGGCCGGGGCGTCCTACGGCCACTTCGGCGAGGGCTGCATGCACATGCGCATCGACTTCGACCTGCTCTCCGCCGACGGCATCCGCGCCTACCGGGCGTTCGTCGAGGAGGCCACCGATCTGGTGGTGTCGCTGGGCGGTTCGGTGTCCGGGGAGCACGGCGACGGCCGGGCCCGCTCGGAGCTGCTGGACCGGATGTACGGCGCCGACGGGCTGGCGTTGATGGCCGGCATGAAGGACATCTGGGATCCGCGCCGGGTGCTCAACCCCGGGGTGGTGGTGGATCCGCCGCCGCTGGACGCCGACATCCGCCATCAGGCGCCGCTGCAGCGAAAGCCGTTCACGCTGTTTGCCTATCCGGACGATCACGGCGACTTCGCGCAGGCGCAGCGCCGTTGTGTGGGCATCGGCAAGTGTCGTCAGACCAGCGGCGGGGTGATGTGCCCGAGCTATCAGGCCACCCGCGAGGAGCAGCACTCCACTCGCGGGCGCGCGCATCTGCTGTGGGAGATGCTCCAGGGCGACGTCGTGACCGACGGGTGGCGCTCCACCGAGGTGCGCGACGCGCTCGATCTGTGCCTGTCGTGCAAGGGATGTCTGTCGGACTGCCCGGTCAACGTCGACATGGCCACCTACAAGGCGGAATTCACCCACCACCACTACCAGGGCCGGCCGTGGGCGCGGCCGCTGTCGCACTGGTCGATGGGGTGGCTGCCGCTGTGGTCGCGGGTCGCGGCCAAGGCGCCGAAGCTCGCCAACCGGCTGGCGCGCGGCCCGCTGGTCAAACGCCTCGGCGGCATCGCCGACGAACGCGAGATCCCGCAGTTCGCCGAGCAGACGTTCACGTCGTGGTTCGCCGCCCGCCCGGTCACCGCCGGGCCGAAGGGGCAGGTGCTGCTGTGGCCGGACAGCTTCACCAATCACCTTGCCCCGCAGGTCGGTCAGGCCGCCGTCGCGGTGCTCGAGGCGGCCGGCTATCAGGTGGTGCTGCCCGAGCGGCCGGTGTGCTGCGGGCTGACCTGGATTTCGACCGGGCAGCTCAACGCGGCGAAGAAGCGGCTGACCGCGTCGCTGTCCGCGCTCGCGCCGCACCTGGCCGCCGGCACCCCGATCGTCGGGCTGGAGCCCAGCTGCACCGCGGTGCTGCGCCGCGACGCGCATGAACTGCTACCGGATGACCCCCGCGCCGCCCAGGCCGCCGAGACCACGCACACGTTCGCCGAGTTCGTCCTCGCCTCCGGCTGGCAGCCGCCGCAGCTCGATGCGCAGGCACTGGTGCAGACGCACTGTCACCAGCACGCCGTGCTGGGCTTCGACGCCGACCGCACGCTGATGGCCAAGGCCGGCATCGCCGCCGACATCCCGGACTCCGGATGCTGTGGCCTGGCGGGCAATTTCGGCTTCGAGCGCGGCCACTACGAGGTGTCACAGCAGGTGGGGGAGCGGGTGCTGCTGCCCGCGGTGCGCAACGCCGCACCGGACACGGCCGTGGTCGCCGACGGGTTCAGCTGCCGCACCCAGATCGCTCAGGGCACCGAAAGGCGCGCGGTGCACCTGGCCGAGTTGCTGGCGCGCGGACTCTGAGTTCGGTGCCGCCGAGATGCTTCGAGATTGTCGTAGCGGCTGTCCTGAAGGAGTTCCCGCAGCCCTGGGCGCAATCTGGGCTCCCAGTCGACAGGTGCGACGGCCGAGGGCTCTACCGCTCCATCAGCTGCTGACCCGGCCCGACCGCCTTGCGGCCGATCAGGCTCAACGAATGCCACATGGTGACCTGGTTGGCGGTCAGCACCGGCTTGCCGAGTTCGTGTTCCAGGTCGGCGATCACGTCGTAGGTCGGCAGGTTGGTGCAGCTAATGAACACCGCCTGCGCGTCCTCGGTGTCGGTCTCGCGGACCAGCTGGGCGGTGACGTCGTGCGGCACCGTCCAGATGTCGGACGTCAGGCCCAGCCCGGCGGCCGCGGTCACCTCGATGCCCGACTCACCCAGGAACGCCGTCAATCCGACGGTCAGGTCGGCGGTGTACGGGGTGGCCGTGGCGACGCGGGTGTAGCCGAGGTAGCGCAACGCCGAGAGCAGGGCGCCGCTGGTGGTCAACGCCAGCGGCGACCCTGCCGCCAGCATCGCCTCGACCAGGGCCTGCTCGGCCAGCGGTCCGCCGACGAAGCTGCCCGATGTGCAGGCATACGCGGTGACCAGCGGGCCGACCGCCGAGACGTCGGTGACACACTGCGCTGCGTGTTCGGGGTCGGAGATGTGCACGGCCATCTCCATGGTGGCCGGCATGGGGGCGAAGGGCAGTCGGGTGATGTGGAGGCTCACGTCATTGGGAAGCCACCGCCAGAGTTCGCGATCCAGCGCGAAATCGTAGGGCACTACAACGCCGATACCGGCTTGCTGCAGAGGTGGCGACGGGTTCATTGGCACAGTGTGGGGCCACTTAGCACACGCCGCAAGTCGATTGTTGACAATCGGACCATCTGATTCCTAACCTGTGCCCAATGCCTGGATTTCGCCCGGTTGTCGCGGTGTTGTGCGCGAAACCAGATGACCGCCCGCCTGGTCTCGAAGACCTGCCCGTCGACTTCCGGTTCTGCGACGCCGCCGGCCTGGCCGACGCGGTCCGCGGGGCCCAGGGGCTGCTGCTGTGGGACTTCTTCTCGACCGCCGTGCGCGACGTGTGGAAGGACGCCGACGCACTGGAGTGGATCCACATCACCGCCGCCGGCGTGGACACGTTGTTGTTCGACGAGCTACGGGATTCCGCGGTCGTGGTGACCAATGCCCGCGGGGTGTTCGACCGGCCGCTCGCCGAGTTCGTGCTGGGCGCGGTGATCGCGCACGCCAAGGACGCCCGCACCAGTTTCGCGTTGCAGGCCCGCCACGAGTGGCGCCACCGCGAGACCCGCAGCATCACCGGCGCCACCGCGCTGGTCGTCGGCACCGGCGGCATCGGCCGCGAGATCGCCAAGCTGCTGCGCGCGGCCGGGCTGGACGTGCGCGGCGCCGGCCGGCACACCGCCACCGACGACCCCGATTTCGGCGAGATCGTCTCCAGCGCAGAGCTTTCCACGCATGCCCGGTGGGCCGATCACCTGATCCTGGCCGCCCCGCTGACCGACGCGACCCGCGGTCTGGTCGACGCCACGGTATTGGCCGCGATGAAACCCGACGCGCATCTGGTCAACATCGCCCGCGGCCCGATGGTCGACGAGGTTGCCCTGCTCGACGCGCTGACCACCCACCAGATCGGTGGTGCCACACTGGATGTGTTCGACACCGAACCGCTGCCACCGGATCATCCGCTGTGGGACGCGCCGAACGTGACGATCACCGCGCACATGTCCGCCGACGTCGTCGGGTGGCGCGACGAGCTGGCCGCACAGTTCGCGACCAATGCGCGGCGCTGGCTGGCCGGGGAGGGCCTGCACAACGTGGTGGACAAGAAGCTGGGCTACATCCCGGGAGGGCAGTGATGTCGGACGCGTCGATGCCCGAAGCGACCGAACTCGTTGCCGGCTACCGGGACAAGAGCATCTCCCCGGTGGAGGCCACCCAGGCCGCACTCGACGCGATCGAGGCCTACGACGACGCGGTCAACGCGTTTGTCCTCGTCGACCCCGAGGGCGCCCTCGCGGCGGCCAAGGAGTCCGAAGCGCGTTGGCACGCCGGGGAACCGCTGGGCCCGGGCGACGGGGTGCCGACGTCGATCAAGGACATCTTCCTGACCCGCGGCTGGCCGACGCTGCGGGGCAGCGCGCTGGTCGACACCGCCGGCCCGTGGGACGAGGACGCCCCGTGCGTGGCGCGGCTGCGCGAAACCGGCGCGGTGATCCTGGGTAAGACCACCACCCCGGAGTACGCGTGGAAGGGCGTCACCGACTCGATCGCGTTCGGGCCGACCGGTAACCCGTGGAACCCGGCGACGACGGCCGGCGGTTCCAGCGGCGGCAGCGCCGCGGCGGTCGGGCTGGGCATGGGCCCGTGGTCGGTGGGCACCGACGGCGGTGGCTCCGTGCGGATTCCGGCCGGCTTCACCGGCACCGTCGCGCTCAAACCCACGTTCGGGTTGATCCCGCACTACCCGCCGAGCCCGTTCGGCACGCTGGCGCATTCGGGCCCGATGACCCGCACCGTGCGCGACACCGCGGCGCTGATGGATGTGATCACCGGCTTCGACGCCCGCGACTGGGCGGCGATGCCGACCCCGACGCGCTCGTTCCTCGACGGCCTCGACACCGGCGTGGCGGGGCTGCGCATCGGGTTCTCCCCGGATCTCGGCTACGTGTACAACGATCCCGACGTCGACGCCGCGGTGCGCGCGGCCGTGGCGGCGCTGGCCGAGGCGGGCGCGATCGTCGACGAGGTCGACCCCGGGTTCAGCGACCCCGTCGACGCGTTCCACGTGCTGTGGTTCTCCGGGGAGGCCAAGGTGCTCGAACCCTACGGGTCGCTGGCCGAGCTGACCGGCCGCGCCGATCCCGGGCTGCTTCGCACCGCGGCGGCCGGGTCGCGCTGCTCGGCGTCGGACTACCTGGACGCGATGGCGGTGCGAATGCGGCTGGGCCAGTTGATGGGTCGCTTCCACCAGGACTACGACGTGCTGATCACCCCGACGCTGCCGCTGCCGGCGTTCCCGGTGGGCCAGGATGTGCCGGACGGGTCACCGTCACCGGACTGGACCAGCTGGACGCCCTACACATATCCGTTCAACATGACCCAGCAGCCGGCGCTGAGCGTGCCGTGCGGGTTCACCGCTGCCGGTCTGCCGGTCGGGCTGCAGATCGTCGCGGCCCGCCACGCCGATGCGACGGTGCTGCGAGTCGGACAGGCCTACCAATCGGTGACCGACTGGCACCGACGCACCCCCACACTGATGACGCAGGAGGACATTTCGTGAGCAGACTGATCACCGTCTCGTTGGACAAGCGAGGGGTGAGCTGCCCGGCGCGGCTGCTTGACGAGGCCGCCCCGCGGACGTGCGCGGCGGTGTGGGACGCGCTGGCCGACGGTCCGCTCTCCGCGCCGGTGTTTCACGGCAAGTACGCCCGCAACGAGATCTACACGCTGCTGCCGGCGTTCGCCGCGGCCGACCCGGGGCTGGAGAACACCACAGTGACACCGATTCCCGGGGACCTGTGCTGGTTTTCGTTCAGCTCCGATCAGCTCGGCAACCCGGCTTACGGGTACGAGAATTCGACCGGCACCGGCACCCAAGGCGCGATTGTCGACCTGGCGCTGTTCTACGGCCGCAACAACCTGCTGATCAACGGTGACCAGGGCTGGGTGCCGGGCAACGTGTTCGGCGAGATCATCGAGGGCCTGTCCGCGATGGCCGAGGCGTGCCAGGACCTGTGGATGGGCGGGGTGCGCGGCGAGACGCTGAGCTTTCAGCGCGCCTGAACGATCGTGATGCCCGCGGCCGGTTCCAGGGCATCGGGCCGCATCGCGTAGGAAACCAGGGCCAACGTCACCAGCACCAGACCGGCCACCAGCGCGACCTTGGTGGCGCGCTCGATGTGCAGCAGGCCGTGCTCCATCGCGCGCATGCCGTCGCGGATCTTCTCCCGGCTGGCGTGCCGCAGCGGCTTCTCGATCGCGTGGTGCAGCAGCAGCGCCAGCCCGAACGTCAGGCACAGCACGCTGGCGTAGTGGTAGACGCTGCCATGCATCAACGCGGCGAGCAGCACGATCACCGGCCAGTACACCAGGAACAGCGCGAACGCGAGGTCGCCCAGGTAGGTGCTGACGCGGTTGCGCAGCAGCGGCTGGAAGGCCGGCTCGCCGCCGATGCCGGCGGCGATGACCAGCGCGGCGCCGACGACCGGCAGCAGCGCCCACGGGGCGGGGTAGCCGACGGTGGTCTCGTTGATCACGAACAGGCTGGCGACGATGATCGCCACCCCAGCCCAGGACAACAGCGGCTTCACGAGCGCCGGGGTGCGGGCGAGGAAGCCGGCGGCGGTGGCCAGCAGTGCACCGACGCCGAGCTCCCAGACGCGGGCGAAGGTGTTGAAGTAGGCCCAGTCCGGTGCGTTCGCCGAGCTGGACAGCGACCACGCCAGCGAGGCGACCACCAGGATGCCGGCCGCCCCGGCCACAAGGGCGGTCTTGCGAGCCTGAGACCAGGCGAGGGCGGCCGCGATCATCGCGGCGGCCAGGATCACCAGCGGCCACGCCAGCCAGAACTGCTCACCGACCGACAGTGCCCAGAAGTGCAGCAACGGTGACGCCGAAATCGGGCCCGCGAACTGGTCGGCGCCGAGGAAGGCAAAGTGCCAGTTGGCGGCGAAGACCGCGGCCAACACCGCGTCGATGCCGACCTGCTCGGCGCGAGTCTGAGGGAGGACCAGCAGCGCCGCGATGTAGGTCAGCAGCAGGACGACGGTGGCGGCGGGGACGATGCGCAGCGTGCGGCCCCAGAGGAAGTGCCCGACCGCCATGGTTTTGCTGTGTTTCCCGCCCCGCAACAGCGCTGCCGTGACGAGGTAACCCGACAGGACTAGAAATATGTCGATCCCGACGAAGCCACCGACGGGTTGCCCCCACAGGCTGTGAGCGACCACCGCGACGATGGCCACGGCTCGCAAACCTTGAAGGTCGAAACGAAAGTTTGCTTCTGCTGCTTTGCGATCGCGTCGGCGAGCAGAATGTCGGTATCGATCCAGCGTAGTAGTCATCGTTGC
Source organism: Mycolicibacterium poriferae (assembly GCF_010728325.1). Next base: position 2,015,800 of record NZ_AP022570.1, read on the forward strand.
CCCCCAGCTGAGAAATGCTACGTACGTCAAATCATCGCTGAAAAACGCAGTTTGGAAAAGTTGGCAAATTTCTGTGTGGCCGGGATCACTGTCGCGATGGTGCGACGATTCGGTGCATCCGGCGGCCCAGTGGGGCCCAGCAAACTCGGATGTGAGCGGATTGTTACCGTCGTCGTGGTTTGACTCGGTTACTGTTCGTCAGGGGGCTCACAGCAGACGTGGAGGGGATTCTCATGCGCAAGCAGTTGAAGATCGCGTTGGCGGCAGTCATGGCCGCTGGTGGCATGCTCACCGTGGCAGCGCCCGCGGCGGCGGCCCAGGAGGGCAATCCCGGCCCGTGGGAGATGCCGGATGTGCGGGGGGAAATCCTTCAGCGGGCGATCAATTCTGTGTTGAGCGTGACCGGCGATGTCGACTTGGATCTCGAGTTGCGCAACAGAAAAGATGCACGCGAGGTCATCAATTACACCAACTGGGAAGTGTGCGCCCAGGCTCCGCGCGGTGGCCAGAACATCTCGCAGAAGGCGAAGCGCGTGATCTTGGTGGTACGGCGGCCAAACACCTCCGGCTGTTGAGCGTCAGAGGTTCGGTGATCTGACAACCAACACCCACGGTTCCTTCCGTTGAGAGGTCGCGTTGCGACCCCGGACTGAGATGACTGAACTGGAGCCGGTCGTCGGGTGACTGATGATGGGCATCGGCCTAGCGCTCGCGGAGCACTGATTGCCGCTATCTTATGTCGGGGAGTAAATCGTCTCTCGCGCCGCACGGCGGGCGCGGTATCGGGGTGGAATGAGGCTTTTCGCATGAAAATGGCTGTTGTTGGAACGGGCTATTTGGGCGCCACCCATGCCGCGTGCATGGCTCGCCTCGGTCATGAGGTCATGGGTGTCGACATCGACGAGGCGAAGCTCAGCAAGCTGCGATCCGGTGAGATGCCGTTCTACGAGCCAGGGCTCGAAGAGCTGACGCGAGAAATGGTCGCTTCGGGAAGACTCCAGTTCACCTCGTCGTACGAGGAGGCGGCAGAGTTCGCCGATGTGCACTTCCTCGCCGTCGGCACTCCCCAGAAGCGTGGTGAGTTCGCGGCCGACGTGTCGGCCCTTGAGTCGGTGATCAAACTGCTCGCGCCGTTGATCAACAGGCCGGCAGTCATTCTCGGAAAGTCGACGGTGCCAGTGGGAACGGCGCAGGAGATGCGGGCACTTGCCCGTAGCCTGTCGCCGGTCGGCGACGACCTCGAGCTCGGCTGGAATCCCGAGTTTCTCCGGGAGGGACACGCTATCAAGGACACCCTCGAGCCAGATCGCCTCGTCGTGGGCGTTGCCGACGATGGAGCCGGTCGAGCCGAGGCGGTTGCACGCGAGGTGTATGCAGATCTTCTGGCCAACGGTGTCCCGTTCTTGCTGACCGACCTCGCCACCGCCGAGCTTGCGAAGACTGCCGCCAACGCCTTCTTGGCGACGAAAATCTCGTTCATCAATGCGATCGCCGAAGTATGTGAGGCGGCAGGTGCCGACGTCGTACAACTGGCCGACGCCTTGGGCTATGACTCTCGGATTGGGCGCGCATTCCTCAACGCCGGTCTGGGGTTCGGGGGCGGCTGCCTGCCGAAGGACATCCGTGCGTTCATGGCTCGTGCCGGCGAAATGGGTGCCGCTCAGGCGTTGACCTTCCTCAGAGAGGTCGACAGCATCAACATGCGTCGCCGCACCCAGATGGTCGAGATGGTCAAGCAGAGTTGTGGAGAACTTCTCGGTGCCCATGTAGCCGTGCTGGGAGCGGCGTTCAAACCCGACTCCGACGACGTCCGGGACTCCCCGGCGCTCAATGTCGCTGGCCAGCTGCAATTACAGGGCGCTACGGTCAACGTCTACGACCCCAAAGCGATGGACAATTCGCGGGCTCTGTTCCCGACGCTGGGTTACTCCACGTCGGCGCTTGAGGCCTGCGACAACGCCGACGTTGTTGTCGTACTGACGGAGTGGAAGGAATTCCGCAATCTCGACCCCGTCGAGCTTGCCGGGATCGTCCGCCAGCGAAAGATGATCGATGGCAGGAACTGTCTCGACCCCGCAAGATGGATCGGAGCCGGCTGGCAATACCGAGGGTTCGGTAGAGCGTCATCCCGGACAGCGAACTAGGGTCTCTCAGTCGGAAGCGCGTCAAAATGCCGCATTCGAGATCCCGCGCGGCATTGAGGCTCCGTCGAGACAGATGATCAACGCCGCATGTGTGTGCGTTCCAGCAGCGTGACCCGCTGCCAGCTGGCGTAGGAGTAGCGCAGCTTGTCCACCGGATGTCCCCACGGGTTGAGTTCCTGCGGGCCCGGTTCGTGATGGCCGCCTCCCGCGCTGGCGAGCACGGTTGCTAGCGCAGCGATCTCCTCCATGCTTGGGTCGCCTTTGAGGATCTGGAAGTGCGGTTCCGGGGCGGGCGGGTTGTCGATCGTCATGTCCCGCGGGTCGGAGACCTCGGCGATGTCGGTGTCCTGGCTCATGGCTCACAGTCCTTGTCTGGCAGACGGTTCCGTCTAAGTGGGCGCGGGATCAGAGTGGGATGTTGCCGTGCTTCTTGGGCGGGGTCTGGGTGATCTTGCGCTCCAGCAGTCGTAGCGCGGTGCCGATGTAGCCGCGGGTGTGCGAGGGCGGGATCACCGCGTCGACGTAGCCGCGCTCGGCGGCCATGTAGGGGTTGACCAGGGTGTCCTCGTACTCTTGCTGCAGTTGCAGGCGCAGCGCGTCGACATCTTCGCCGTTTTCGGCGGCTTCCTTGAGCTGCTTGCGGTAGACGAAGCCCACCGCGCCGGAAGCGCCCATGACGGCGATCTGGGCGGTCGGCCAGGCTACGTTGACGTCGCAGCCCATGTCCTTGGATCCCATGACGCAGTACGCGCCGCCGTAGGCCTTGCGGGTGATGACGGTGACCTTGGCGACGGTGGCCTCGCCGTAGGCGTAGAGCAGCTTGGCGCCGCGCCGGATGATGCCGTTGAACTCTTGGTCGGTGCCGGGCAGGAAGCCGGGCACGTCGACGAGCATGACGATCGGGATGTTGAAGCAGTCGCAGGTGCGCACGAACCGGGCGGCCTTCTCCGAGGCGTCGATGTCGAGGCAGCCGGCGAACTGGGTGGGCTGGTTGGCCACGATGCCGACCGGGCGACCGTCGATGCGGCCGTAGCCGCAGAGGATGTTGCCGGCGTAGCCGGCCTGGATTTCGAGGAACTCGTCGTCGTCGAGGATGCGGGTGATGACCTCGTGCATGTCGTACGGCTGGTTCGGCGAGTCCGGGATCAGCGTGTCGAGCTCGAGGTCCTCATCGGTGAGGTTCTCCTCGATGGGGCCCGGATGTGGCGCCGGGTAGCGCGGCGGCTCGGCGTAATTGTTGGGCGGCAGGTAGGACAGCAGGTCACGCACCCATTCCAGGGCGTCCTGTTCGCCGGAGGCGACGTAGTGCACGGTGCCGGACTTGGCCATGTGGGTGTGGGCGCCGCCGAGCTCTTCCATGGTGACGTCCTCACCGGTGACGGTCTTGATGACGTCGGGGCCGGTGATGAACATCTGGCTGGTCTGATCGACCATGACCACGAAGTCGGTCAGCGCGGGGGAGTAGACGTGCCCGCCGGCCGCGGCGCCCATGATCAGCGAGATCTGCGGGATGACGCCGGAGGCTTTGATGTTGTTGTGGAAGATGCGGCTGTAGAGGCCGAGGGAGACCACGCCCTCTTGGATGCGGGCGCCGGCGCCGTCGTTGATGCCGATCAGCGGCCGGCCGGTCTTGATGGCCAACTCTTGGACCTTGACGATCTTCTCGCCGTACACCTCACCCAGCGAGCCGCCGAACACGGTGGCGTCCTGGCTGAACACGCACACGTCGCGACCGTCGATGGTGCCGTAGCCGGTGACCACACCGTCGCCGGTGGGGCGGTTCGACTCCAGCCCGAAATTCTTGCTGCGGTGCTTGGCCAGTGCGTCGAGCTCGACGAAGGAATCCTCATCCAACAGCGCCAGGATGCGTTCGCGGGCGGTCAACTTGCCCTTGGCGTGCACCTTCTCAACGGCAGCCTCACCGACCGGATGCAGCGCCTCTTCGGCGCGCTTGCGCAGATCAGCAAGCTTCCCGGCGGTGGTGTGGATGTCGATCTCGTGCTCGGCGGCAGGCTCAGTCACGCTGGTCATGAGGTGATGGTAACGGCGGCTCATTTGGGGGTCGCGCGTGGCCCTTATTGGACCCTTAGAAAATCGGGTCGAGCAGACTTGACCACGCTGCATCAGAAGTCGTGGCGCATGATGGTGCGCCCCCGTCGTCGCCAGTTTCGCAGTGCCGAACAAGCAACCCAAGGGCATATCGCGCTGCCGCGTCTAACGCTTCAGCCATCGGGCGCGCAAACGATAGAACCGCATCTTGCTGAACATTTCGCCGGTACATGGCCGCTGCAGCAAACCTTAAAGAATCTTTTGTTGCAAACAAGCACACCTTGGAGTCCGGCGCCCCGAACGCGGCGGTTGACGCCGTAGCTGAAGTCGAAGACCTGCTGGTCATCCGTCTTTCGGATTTTGCGGAGAAACTTCAGCAGAAGCGGCCATTGCGGTTGACAGGGCGCCTGGAGTCTGAGAAGCTCTCAGCAACATCAAGGGACCGAACCTTCTTGGGGGGACACAAATGAACGCCATCGCAACCAAATTTCAGGTGGGTGCCGCCGCACTCGCAATAGGCACCTCAGCCGCCCTCGCGCCCGTCGCGGCTAACGCCGCACCGGCCGTGCAAGTTCCGGCCGCTCCGGTGCATCAGGTCGCGGGCGACCTCGCCGCAGCTCCGGGCGACTTCATTTGGTTCTTCCAGGTCACCTCGGTCCAGCTTGCGGCGACATTTACCCGCAGCGCTACTTTTTGGACCGATACCACCATCGCGATCTATGAAGCAAAGCTGGCGCGGAACCCTGACTCGATCTTTGCCCCCTTCTACAATCGGCGGATTGCGCAGCTGCAGACTCAGCGTGCGGCATTTGGCCAGCTTTCTTTGAGTGCATGTCGGGATGGTGAAGGTATCTCTGCTGGCCCGTACGGTACAGTCACACGGGGTGCATGCTGACTCTCGTTGGTCGCTTGATACGAACTATCATTTCATAGCGTTGAAGCCTGTACGTCGCAAAGCCGACGTGCAGGCTTTAACCTTGCGCAGGGAATTGTGAGTGCGATTTTTTCCGCGACGGCAATCGGACGACGAGAATCCCGATGACCACGACGATGAAAAGCGACGGTCGCCGAGAATCCTACGTAGCCCTGGGTTCGTGTGGGGTGCAGCAGTGTTGGTGCTCGTCTTACTCGGGTTGGGTTGTTGGATAGCGATTGGCGCCTTTCAGGCGAAGTCGAATCTAGAGCAAGCTCGTAACAGTGCTCAGGACGCCAAAGAAGCTCTGCTGGAGGGAAATGCGCAGGCAGCTTCGGAGTCCGCGGATAATGCACTCATCCGTGCGCAGGCGGCCCGCGACGCAACCCACTCCCTCGCCTGGAACATCGCCGCCGGCGTGCCGTGGCTCGGCAGCCCGTTCAAAACCGGCCAGCAGGTCACCGAAGTGGTCCTCGGCCTTGCCACCGACGTTCTGCGCCCAGCGGCTGATGTCGGAATCGCAATAGCCCCCGACATGCTCTACCGAGACGGTCGCGTGGACGTCGAATTGCTGCGCGCGCAAGAGCCTCAGCTGAGTGAATTATCCACCAACGCCATGCGGCTCAACGGCGACGCCGCCGCGATCACGGATCCGCGGTACGTCGCCCTCATGAGCGATGCACGGTCGCAGCTTCAAACACAGATTTCCAGCATCACCTCTGTTATCGAGAATGCAGCCCTGGCTGCGCGATTGGCGCCATCCATGATGGGCGCGGACGGGCCGCGTACCTACTTTATGGGATTTCAAACTAACGCCGAAGCGCGTGGAACCGGAGGCCTGCTTGGAGCCTACGGAATTCTTCGGTTCGACAATGGAACGCCGTCTGTTGACGACTTGGCGCCGAATGACGACCTCTCCGACGCGGTTGCGCCCATCGAATTGGGGCTTGAGTACGACCAGCAGTATGGATATGCGCAACCGTTTACAGATATCCGCAATAGCAACTTGAGTCCGCATTTCCCTTACGCAGCACAAATATGGAGGGCAATGTGGGCGGAGGAAACTGGCACGGAAGTCGACGGCGTAATCGCGATTGATCCGGTCGCATTAGGCTACATCCTCGGCGCTGTCGGCCCGGTTAGAATGCCGGATGGTGAGATAGTCACCAGAGAGAATGTGGTCGAATTGACGGAGTCGACCGCCTATATTCGCTTCCCGACAGACCAACCGGCTCGCCAACAGTTTCTACAAGATATCGCGAACGCTGTCGTTACAAAGATGACCGGCCCGGTTAAGTCACCAAGGAAGTTGTTAGATGCGCTCGGACAAGCAGTCAGAGAACGGCGCATTGCGGTGTGGAGTTCGATTCCCGCCGAGCAAAAACAAATAGAACAGACGCCTATGGCCCACGTTTTGCCAAGCGACGATGCTCCGTACGCGGCTGTGGTTGTGAATAATCTCGGTGGAAATAAGCTTGATTACTATCTCGACGCGCAGATTGAGTACGCAGCAGACGATTGCAGCGGTGAGACGCGAGCATCTACGGTTAACGTACAGTTGACCAACTCGGTTCCAGACGGGCCTTTGCCTGATTATGTGGCGTCTGCGGCAGGCCTATCCCCTGAATTGCTTATGGCAGTCCCAAAGGGGACTAATATAACCTCTGTACGTCTCTACGGCACTAAAGGTGCGGAGTTGGCGAGTGCGCTTCTGAATGGCGAGCGTGTGCCTGCGATCCTTAATACTGAACGCGGACACCCTGTTTTTGAGGTGCAAGCTATTATTCCGCCAGGTCAGTCTGCAAATATCAGTTTTCAGTTATCAGAGCCAACAGCGCCAGGAGCCCCCCGTACACCATCTCAACCATTGCTCGACAATGTGGAACCGAAAGTCATGGTGCCCGAATGCGCAGAGTAATAAGTGCGCTGTCTGCAGCGTTAGGGGGTAGGCGATGAATCTCAGAGATTTTGTGAAGGTGTTGCGTTCTCGGTGGATCACCGTGTGCGTGACGACTCTGATCGTGGTGCTGGGAGCGGTTGCGCTCTCGCTTCTGACAACGCCGATGTATCAGGCCTCGACAAGACTGTTCGTTTCAACAACTTCCGGACCGTCGGCTAGCGATATTTATCAAGGAAGTCGATTCTCACAAGAACGTGTCATCTCGTACGCGGAGCTACTGATGGGGCAAACAGTCGCTCAGCGCACTATCGACAAGTTGGGGCTGGACATGTCGTCGCAACAAATGCAAGACAATGTCACAGCCAGCGCAAAGCGAGATACGGTCCTGATTGACGTAAGCGTTCTCGACAGCTCACCTGTCCGAGCGCGCGATATCGCCAACACCTTATCCGACGAGTTCGTCGCCATGGTGCGTGAGCTTGAGACTCCAGAGAACGGTGCAGCCCCTGACTCCCGGGTTGTCGTCGAACAGCGCGCATCAATACCTAGTGATCCGGTCGTCCCCGAGACCGCAAGAAATATTGCTACAGGACTCGCGTTGGGGATCATGTTGGGTGTTGGTCTGGCCATTCTCCGCGATGTTCTTGACAACACTGTAAAGCGCCGCGAAACTCTGGAAGAATTGACTGGGGCGGCTGTCGTGGGCACTGTTCCACTTGATAAGGAACGGCGCAAGCAGGCCGCGATTGCTTACGAAACTGACAACTCAGGCATTGCCGAGGCATTCAGGAAACTCCGAACGAATCTGCAGTTCTTAGCGGTGGACAATCCGCCACGGGTAATAGTAGTAACCAGCTCGGTGCCTTCCGAGGGAAAGTCCACAACCGCGATCAATATCGCGCTTGCGTTAGCAGAGGCAGAACACAGCGTGGCCCTCGTGGATGGGGATCTGCGTAGGCCAATGTTGCACAAATATCTAGATCTTATTGGGTCCGTGGGATTCAGCACGGTTCTCAGTGGGGGGGCGACACTCGATGAGGCACTGCAGAAGACCCGCTTTGCCGGCCTGACGGTACTCACATCTGGAGCTATACCACCGAACCCGAGCGAACTACTTGGGTCGCAGTCTGCGAGAAACCTTCTGAGCGAACTGCGAGGACGGTTTGACTACGTCGTCGTTGATTCGACTCCGCTACTCGCCGTTACCGACGCGGCAATTCTGGCCGCCGGCTCGGATGGCGTGCTTATTATGGCTCGCTATGGGCAGACAAAGCGTGAACAGCTTTCCCACGCTGTTGACAGCCTTCAGAGCGTTGGAGCGCCGTTGCTAGGTGCGGTCTTCACCATGATGCCTACACGAGGCTCAGCTTCCTATAGCTATTACGGGTACAGCTATAAGTATGAGAGCGAGGACGGAAAGCCCCAGCCTCGCACTGATCGCCAGACGTCCCAAAGGCCGGTAGCGCACGACGGCAGTTCCACAACACCGAAGGTCGGGGACTCGAGAGCCGACCGTCCCCAGCCGACTGGCAGACGACGCCGCCAGTTGTGACCGACTCAAAGGCTCGCTACGTTTAAACGTCAACGTTGTCACGCCGACTCGACTTGGTGCGGATTTTCGCCTTCCTCGATTGCAGCTCACGTAGTGAGGGAGTGATTTCAATCTCAGAACCGCCTGACGTAGTCTTCCGGTCAGTTGACGCGTTGAATTCCTGTTTCGATCACGATCATCAACTGCAACGTCGACGTAAGCACCAGAGACGCCCTCAAAATCAGGATGACGTCATTTGAAGTCGCCGGGGATGATTATTTGTCTAACAACCCGCTACATCGGTTACCGCCTAAAAGCTGACAGCGACGTGAAATTTTGAGGCCCATATGAGGATCTACCATCTGCCAAAGTTGTGGAGGTACGTGCGGTATTTGCCGCCCAAGATGATTATTGGCAAGCTTATACATTTAGTGATCGGGCGTACCTGGCTTTTGCGAGCCGCATTCGCCCAGTCGCCTAAAGCGCCTGATTGGTCCTCACCGATGGGGAGCCCAGAGTTAGCCGCCTTTGCCGAGGTTTATAGGGTGTGCGGCGATCGGTTCTCGAGCGATTGCCAAAAATTGCATCACGGCGAATTCATATCGAATGGCGTCTCATTTGATTTCGGTAGTCCGGCCGCTGTCCAGTGGGGCGGTGGCGTGTTGGCGCATCCCAAGTACAGCCGCTGGCACCATGATTTAGCGTATTTTTGCTTCGCCATTCCGTTACTTGGGCAGGATGCGGATCGCGGTTTGCGTACAGTTGCAGTGATGCTAGATGCGCTAGATGCACAGCTCGACGCGGATCGTTCCGAACTTCAGCGATTTCATTGGTCCCCTATAGCGGTGGCATCGCGGGTGTTGGCGCTTTCCACTGCTGTTGCATTGGTGCCGCAATCTGTGATGGTCGCTCACCGTTCAGACATGGAAATTATATATGCGCACTTATGGCGCTCGGCTGAGATCCTAAAATTGACAGTCGAGCGATATCTGGGATTCAACCATGCCGCAACAACCGAAATCGGGTTAGCGATTGGATTGTTCGTTCAGGGCAAGGCTAAGGAATTCGAAAAGTGTATAGAGAACTTCATTGACACAATGTCAAACTGCGTGCTCCCAGACGGAATGTGGGCAGAGCGTTCGCCTAGCTACCACATCCACATGCTGGTGCTGCTCGATGCAACCAAAGCACTGCTCGCCGTTTCACGAGGAGAATCTGGCCTGCTGTCAGACCTGTCGCAGCGCATGAAGACGGCGTTATACACGGTCGTGCATCCAGATGGCGAGATTGCAATTTTCAACGATGCGGCTTGGCGAGATGCGCCATCACCGAAAGCGGTAGGTTGGAGGCCAGCATCGACGCCTGCCATCATTTCGCTGCCCTACGGGGGCTACACCAGGGTGTCTCGTGGCCCGATGGTGGTGATTATGGATGCTGGTCCGATGGGGCCGGACGCAGTGATCGGTCACGGCCACGCGGACTTTCTATCAATCGAGGCCAGCGTTGGTGGTCATCGGCTCATTGTTGACCCCGGCGTTGCGTCGATTTCGCCCGATGAGCGCCGCACGTGGACACGTTCGGCTTCGGCCCACAATGGCCCTACTGTGTTTGGCTGCGAGCCCGCTGAGTTCTTCGGTGCCTGGCGTGTGGGCAGGCGTGGAACGGCAGCGTTTGAGGAGGTGTCGTTGTCCAGTGCGGGCACGGCCGTCTTACGAGGTCAATGCGATGGCTATCTACCTTGGGGAATTACGGCCCGTCGCGAAGTAGCAATAGAAGAGAGTGGACGAACAGTCATTGATGATCGGTGGTCAGGCCTTTCGGGCCGGCAGGGTGTCACCTCCATGCTCATCGCCGGGGATTGGGATGTCCTGCAAGAGTCAGCCAGTCGGTTCCTCATGCACCATCTGGACGGCACGTACGCCGTCGTGACGGTCCGTCGCGGAGTGTTTGTAGATCTCCATTCTGCGTGGAGCTATCCACTTGGCCCGATGGAAAAGGTAGCGGCGAGCCGATTAACGTTAGCTGCGGAGGATGGGGTGGTAACTTTGCAGATTGAGCCGAGGCTCGCAGCGGAAGTGCAGCACGCCCCAACCGTCAGTCTGGAAATCTAACCTGGGTCAATCGGACCGATTTCACGCCTTTGGCGTAGGTTGGCCTCAAGGCTGAGATTCGTGGTGCAACCCAACCGGGCTATATGCGAGGGGTGAGTGGCGGCAACTCGGGACGGCGGTCGAATAAGTTTGCTTTCAAGTCAGAAGAATGTTTTGGCGCGGCCCACATCCATCGTTCGCATTCGGTGCCACGATCGCAACATGGTGGGGGTCTGACAGGGTCCATCGTATAGGCGCACCTTACATTACCTCGCGGCTGAAGTTTGTCCGAGGATTCGCCGCCTCTTTGGCAGACAACTCTTTGGCAGACAAGTACCCGTAATTGGTTAACGCGGAGGATCGGTCGATTCAGATTTCGAGTAGCGCCCATTCGGCTTGGGCTAAGGGTGATTGGTCTCGACAAGTTAGGAGGGTGTAAAGGCTCGACATAGGAGCTTAGCAAGCACAGCCCAACAAGCTGGACGCGTTTGCAAGGGGTCCGGCGTAGTGTTCGAGAAGTACACCGCGGTAGTTTGTTGACGAGGGTCGGGGTAGCTGTATGCGCAAGTTCGGCGTTCCAATTGTGTCGCGATATGGAAGCATTCTTGTGCAGCTCCTACTAGTGGCGATCGTCACACGCACACTCGACCAAGCGGACGCAGGCCGATATTTCGTGATCGTGGGAGCTGTTTCCGCTACGATGTACTTTGCTGGTTTCGGCTTGCCGGACGGCCTGGTGAAGTATTGCCCAGTATTAGGTGCTAAAGGTGCCCACGAAGCAGCAGCCGCCTTATTGCGTAACGGATTCGTCGTTTCAGTCGCGACCGTGCCTCTTTGTACGGGCGTATTCTTTGTTGCAACAGCAGTGTATGTAGATTCATGGTCTATTGGGGCCACCGCTGCTTTGTGCTGGACCGCATATGGTGTCATTTTTATAGCGGCCCAAGCTGTAGTGGCAACTGGTCGCGGCAGTTTAGGTACGTCAATCTACTATTCTGCAGCTAACACAGGCCAATTAATAATAACCATCCCAGCAATTGTAATTCTCAAGCTAGATGAGTTGCAATCTGTAATTCTCGCGCTCGCACTCGGTACGTTGACCTCTGCCTCGGCCTGCGCACTCGTAGCTTGGCGTGTCGCAGGCAAACGTACCATTTCGGCTACTGCAAAATTCGGTGATGTACGCGCGGCTTGGAATCAGGGATTATCCTTGGCGGCGAATCGAGTCGTAATGAACTGTATAGCCTGGGTGCCGGTGTGGATTGCGGGCTTTACGCTCGGCGCGGCGGATGCGGCGGTAGTTGGGCTTGCTTCGAGACTGGCGGGTGTTGTCGGTGCGTTAAATGCGGCCGTGAGATTTTCTTTGCGTCCGACACTTGCTCGAGACGCAGCCTTGGGTGATTGGAAGAAAATTGAAAAGCGTGCGTCTAAGATAGGAGGGCTAGCCTTTACTTTCGCGCTTTTCGGCCTTTGTGGAGTGCTCGTTGTAGGCCCTAGCGTCATTCCCTGGATTTTTGGTCCCGAGTACACCACGGTTTCGGTAGTGACCGCTTTAATGTTGGTCGCTACGATCGGATCGAGTGTTCCTATCGATGAGGTTTTAAAGATGTCTGGGCATGCACGCGTAGTATTATTGGCACAAATCGTTGCGGTTGTAGGGGGTATGGGCGCCCAGACCGTAGCGGCCGATCTGGGTGGTGTCAATGCATTGGCTTTTGCTTACGGCGGAGGCACAGCATTAATGTACGTCGGCCTCATCCTTTATCTGTGGAGGGTGCGTGGTGTGCTAATACTGCCTGGATTCCCAAGAAAAGCTTGAACAGCGTCAAGGCGATTAGGCTAAGAGATTTGAAAGACAGGGAACGAGCAGCCCAATCTTGCAACAACTGCATATGAGATTAAATCTCCAGGTTTCAGCTGCCGGCCGAGCCGTGGGTGGTGGCGAAGGCGCCAACTTGGCAAGATGGTTACGATTACCGTCGGTTCCGACCAGCGGATCGATGAGAATGGGGGATTAGGTGGCCACTCCACGAATGATATATATCGCGGGGCGCAGATACAGCGGTTCAACATTTCTTGACGTCATGCTCGGCAGTGCGCCTGGTGTGGAGAGCGTGGGAGAACTGGTCACTGGCCTTTCCCGTGGCCGTGGAGAAGTTTGTGGCAACGGTATCGCGGCAGGCGAGAGCGCTTTCTGGGTTGCGGTTGCTCAGAGATATGCTGCTCTCTCGGAGGGTCGGGACTTGTGGGAGGACGGTGCGTGGCTATACGAAGAGTCGGACGCTCGAAAGTTCGTTCGTCGGCTTTTTGCGGGCAGGTTTCTCAATCGACCGGGTAGTGTTGAATCTAAGTATGCCGATCGGCAAATCGCCCTCGTTACAGCGATCGGCGACGTAGCGGATGCCTCATGCGTACTGGATAGTAATAAAGAATATTCGCGAGCGCTCATGATACTGAAGATTCAGGCGGAGGCCAAAGTCATTCACCTCCACCGCTCTTTGCTTACCTCACTCGGCTCGCACTATTATCGACATAAGCAACGGGGTGCGCCCTTTAAGTTCTTGAAGCGGCAGTTCAATCCAGAGAAGTCTTACCCGTTCGTGTTAATAATGATGGCCGCAGCTTGGTCAGTTGGTATGGCTTTGGGCCTTCTGATTAAGGCAATGTTTCCCGACCGTGTGATAAACGTGCGATACGAGAAGCTGATGGCTGACCCAACAGTTGAACTTGCGAGACTGGGCGCTTTTCTCGAAATCGACACGGCCGAAATCCGAGCTATGGTAGACGGTAGAATTCCCTTCGCTGTGGGTCATAATCTCGCGGGCAATGAACTCCGGCATGACGGCTCTTTCGTATTTATTCCGAACACAAAGGGTAGGAGGCAACTACCCTTTCACTTGCGTTTAGTGGCGCTACCATTCGCAGCGCCAGGGTACTTCTTGAGGGCGCTGTTCGCGCGCTAGGAGTCTGCTGAATTGATGCCGGGGGTTTTGGGGACAATTGGTGGGTGCAGGGTCGCTCTGATGATCAGCGTGAGTTGTTGGATGCCACTCGGTGGCCGGGCATCTGTTGAAGTCGGACAGCGTGTTTGCGTTCCTGGCTGCGCATCGGTCGGCGTTGTTTCCCGAGGAGATGTTCGCCGATCTGTTTCCGTCGCGGCGGGGCCGTTCGAGTGTGCCGGCCGAGGTGATGGCCTCGGGGATCACTTTGCAGGCGTTGCACGGCTTGTCGGATAACGAGACCGTGGAGGCGGTGACTTTCGATCTGCGGTGGAAGGCGGCGTGCGGGCTGGCTGTCACCGCGCCGGCGTTTCACTCCACTACGTTGACCTACTGGCGGCGCCGCCTGGCGGCCTCGGAGCAGCCGAACCGGATCTTCGATGCGGTCAAAGCCGTGGTGGCCGAGACCGGGGTGCTGGCCAAGAAAACACGTCGGGCCCTGGATTCCACGGTGCTCGACGATGCGGTGGCGACCCAGGACACCGTCACCCAGCTGATCGCGGCGATCCGGCGGGTGGGCCGCGAGGTACCTGGTGCGGCGCAGGTCATCGAGGCCCAGTGCACCGCGCATGACTACGGTGATCCGGGTAAACCCGCGATCGCCTGGAACGATAACGCGGCTCGGGATCAGCTCGTTGACGGGCTCGTCGGCGACGCGCACCGGCTGCTCGGTCATCTGCCCGGACCAGGAGATCGGGGCCCGCGCCGCCGAAGCGGTGGCGTTGTTGGCGCTGATCGCCGGCCAAGACGTCGAACCCGTCGAGGGCTCCGACGGCACCGACGGGCAGTGGCGCATCGCCCAGCGGGTCGCCCCCGACCGTGTCATCTCCACCGTCGACCCCGACACCCGCCACGCGCACAAGAGCGTGCACCGCCGCCAGGACGGCTTCAAGGCCCATGTCGCCGTGGAACCTGATACCGGGATCATCACCGAGTGTGCGTTGCGTCAGGCCACCGGAGCCCAGGCCAGTGAAGCTTCTGTGGCGGCCGAACTGCTTGATAACGAAAACGGCCCGGTCGCGGTGCTGGCCGATTCGGCCTATGGCTCAGGGGATTCCGCGCGCATCTGGTGGCCCACGGTCACCTTGACGTCGTCAAGCCCGCACCGTTGCGTCCGGCGGTGGCCGCAGGGTTCACCGCGGACGACTTCATCGTCGATCATGCCCACGCGCGGGTGAGCTGCCCGGCGGGCGTGACCCGCTCGATCACCAAGGCCGGTAATGCGGTGTTCGGCGCCGCGTGCGCCGGCTGCGGGCTAAGGCAACACCGCCGAGACCAGCACCATCGTGCCGATCATCACCAGCTTCCTGGCCCGCCACAACCTCGATGACACGCCCCTGGTGGTCGCTGCTGATGCCGGCATGCTGTCTCAAACCAACCTCGCAGCCCTCGATGCGGCCAAGCTGTCGTTCATCGTCGGATCCCGCGTTACCAAGGCGCCCGGGGACCTGGAATCGCATTTCCACTGGAACGGTGATGTGTTCACCGACGGGCAGATTATCGACACTGTGACCCCGCGGCACGGCAACATCAAGGTCAACACCACCAAGCTGCGCCGAGCCGATCTGGGATCCCAAATCCCATCCGGGTGCGTGGCGGGCGATCTGGGCGTACTCGGCCAAACGGGCCCGCCGCGACCACAAAACCCTCGCTGCTCAGGAAGCCCGGGCCCGAGTGATCGTGGCCGGCGAGAAGAGCGCCAAGACAGCACGATTCGTCAAGACCAGAGGTGCGGACCGCGCGATCGACGAGGCCGGTCTGGCCCGTGCCCAATCTCTGGTCGGCCTCAAGGGCTACGTGACCAACGTGCCGGTATCGCTGATGCCGGCCGCCGAAGTCATCGCGAAGTACCACGATCTCTGGCACGTCGAGAAATCGTTTCGGATGTCCAAGTCCGACCTCGACGCGCGCCCCATGTTCAACCGCATGCGCAACGCCATCGAAGCCCACCTGACCATCGTGTTCACCGCACTGGCGGTCTCCCACGCCATCCAATCGCGCACCGGACTGTCGATCGCCACGGTCGTCAAGCTCCTACGACCGCTGCGCTCGGCGACCATCACCATCAACGGCGCCACCCAGACCTTCCCACCAGAAATCCCCGACACCGAACGCAAAATCCTCACCGATCTGGGCCTCAAGCCTGGGTACTAAGCGAAATTTCCAAACTCAGGTCTGAACGACGCGGAAGTCGCTTCATGGCATGGAGCGCAAAGTCCAGGGCGTGGATACGACGATGCAGTGCCGACTCTTCGTGCGGCCTCACTGCGACCACAGAACAACCACGCAAGCGACCGCGGGTGGCCGAGTCTTCGCGGCTGAACTCGCACTCCGTTGACTCGACTTGGCTCGACTTTTTGCACACCGTCGGTAGTGATTTCAGCATCTCGGTGCGGATGTCATCGGGCGGAAACAGGTTGGGGGTAGAGAAGATGAACGACAGCCCGGCAGGCTTGATGGCGGTCTGATTGGCCCCGGAGATCGTGCCGGCATCAGTGGCAAGGCTGACATTCGGTGAGCTGATGGGCGGCTCGGGGGTTATGATCGGCGGGATTGCTGACGACCGTCGAAATGTAGGCCGGTGGCGACGGTTGAAAAGTAGGCCACGTGGTTGTGGTTATTGCGCCGTGTTGTCTGCCCGCGCCTGAGTTTGGACATTTCGCTTAGTACTGAACCGCCTCGGCATGTCCGGAGACTCCACTTCTTGGGAAGGATGGGGTCATGTCAGGTGGTTCGTCGAGGAGGTATCCGTCGGAGCTGCGTGAGCGGGCGGTGCGCATGGTCGCTGAGATCAGTGATCAGCATGAGTCGGAGTGGGCCGCGATGGGTGAGGTAGCCCGGCTGCTCGGGATCGGCACTGCTGAGACGGTGCGCAAGTGGGTGCGCCAAGCCCAGGTCGATGCCGGTGCTCGGCCGGGAACCACGACCGAGGAATCCGCTGAGCTGAAGAAGCTGCGCCGGGAGAACGCCGAACTCAAGCGTGCTAACGCGATCTTGAAGACGGCGTCGGCTTTCTTCGCGGCCGAGCTGGACCGGCCACACCACTGATCTGCCGATTCATCGCTGAGCATCGGGGCCGCCGCGAGGGCCCTGATGGTCTGCGCTGGGGTGTCCAGCCGATCTGTACCGAGCTCGTCGGGCTCGGTGTGCAGATCGCCCCCTCGACCTATTACGAGCACCTCGATCGTGAGCCCACTCGTCGCGAGGCCCGCGTCGATGAACTCAAAGCTCACATCAGCCGGGTGCACGGCGCGAACTACGGCGTCTACGGGGCACGCAAGGTGTGGCTGGCGCTAAAGCGCGAGGGCGTCGAGGTGGCCCGCTGCACAGTGGAGCGGCTGATGACCGAATTTGGTCTGCGCGGTGCGGTGCGCGGGAAGGCCACCACGACCACGATCGCTGGACCCGGGCGCGGCGCGGCCGGCTGATCTGGTCGGGCGCCGCTTCGGTCCGGTCGCACCGAACCGGCTCTGGGTGGCCGATCTGACCTATGTGTCGACCTGGTCGGGGTTCGCCTACGTCGCGTTTGTCACCGATGCCTATGCCCGCCGGATCCTGGGCTGGCGGGTGGCGTCAACGACCGCCTACTACGCTCAACAAACGAGGCCAGCCGCCAGCTGAGTCCTCAAATCAGAAAGTCTCCGGACTCCCCGGGGCGGTTCAAGTTGCCGGCACGGCCACTCGGCGATCGGCCCCGGCCTAGTTCAAGAACCCTAATCGAGCCAAACGCAAATCTCGGGCCAAGGCGCTACAGCCGCCGACAAACCTACGACGTGAGCCAAGTCAGGGGGGCTACTGAGCAATATTGCACGCCACCGCCGTGTGTCGAGCCCCTAGCGGCTAAACTCACAGACAGGCGATGAGTGCTGGACCAGAGTCGACATTCTTGATATGGCCAGCATGAGCGTGATCCCCTCAGTCGGGTACAGTCCACTCGCTACGGGAATGTCCAACTTAGGGGGAGCGCGGCAAAATGGGAAAGCCAGCACTGAGCTGGAACTCGTTTCGCATTCAGATTGGGGGAGTGGAATGAACAGCCCAGAGACCAGAAATGGTGAGACCGCTAGTGGTGCGCCTACAAAAAAGGTGCCTAATCTGTTTATTGTAGGCGCGCCCAGGTGCGGTACGACGTCGCTCCATAATTACATAGCGCAGCACCCAGAATGCTATATGTCCAGACTGAAAGAGCCAGGGTACTTTTCGCGCCATCGGGTGCGTGAAAGTATACGCGGCGCCAATCCATCGGTGTGGACCTATGATTGGTACTTGTCGCTTTTCGCGGACGCTAAGCCTAATCATTTAATCGTAGGTGAGTCATCAACTTCTTACCTACGTGACGAAGCGGCTCTAGCTGAGATTCAGTCGAAGATACACGATCCGCGCATCATCGCGATGGTTCGCGACCCCGTGAAGTTAATATCTTCGTATTATCACTTCCTACAGTTCTCGGGTTGGGAGACGGCGCCAACGCTGGAGGCAGCCTGGCGGCTCCAAGACGAGAGATGCGCCGGCAGAGTGGACTCTGCTTCGGCAAACCGACCAGACACGCTCGCCTACCGCAATTTAGCGCAGCTTGGTGCACAGACCGAGCGACTGTTACAGCTTTTCCCGCGCGATCGAGTTCTCGTTCTTATATCAGACGACTTGGGCGCCTGTCCTGACGCGTTGGGTAAACGAGTGCAAGATTTTCTAGGGGTGAACTATGACTCATCGCTAGAGCTCCGGAAAGATAATTCTGCCAGAGCTCCTCACATAAAGGCCTTGTCCGACGTTGTTAAACGCCCTCCTGCCTGGCTATCCGCTGCACGTGACAGAGTCAAACGGACAGCGGGCGTCCGAAGCCTCGGTATCCGGACAGCGCTAGACAAGCTCAATGTGAAGAAGGATTCGCATTCGATTGACGCCCACTTAGTGTCCGAGCTGCAGACGTACTTTCGACCTGACGTGGAATTATTATCTGAAATTGTCGGTCAGGATCTCGTTACTAGGTGGTGGTCGCGATAGCGCCTATTTGTAGCGGCAAGCCGGACCTATCACTCTCGGTCTTCGCTGGAATGTATTCGGCAAATCCTCGTGCAGGGAGTAGTCCACAACTCATAGCTCACCTAATTGGCGTCGTCGCCAGGCCTGAAAACGTTAGTCGGAGGACCACGGCGCAAGTGAACCCATCAATCGTTCTGGGGATAAAGAGCCAACCCGCCAGGTGGGAACGCAGCGCAAGGTACTGGACGAGCAGCGATTGTCTTAGCGGGTAGCTCGATGCCGATATATCTTTTCCTAGCTGCTAGTTTAGTTTTTGTCGCGCGAATATTACTAGCGCCTGGATACAGTCCTGCCCACCTTTGGGCGTACACGTGGGCGCTGGCGTGGGGGCTGCAGGCAGTGTTTGGTTTTGGTTACCAATTGGACTTGTCGACGGTGCTATTTGTAGCTGTCTGCAATTTTGTCTTTATCGGAGCTGCGGCAATCGCCACGTCAAATGATGGGCAGAATCTAACTGAGGCTGTGAAAGCTGAAAGACGAAGTGATCTCTTCCCTGGATCTAGACTACGCTTCCTTGCCGGTGTGACCAGTGTCGCACTCGGTTTGGTTGCGCTTAGCCTCGGCCTGAGAAAGCTTGGAAGGTCAGGCGTCCGAGGCATTTTCAATGGATCATTCAATGAATTCGCGTCATCCTTGGTCGAGACTAAAGCTAGTTTCGCGGACGAGCGTGTGTGGGTGACACCCCCAGAAATATCGGCTGCTCTTCTCCTCTTGACCTGTGCAGCCATATTGGCTGGTATCGAAGCAGGCCTTGTAGTTGCAGAGCGTCGGCGGTCGACCATAGCGTTATGTGTCGCGGTCGCCGGATTCGCGTTCATGGCCAGCGCTGGTACGGGTGTCCGCGGGCACTTTTTGACGACGGCGATTCTTTTCACTGTTTCGTACCTCGCAGCGAAAAGTTTCATTAACGGCCAGTCATACAAGTTGCCTACGAAATTTTTTATGGCAGGACTGCTACTAGTTTCATCGTTCCTCATTTGGGCTGTTGTGGTTCAGTCGGCGCGGCTGCGCGATCTATCGTTTTCCCAGTTAGGTGCCACCCTTGACCACCTACGCGCTTGGTTTGCGGGTTATTTGCCCGCTTTGTCGCAGTGGAGCGCCGAAACAGACCTTCCAGGCCGTGTATTTAGCGGCGAAGTGCCTGTTCTGGCCGCTGGCGCGTTAGGTCCTCTGGGCGTCGGACAGGGCGAGGCGTTCACAGAAAAAGTTAGTCTTGCGGAGATTGGAGATGGGGCGACAACAAATGCTATGACGCTTTTCCGCGTCTTACTTCTGGACTTTGGTTACCCGGGTACATTGGTCGCTTGCGCCGTCGCTGGATTTATCGCTCAGCGTATCTATATCAAAGTGGTTAGTGGCGCCACATGGGCAATAGTTCCACTTGTAGGTGTGTATGCATCGGTCTTATGGTCGTTTAATTATTGGTTCTTTGCCCGCGGATCCCGTGTCAGCGGGCTGCTACTTGCTCTGATAGTTGTCTTAGCCGCAATGTGGCTATCGCGTCCTGCGCGTTCGGCTGATCGAGATAGTGCAAAGCGCGTCACTACAGAGTGACCGCATCTCGCATTAACGAATCGCCCCAGAGCGCGCGCAGATTTTGGATGGTCTTTTATCAACGCCAATCATCAGCGTTATGGCCAATAGTTTTTTTATCCAACACATCAGGGTGGGCTACAAACATCCGTCCATGCCGATCTGTTAGGCCTAAGTTTATCCGGCAGGGACGTTGTTGACGGCTTTACTGTCAGAAGGGAGGACCTCCGGGCTTAGTGGAGATGTCTGACGTCTCGACTCACACCACGGATGTCCTCGTGTCTCACGCTAATGCCCGGCTGACGGTGCACGGTCGACAACTGCTCGTTGATCAGTCCTGGTTTTGGGCCGCAACCCGGCGCCTGAGTTTGGACACCTCGACGGTTTCTCTCGATCGGTAAGGGTTTGACCTGCAGATATTCGGCAGCGGGTGGGTGTTTTGGGGTACTAAGCCGGTAGGTTCGGGCGGTGGCGTACGTGCGGAAAGTGCGCACTGCTCCGGGTGCGGTGGCGGTGCAGGTCGCCCGTAAGGATGCGGGCAGGGTGGTGATCCTGGCGCACCTTGGTTCGGCGCATACCGACGCTGAGCTGGGCATTCTGCTCGAACAGGCCCGCCAGGTCGTAGTCGGCGGGCAGGCGGCGCTGGATTTCGAGGTCTCGGTTCGGGCCCAATCAATGACTGACGTCGCTGATTTCCGTGAGCGGTCGTTGATCGCCGAGCTCTCTGGGCCCTCGGTGGCGGCCCCGGTGGTGCCACCAGGGCGCACGGTCGGGGCCAGCTCGCGTCTGCTTTACGACACCCTTGGCCACGTCTATGACTTGCTGGGCTTCGATGCCGTCGGCGATGCGGTATTTCGCGATTTGGTGATCGCCCGGATCGTGGAGCCGACCAGCAAGCTCGATGCTTCGCGGGTGCTGGCTGATCTCGGCGCCGCGGGGGTGTCGTATAAGACCATCGACCGCCACGTCCGCAAGATCGACGCTGGCGGTCACCGCGACGTGATCGCCGAAAAATGCTTCGCCTACGCCACCGATTGCGGCGGGCTGTCGCTGATCTTGTACGACGTGACGACCCTGTGTTTCGAAGCCGAATCTGAGGATGCGCTGCGCAAGGTCGGCTACTCGAAGGCGCGTCGTGTCGACCCACAGATCGTGGGCGGGCTGTTGGTGGACCGCACCGGATTCCCTTTGGAGAGCGGCTGTTTCGAAGGCAACACCGCCGAGACCAGCACCATCGTGCCGATCATCACCAGCTTCCTGGCCCGCCACAACCTCGATGACACGCCCCTGGTGGTCGCTGCTGATGCCGGCATGCTGTCTCAAACCAACCTCGCAGCCCTCGATGCGGCCAAGCTGTCGTTCATCGTCGGATCCCGCGTTACCAAGGCGCCCGGGGACCTGGAATCGCATTTCCACTGGAACGGTGATGTGTTCACCGACGGGCAGATTATCGACACTGTGACCCCGCGGCACGGCAACATCAAGGTCAACACCACCAAGCTGCGCCGAGCCGATCTGGGATCCCAAATCCCATCCGGGTGCGTGGCGGGCGATCTGGGCGTACTCGGCCAAACGGGCCCGCCGCGACCACAAAACCCTCGCTGCTCAGGAAGCCCGGGCCCGAGTGATCGTGGCCGGCGAGAAGAGCGCCAAGACAGCACGATTCGTCAAGACCAGAGGTGCGGACCGCGCGATCGACGAGGCCGGTCTGGCCCGTGCCCAATCTCTGGTCGGCCTCAAGGGCTACGTGACCAACGTGCCGGTATCGCTGATGCCGGCCGCCGAAGTCATCGCGAAGTACCACGATCTCTGGCACGTCGAGAAATCGTTTCGGATGTCCAAGTCCGACCTCGACGCGCGCCCCATGTTCAACCGCATGCGCAACGCCATCGAAGCCCACCTGACCATCGTGTTCACCGCACTGGCGGTCTCCCACGCCATCCAATCGCGCACCGGACTGTCGATCGCCACGGTCGTCAAGCTCCTACGACCGCTGCGCTCGGCGACCATCACCATCAACGGCGCCACCCAGACCTTCCCACCAGAAATCCCCGACACCGAACGCAAAATCCTCACCGATCTGGGCCTCAAGCCTGGGTACTAAGCGAAATTTCCAAACTCAGGAGGTCGATATT
The DNA here is from genome assembly GCF_010728325.1 of Mycolicibacterium poriferae. The sequence goes on from NZ_AP022570.1 coordinate 2,038,137, forward strand.
CTGGGCAGCGGTCATCGCGTGGTTCCTTTGCTCGAGTGACTTTGGACGGTCCCTCGAAGAATCACGCGATGACCTTCAATCAGTCGGCTACGAACGCCGGACATCCTCATCAGGTCCGACTCGTACACCAACTTGTTGAATTCGAGCGGGATGCGCCGCCTGCAGCGATGCTCCCTGTGGTGGTGATCGGTCTGGCTCGTCGTACACCTGTCGCCCTCGGGCTGACTCCAAGAGTGGCCTGTCGGCCGATCGCCACCAACAGCGCGGAGTGGCTGAAGAGAGGCTTGTTCGACCCAAAGTGGCTCTTCGTGAATGAGGGTGCACTGATAGCTGCGGATATTCGCGCGCGGGTTGATCGTGTCGGTGAGCTGAGGCGGGGCCTCGGTGGGTGACGATGCGGGTTCCTACACACGCCCACCACGCCACCGAGGGGTCCCGTTGTCCGAGGTTACTGCCTGCCCGCGCTCTGTTGTTGCCGACACGATCATGCGCACCATCGAGTTGGGGGTCACGATCACCGATGCCGCGGTCGACGAGAAGCAGACGACGATCTTCTGCAGACCGGTGGTGCGGGATCCGCGTTGTCCGGACTGCGGCCGCGACGGCGCATATCGCGACACCGTGGTCCGGCCGTTGACCGATCTGCCGGTGGCCGGCTATCCGCTGGTGCTGCAGGTTGCCGTCCCGCGCTATCGCTGCCTCACCGCGGCGTGCGGGCGCATGGTGTTCAACCAGGACCTGGGCAAGCTGGCCGCACCGAGATCGTCAACGACGCGCCGCTGCGCCCGGTATGTGTTGCGGCGGTTGATCAACGACCGCACCACCATCTCAGCGATTGCCGCTGAACTGGGGGTGTCCTGGCACACGGTCAGCACGATCGCCATGCAGGCGACCGCAGCCCTGATCGAGGCCCACGGCGCTGCTCGACTTGACGGCGTGCGGGTCATCGGGGTCGACGAACACCGCTGGGCGCCCCGCCGGCGCGGCACCGAAGGCTTTGTCACCTTGATCATCGACCTCACACCCGTCGATGACGGCACCGGGCCCGCACGGCTGCTTGACCTGGTGGCAGGGCGCTCGGCGGCCGCACTGGCGACCTGGCTGGCTGAGCAGCCGCCGGCGTTTCGTGACCAGGTCGAGGTGATCGCCATGGACGGCTTCGGCGGCTACAAGACCGCCGCGACCGACGAGCTGCCCGAGGCCACCGCGGTGATGGATCCCTTCCACGTCGTTGCGCTGGCCGGCGCCAAACTTGACCTGATCCGCCAACGCATCCAACAGGCCACGTGCGGGCATCGCGGCCGCACCGGTGATCCGCTCTACGGGGTGCGGCGCACCCTGCGCACCCGCTTTCCGCTGCTCACCAGCCGCCAACAGACACGGCTGGAAGCGGTGTTCGCCGACGACAACCACCTCGCGGTCCAGGTGACCTGGAGCGTCTACCAGCGCATCATCGCCGCCTACGGCCACCCCGACCGGCGACGCGGCAAGACCATGATGATCGCGATCATCGACTCCCTGCGCCGCGGCGTCCCCGAGGCCCTCGAAGAACTCGCCCAGCTCGGCCGCACCCTGCACCGCCGCCGCCACGACGTGCTGGCGTTCTTCGACCACCACACCTCCAACGGACCCACCGAAGCGATCAACGGCCGCCTGGAAGCCCTGCGCCGCAACGCGCTCGGATTCCGAAATCTGGCCCACTACCGCTGGCGCTCACTACTACACAGCGGAGCCCTGCACGCACTGGTCAATGCACTCTGAATTACGAAGAGCCCCCAAAGTTGGTGTGCCCTCCTCGCAACCGAAAACCCGGTCGAGCTGAGGAGACCTATGCCATCAACCCCGAACACATCCATGCCGTCGGTGATGATCGCGATCGACCCGCACAAACGGTCGTGGACCGCCGCGGCCGTTGATGCCCGGCTGCAACCGCTGGCGACGATCCGCGTCCCGGTCAGCCGAGACGGCTACCGAACCCTGCTGCGCTTCGCCCGGCGATGGCCCGACACGGCGTGGGCGATCGAGGGCGCCAGCGGTCTCGGGGCTCCATTGACCGTTCGACTGCGTCAGGACGGCTTCACCGTCCTCGACGTCCAGGCCAAACTCGCAGCCAGAGTGAGGCTCCTCTCGACAGGACACGGTCGAAAGAGCGATGAGGCCGATGCCGTTTCGGTAGGCGTCGCCGCTCATACGTCCAGTTCTCTTACTACAGCCGAGATCGACTCTGCAACAACGGCTCTACGCGCACTAGTAGAACACCGCGACGACCTCGTCAAGACCCGGACCCAAACCATCAACAGACTGCACACTGTTCTCACCCACCTGATTCCCGGCGGGGCAAGTCGCGACCTGAACGCCGACCGGGCCGCTGCGCTACTGCGCACCGTGCGCCCGCGAGACACCGCCGGAAAGACGCTACGAGCACTGGCCGCCGATCTGATCTCAGAACTGCGCGGACTCGACCGCAGAATCGACAAGGCTGTCCACGACATCGAGATGGCGGTCAAAGCCTGCGGCACCACCCTGACCGAGCTACACGGCATCGGGGCACTCATGGCCGCCAAAATCGTCTCCAGAGTCGGCTCCATCCACCGCTTCAACTCACCAGCGGCTTTCGCCAGCTACACCGGCACAGCCCCAATCGAAGTGTCGTCCGGAGACGTCGTCCGACACCGACTTTCCCGAGCCGGCGATCGTCAACTCAACTACTGCCTGCACGTCATGGCCATCACCCAAATCCGACGAGACACACAGGGGCGTACCTACTACCTGCGCAAACGCGCCAACGGCAAGAGCCACAGCGAAGCGATGCGCTGTCTGAAAAGGCGACTCTCCGACACCGTCTACCGACAGCTGCTCAACGACGCCAACACCACGACTTGACACAGAGAGGCGCCACTCTGCTGGACGCAACCGGAGTGCGACCCGCTCACCGGCGAGGTGATCCGCCCATCACGTACTACGGCCGTGCGTAATGAACATTGCTGTCCAGGCGCGGATTGGTCCGCATGGACGTCAAGCCAGATACACCTAGCGTCAGCCCGCGCTCGATTGGGGTCCGGCCATTTTCGTATTGATCCTGCTGTCAAGTTGTATGTGTAGATCCGGCCCACCGTCACTTGACGTGCTTCAACTTGGTCTGAGAGGCAACCTGTTCTGAATAAAATGCGTTCTCCAAATCTAGGAAGTGCTTCTCCCATGTCCACTCGGCTAACACGTAACTTCGCGCAGCATTTCCGAATTCGTCAGCCAGTTTGGGATCTCGCAACAACCTAACCACTGCCCCCGCGAATTCCTCCGCTTCATCCGCGATGATCAGCACATCGCTGGGGGCGCAGATGCCTTCATTTGCCACGCTCGATGCAACAACTGCCTTATTGCATGCCATATATTCAATCAGCTTGTTTTGCATGCCTCCAGCCGCTCGCATCGGATTGACGCATACTTGCGCTGACCGGATAAGCACTCCGACATCCTCTACGGTCCCCGTAACCCAGATTCCATCTCGTCCGTCTAGGGCGAGCACTGCCGGAGCTGGGTTCTGTCCCTGAATCACAAATGTGGCGTCTGGAATGGTGGACTTGACTTTTGGCCACACTTTGTCAACAAACCATAGGACGGCTTGAATATTCGGGGCGTACTGCATACCGCCCGAAAAAATCACACGACCGGGAACCACATCTTCGGGTTTCGCTGCATTAAACTTGTCGGTATCCGTGCCGTGTGCACCGTATATCCAGTTGTTTATTTCAGGTTGTCCGTGAACGCGGCACTGTTCCTTAATGGCGGCTACATCTGCCGGACCAATTAGTACGACCTTATCGAAGTCCTGCCAGACTCTTGCTTCGTATCGTCCCATCAGTCGTGTTTCAAGGCGGTAGACACAGCGTTTGAGGACGCTTTGCTCCTCATCGGCGATTCTTTTTGTGTTCAAGGTCTGGGACAGTTGCAGGGCAAGGAACGACGATGCATTTGCGTCACGACACACATCGGTGGGTACAGCGGGTGAACTTCGCGGGTAGTAGCAGTAGACGACATCGTATTGGCCAGATTTTACGGCCCGTTCAAGCTCACGCTTCATCTTTGTATTGCGAAAAATACTTACTTGCAGTGGTAGTAGCGAAAATGCTCCAACGACGAGGCCGCCAACTTTTTTGTACCACGGCTGCGCATAAATGCGGGCTTGTCGACACGCCTGCTCAAGCCAGCGTCGCTGCTCCGCGTCGAGTCTTCCATCAACTGCAAGCGTGTAAAGATCGACGCTGTGGCCGCGCTTAGCGAGAAAACTAATTAAATGAGCGACCGTAACTTGGTCGCCGCGCATCATCGGGAATGGAAAGCGACTGTACAGAACAGCAATGCGCAAAGGTGCCTGCGCAGTCTCGCATTCCATTTTCCGTGGCAATCTATCGTTCGCCACTAGGCCCCCTAAGGTTAGAATTGGCTGGACGTTACCGATCCTCACGCCAGCCGGTTAATGTCTATGATACGTGCTGCGTCGATCGAATACCTGTCGGCGACGCTACGTGTATCAATTACGAGGTCCCACTCCGTGCGCTCGACATCATCGCGGGTAATAAGAAGTCGTGTTATGAACGGCGAATTTGAGAGTACTCCCAAATTCTGGCCCATCAGGTTCTGCGGTGCCACGTGTGGGTCGTAGACAGAGAGGCGAAATCCCGCTGTGAGAAGCATCCGCGCCAAGTCAACATTAGGACTCTCGCGTAGGTCATCGCTTTCGTTCTTAAATGCGATGCCGAGCATCAATACCTGCGCGCCGTAGTCCAGTCCCTGGGTTACATGGTCGTAAAGAAATGCTTTATGGGATTCGTTCGACGCGATCAAAGAGTCGATCAAATGGGTGTATCCCCCTGTAGTCCGTGCGATGTGTTGAAGGGCTCGAACGTCTTTGGGAAGACAGGACCCTCCAAAAGCGCCTCCTGGCCGTAAATAATAGGGTGAAATGTTGAGTTTGGTATCTGAGACGAAAATTTTGTGCACCTCGGCGGCGCTGATATCCAAACGGGCGCATATGCGACCGATCTCGTTCGCGAACGTCGTTTTCACAGCATGAAAAGCGTTGTCTACAAATTTTGTGATTTCACTCTCTCGGTACCCGACGTAAAACACAGGTGCTTCAATCCCGGAGTTGATTTCCTCGAGCGCCGGACATGGTTCTCTATTCTTTGTGCCAATGACAATTTTTGGTGGCGCGAAATAGTCTTTAATGGCGGACGATTCGCGGAGGAACTCCGGGTTATACACCACATTAACACGGCAAGAGTTTGCGCCAAGTGCGCCGTCGAAAATTGGTTGAATAAGTTCCTCGATCGAGCCTGGGCGCATTGTGGACCGGTAGGCCACAGTCAGATCGGACACGGAATGCACCTTCATAAATTCGGCGAGTTGGCGGGTCGCCTCGGCAATATATGACATATTATGCGAGCCATCCACAGCGCTAGGAGTGCCGACGCAGACGATAACTAGTTCGTATTCGGCCACTTCGGGCGATAGCGATGTGCTCGCGAGTAGTCTTCCCTTGGTATGCGCATCCGCTACGAGATCGTTTAGCCCGGGTTCCGTGATTGGTGACTTGCCAGCAAGTACGGCATCGACCTTCGTCGGGTTGGGGTCAATGCCGAGGACCTGATGGCCCTGGCTCGCCAGGCATGCTGCGGCGGTCATACCTACATAGCCCAAACCTAGAATGGCGATCTTCATTGCGCTCCCCCCGGGCTGGTAAGAACCTGCCCTTTTGACGGTGACTACCATGCCTGAGCAGTCAGGCGTGATGCCGGTTACGGCGGACGCAATGCTATCGCCAGCGCTCCTGGAGCGCATCAAGCAGTAGGGAGCACGGCTGGCCCTGAATGGTTGCGTGATCGAACACATTCCCTCAGGTCACGTCCGAGATCGCACGCGATAGGCGCGCTCTCGCGCCTATTTGACGAGGCGTAGCACTCCGCAAAACCCTCATCGATGGGTCGTCCTGCTGAAGACAGCGCCTTCGATGAAGACGTCCTCGCGAATTAAATACGGGGGTAGTCGAGAGAGCAAGTGCAGTTGTGGAAGGGCCAAGCATCGAAAGAGTAAATCATCATGATTGGCTTCTGCTCCCATCCGAGAGCGAGCGGCGGCGGCCTGACCGCGGGGCAGATTAGCTGTTCGATCTTACGGATGAAGAGGGTTGGATGAAGTCCGCAGGGGGCGATATCTCGCTACGCCATGCTCGTCCGATGCGTCGCCCCCTGAGCACCAACTAGCCGCTAGGTCTAGTCCCCTTCGCCCAGCGGCGATTGGACAGCATGATCAATGACCGGTGTGGAACCCGGGGACAGATGCCAGCCATTAAGCTAGACAATGATGAATACCCGTTCGCTAGCAGGGTGCGTAAGGGTGCCAGGCGGGACCCACGGAGAGAAAGTGGGATAGGAGCTCGGGGCCAGAGCCGCGTGTCAGCCGCGCGATGCGAGCCGGCGCGCAATCGGACGCAAAGAAAGGAGGTTGAGAGACGGTCCTGACCTTAGGTCGCCGCGCTCTTAATTGCCTATGCGAGCCTTCCACATTTTTCGCTCATTGTTAACCCGTAATGGATGGACTCCATCCGTCGCTATAATTGTGGCGGTCGGGCTAATCGCCAACCCAATCGAACTGTCTGAAGGTGATTTAGGATATCCTCTGTCGGGGTACAACTTAAATGCGGTAGATTATGTCACCGTCGACTCACGCCGGATGCGCGTGCAGGCTGTAGAAGAAAAGCACGCGTTTTCAATCGCGGCGAAAGATACATACCGATTTGAAACGCGTAAAAACGATTTCGGTTGGAGCGGAGACAAAAAGAGCAATAACCGGCGATCTGAACTCATTGCGAATGATGCGCGCTATTACTCAGGCGAGGTCTTGTGGTCGTCTTTTAGCTTCGTCGTAGGGCCAAAGCATGTGCCGTTCGACAACGGTAAAAGCAGTCACAACCAGATTACTCAATGGCACTCTGTCGACGGCGACGACGAAGGGCGCGCGCCTGTTTTCGACATTCAACTCAATGGAGGTGATCTCCTGGTAGTCACGCGCTCGGACGCTAAGGGCCCAGCTACCTGGGACGTCCACTACAGGCAGCCACGCCCTAGCGATGGTGCGCAACACAGTGTTGTGGTGGCGGGTCTACTAGGCAGGAGGGGGCATCTCGATGTGTGGCTTGATGGAAATCAGATAGTAAACGTTGACACCCCCATCGGCTATTACGAGGACGATGGAGGCCAAAGAGCACTGGCCTACCCGCACTGGGGTTTATATCAAGACAATGTCGATCACCCTGCGATTATCTACCACTCCAACATCGAGTGGGGACTAGCAAATTTATCGGACCGCATTAATCACCCGAAAAACGTAAACAAGCCATCCGGGGGATGGTCCTAGAAGCGCGGCGACCCGTTTATGCCGCTGCTGGTAAAATTGACAGCCTATCGCTTTTGTTTTCTTAGGTGAGAGAACAGCAAAATTGCTGCTCCGAAATCTCGGCGGTGCCACCGCGAGTCACGTTTCCCTAGCTGGCGGCCTCCCAGATTCAGTGCCGTATTTCAGCGCCAGAGCGAGGCAATGCTGACAGATCATGCGGGGTGAGGTTGTCCTCAACGCGATAAATCGCCTACCCCCGAAGGGCGGAGAAAATCGTCTCAACGTGTTTATCCCAGGATAGAACTTCCGTTACATAAGCTTTTCCTGCCGAAGCAATGCGGACGTGAGCTTCTGGATCCTTGATGACAGCGTTGATGGTGTTGACCAACTGGATTTGATTAGTTCCATCAACTAGTAGTCCGGTTTTGCCGTCTTCGATGAAGTCGGATGGGCCGGACCCGTTACCTGCGATTGCGAGGCAGCCAAATGACATCGCGTCAGCAATCGAGAGGCCAAAGCCTTCAAAATCCTTGTTGTCTTCGAGGTCAATCTGTGGATGCAAAAACACGTCACTCGACGCATAGAGGCGCGGCACGTCGTCACTCTCAACATAGCCAAGAAAGCGCACATGCTCCATAAGTCCAGCTTTCTCGCATTGTTCTTCAAGCTCTCTAGCCAGAGGCCCCGTACCTGCGACCCGGTATTGAAAATCAGTTACACCTGCAGCTTTGAGCGTCTGAAAAGCACGAATGCATCCCTGGACGTTCTTGCGTTCTACTAGTCGGGCCAGTGTAAGGAATCGAACCGGCCGGGAAAGTGTAATACGCTCCTCCGCCGCACTTTCAACCCCTGAATTGCCGCTTGCGTACGAAAGGCCGTTAGCGGCCACCAACCAACGTGTCGTATCAATTTTTCGGCCAGTTTGTCTCTTTGCGCGCTCAAGGGTAGCTGAAGACACAGCAACGACGATATTTGCTCGACGGAAGACGGCCCACATGATTGGCGCGAGGATACGTGGCACGATTAAAAGCTCGCGACCGTGCGCTGAGATCACTATCTGTTCGTCCCGGCGAAGGGCCACGGGAATCATCGCGGGCCGCCACGTTGTAGCGTGAATAAAGTCAAATGAATTAACCTTGGCGACGGCGTCTACTACGCGCAACATTTTAAGGGCCGTAACGCCCTGTCCGCCTGCGCCTGTGTTGAAAAGAGCCACTTTTCCCTCAGGGTATTCGCGAACTCCCCAACCGCATTGGCCCAGCGATTGCGTAATAACTGTCACTTCAGCACCGCGCGCTAGGTAGGCTTTCGCAATCTGCTCTGAATAAGTTTCGACTCCACCGGTAATGGGTGGAAAGGCCTTACACAGCATTAAGATGTTCACGATTTTACTCTCAACCCTCGATCGTCATTAGTGCTTGTGATTCAGGGGGGACTTGACAAAGGCGGACGAGGTATGGTCATGCTATTTTGTCATTTGCCGCTTAATTCGTGAAAGTATTGAATTGTCCGCGACAGGCCGTCCTCAAGCTGAACCTGAGGATCCCAATTGAGGCTAGTTTTTGCTAGGGTGATATCCGGTTGTCGCTGCCTCGGGTCATCAGACGGTAGATTTTCAAAGCGAATCGTGGAATTGCTTTGAGTCAGCGACAGCACTTTCTCTGCAAGTTCAAGCATTGTAAATTCGGCGGGATTACCGATGTTGACGGGACCGGTGAAGGAGGGCGGGGCGTCCATTAATCGCACCATCCCGTCAATTAGATCGTCCACATAGCAGAAACTGCGGGTTTGGCTGCCGTCTCCGTAGATTGTCAACGGCTCGCCCCGTAGCGCTTGAACGATGAAGTTGCTAACGACTCGTCCGTCATCTGCGTTCATTCGCGGACCGTAAGTATTGAAGATCCGCATCACTTTGATGGACATATTGTGCTGACGGTGATAATCGAAAAACAGGGTCTCCGCGGCCCGCTTACCTTCGTCGTAGCAGCTCCGTGCACCGATAGGGTTTACGTGTCCCCAATATCGCTCTGGTTGGGGATGTACTTCAGGGTCGCCGTAAACTTCGGAAGTCGAGGCTTGAAGTACAGGTACCCGCAAGCGTTTTGCGAGGCCGAGGATGTTGATCGCGCCCATCACGCTGGTCTTCGTGGTTTGCACTGGGTCGCGCTGATAATGAATCGGCGAAGCCGGACAGGCGAGATTGTAGATCTCGTCGACCTCGACGTAAAGCGGAAACGTCACGTCGTGGCGCATCAGTTCAAAGTTAGGGTTATCGATGAGGTTCGCGATATTTGCTTTTCGGCCCGTGTAAAAGTTGTCGACACACAAGATTTCGTGGCCTTCGCCGAGCAAACGTTCAGCAAGGTGAGAGCCAAGAAAACCGGCACCCCCGGTGACGAGCACGCGCTTAGACACGATTTTTACCCCCGGAACTAGTCGGAACGACCTGCGTGGCGTTGCAGGCTCTCGCTCACTTACGATACAAGGGCCGTGTTGCGGCGCGTGTCTGCTCTGCAGCGCGCGCCCAGTGTTCTGATCGGTTTCGATTGCCGTGCGAACTTGGCGGTGCCTGTACTAGGCTGAACGGCGTCGAAGAAGGTTGCGGGGGATGATAGATCCGGGGGGAAAATGAGTGTCGCTGAAATCGCTGCGTTCGAACCTATCGAAGGGTCGAGGAGGCGGCGGTGGTACGGCCAACCGCTGCAATGGCACCGTGGGTTTGCACGTCGAGTGGCAATGACTGATGCTGCTTGCGTTGCAATCGCCTTATCGACCGCCCAGTTCCTGCGTTTCGGGGCTACCTCGCCTGAGCTCGGCGCGTACGGTTCGGCTGGCTACACCACCTTGTCGGCGATAATCGCACTAGTCTGGATAGCGAGTCTGTGGGTTAACCGCACGTATGCGGCTCAGATCGTCGGTGCGGGTGTGGAGGAGTACCAGCGGCTTGTAGTCGCCACACTTAGTGTCTTTGGGCTAATCGCAATCGTATCCATGTTATTGAAGCTGGAGATCGCACGCGGCTATCTGGCGATAGCACTCCCACTCGGCCTCTTAACGTTGCTGACAGGGCGTTGGGGTTGGCGGAAATGGCTTCGGAGGAAACGTGCGGCAGGCGACTACGTTCATCGAGTACTCGTACTGGGCTCGCGTGCGTCGGCAGAAGCGGTTGCAGGTGAACTGATCAGCTCACCTCATAGTGGCTACCATGTCGTTGCCGCGGTTGTGCCGGGAGGTGAAGTGCCGCAGCATCTCGCCGGAACGACCATCCCGTTGAGTAACGATATCGACAGCGTGGTTGAGCAGATGAGTGAGCTAGCGGCCGACACTCTTCTTGTCACAAGTAGCGACGCACTCCCTCCGAGTCGCATTCGGGAAATCAGCTGGGCACTCGAGCCGGGCCGCCAGCACCTAGTGATAGCCCCCAGTCTGACCGATGTTTGCGGTCCTCGAATGCATATGCACCATGTCGCGGGGCTACCGCTCCTCCACGTTCAGGCGCCTGTCTACGAAGGAACGAAACTGCTCGCCAAGCGCTGTTTCGACCTGATCGGCTCGGGCGCCCTGATCATGCTTTTTTCGCCCATCTTGCTCGCAACAGCGATCTGCATTAAGTCAACCGACCGCGGTCCCGTGTTTTTCAGGCAGCTCCGTGCGGGCTATGGTGGCGAGTCGTTCCGGATGATCAAGTTCCGATCGATGGTAGTGGACGCGGAGGCTCGGCTCGCGGAGCTCGAGCGCCAAAATGAAAGCGATGGGGCAATCTTCAAGATGAAGAATGACCCACGTATAACCCCGATCGGCCGGTTCATACGGCGCTACAGCATCGATGAACTGCCGCAGTTGTTCAACGTCTTTCTTGGCTCAATGAGCCTGGTGGGCCCGCGTCCACACCCGCTGCGAGACGTTGAACACTACGATGGTCACGTTCACCGGCGCTTTTTGGTGAAGCCGGGGATGACCGGTCTATGGCAGGTCAGCGGGCGTTCGTCACTGTCCTGGCAGCAATCAGTGCGGCTTGATCTCTACTACGTGGAGAACTGGTCGATGTTGAGTGACATTGCAATTTTGTGGCGCACCTTCAAAGCAGTAGTTGGCAAGGATGGGGCTTATTAGCCGCTAGTCCCCGCTTCTCGAGGCCCCTGTCCGAGTGCGCTGGCCGTTTGGGCAGGATCTTTCATCGGCTGACTCAGCCCAGGCGCCCACCCTAGGAGCCGAATCTGCATCTGCTATTCGTTTGTACCGGAAACATATGTCGGTCACCTACCGCCGAACGCCTGGCACTCGCTTATGCCGCGCAGCGCGACATCTCCGGGGTCCGCGCGTCGAGCGCAGGAACGCGTGCTTTGGTTGGTCAGCCTATCCACCATGAGGCTGCGCTGGTCCTTGAAGAGTTGGGCGGCGACGCATCCGGGTTTGCTGCCCGTCGGCTCGGAACCCGTACTCTCGCGGGAGCCGATCTGGTCCTTGGGATGACTAAGGCTCATCGTGACGCAATTCTGGAGCTCGCCCCGCAGAAGTTGCATCGCGTATTCACACTTGCTGAAGCTTCGCGGTTGGCATCGGACGGCAAGGCGAAGGCTGTCGCAGATCTTGGAGAGCTGCGACCGCAGCTCTCGGGAGACGACATCCCTGACATCGCGGACCCAATCGGCCAGAATGCCGACGTATTTGCAATGGTCGGGTTCCAGATCGCGAGACTACTGCCCCCGATCCTTGAATTGTGCCGCGATTCCGGCGACAGTGATGTAGGGCGGTGACCAGCGCCGGCCTGCTCCCGAAGAAAACAGAGCCGGCCGTATGAATGAGGTGTTAGCTGCCGCCGCCGATCCTCCTTAATTGGCAAATAGACGTCTAGCTAGCGCTAGGGGTGGCTGGTACACATCAAGGAACTTGCCGGGCCGCATGCTCTGCTGCGCCCCGCAATCGATCTCTGGTGCGTCTTCTCGCCAAGGCCCATGCCACCAAGCCCACGAGTCCCGCACCGCCGACCGCCCCCAGCCGGATCCACCCTGCGCTCAGCTGCGAACTCGTCCGTTCATCCTGGTCGAGCCCAAGCAAGTCCAGCGCGGCAGGTGCCCAGAAGCCGGAGGCCGGGCCACCTCGGCACGCTCCGTCGGTTTCACCTGGATTTTTCACCCAGAGAAAGCCATCGAGTGCGTCACCTTCAAACAACTGCGGCTCATGTCCCAACCGGGCCCCCGGTGGATTGCAGTTGTCCCCTTGCGGTCCGGCGCCGTTTCGCCCGGTGTCGATCACGTAATGCACATCGGTGATGCCGAGCTTGCTGAGCTCGGACCGAACATCCTCCGCGTACGCGATCTCGCGCTGCGTCGTGTAGTGGGCAGCGACATTGAGGCTGAAGCCCCTGACCTTGTCGACACCCACCTTGCTCAACCGGTCCGCCGCTTCGGCTGCGCTCAACCAGTTCTCATGTCCGGCATCGATGTACACCCGTGCGCCGGTGGTCGCCAGCGCATCGACGGCGAAGGTGAGCGTGTCGAGTCGGTCGCCTTGCTCGCACTTCCCCAGCTGGGGGAGCGCATCGGGTTCGATGATGACGAGCGCATCGTCATGTCCTTTTAACTCTGCGGCAGCACCTTTCACCCAATCCCTGTATTCCTGCTCGTCGGCCGCGCCTCCGGTGGACCACGAACCACAGTCACGCTGCGGTATCCGGTACAGCACGACGGTCGGGACCGCATCGGCAGCCGCCGCACCGTCTAAATAATCGCCCACATCGTCTTGGACGGTCTCGGAGGTAGACCAATCGGTGAACCACTTGGCCTGCGGCGTCGTTGCGATCGGATCGAATCGGGCATCCTCGCGTGCCGCCGCGATCGACTGCATGTCGGGATCGATGTACAACTCCGCGTTTGCGGGGTCCCGGCCAGCCAACGACTCAGTATTGGACGGGTTCCACCACCCCGAGTAAGAGATCACGACGACCGACGCCAGCACGGCGACAACGACGGCCGCCACCGCCAGTAGAACCGCACGGCTCCGTCGTCTGCCCAGGGGGCGACCAGCAGACACATCGTCGACTGGGCGGTGATTCACCGGAGCGCACGCTCTCGACGGGTGTCGCTGGCTCGTGTGAAGAACAACACCGTCAGCGGAACGATCGTGACCGTCCAGAACATCGACCTGTCGACGAAGCCGAGCGGCACTTCGAGGAAACCCGCGATGGCAATACCTGTCACCAACATTGCGGCGATCACCAGGTAGCGATTGTCAGGTGCCGTGATGACGTAGGTCTGCACAAGAAGCGATCCGATCGCGAGAAACGCGAGCACCAGCCCGCCGGTGGCAAGGAAGTGGACGAACTGGTTGTGGCCCTGATAAGCCGCCGCATTCAATGGCGACGTGTCACTGCCTGCGATGCGTTCGTACCAATCGTGGCCCAGACCCGACACGAAGGCGCGCGACGACCATTCCCTCAGAGAGCCGTTCCAAATGAGGCCACGCTCCGTGAACGCGTCGTCGTCCCAGCCCATGAACGGCAGCGCACACATGGCGAGGATTGACAAGCCGGTGGCGACCCGTGCGACTGCTGACGCCGCGCGACTCCACCCCAACTCCGCGATGATCCTGACGGCAAGCCCCACAACCAACATCACCGCGACCGCCAGCATCGAACTGCGGCTCGACGACCACACGATCCCGAACACGACGATTCCCAGACCAGAGAATCTCCACCACCGCGGAAGCATCGCGACCGTCGCGGCCCCGATGGCGAGATACTGGCCCAGATTGTTCTCCGATGTGAACATCCCCTGCAGCAGACCCAACGACGGAAAGACGGCCTTGTCGGAGCGCTCGCGCACAACCCCCTCCACGTCACGCAACAGGCCGGCGTCCGGCAGCAGGAATCCGAATCCGATCGCAATCACCGCCGTGAGCACGACGAGCGCACCCAATGCGATGAGCACCCGCGGGTGGGGTCGCAACGCAGCCAGCGCCAGCACCACCGTCACGTAGAGCAAGCTGTCGGGAGTTGTTGAGCCGGAATACACGTCCTGGGTGAACAGCCACAGCCAGGGCGCGAGAACCAGCAGGATGCGCCAGAGGCCTGGGCGGGTGACGTCGTTGATGCGGAACACGATCACACCGACGCTGATCCCGACGACGAGCAAGAAGAACAGTTGGGAGGTCAGTCGGGCGGCCGGCGTTTGGATCAACTCTTCGCCGATCGGAACGAACGACTTCTCCGCCGTAACCGACAACACGATGGGTGACCCGACCGCGCGGCACCACATCAAGACGATGATCAGCACGGCCGCGGCGTCGCAGGTGATGAACAGCCGGCCCCTTTGCCGCATCGGCCCCTCTGCTCGCACCGCCCCAACCATGCCCCCCTTGATGGCGGCACGTGTACGTTGGGAATGCTACCGGCTGGATGAGCGGGGGATCGAGTGCCAACCGGACGAGGGCGCTCTGCGAGCGGCAACGCTGTGTTGGCCCTGAGCGGCCAATGGGGGCGGTACGCACTTCAATTGTTGGCGTTGGTCGTCTTCTCGCGACTGCTCAGTCCCGCCGACTTCGGACTCGTCGCGATGGTCACCGGCATCGTCGGCATCGCCTACGTAATCGGCGATTTCGGGCTCTCTCTAGCCGCATTACAGGCTGACGAGTTGACCGCCCACCAACGCAGCAACTTGTTCTGGATCAATACCGGCATCGGCGTAGCCATAGCTATAGTCGTCTGCGTTGCAGCCGGCCCGCTGGCCTCCTTTTACGGTGACCCCCGCGTCGAACAGGTCGCTGTCGTTCTTGCCTCGGTGTTTCTGCTCAACGGCGTCGCCGTGCAGTTCCGCACCGAACTGAACCGAGAACTACGGTTCGGCGTGATAGCTGCCGCAGACTTCCTCGGGCAGGCGGCAGGATTCGCGGTGGCTCTGGCCGGCGCGCTGGTCGGGTGGTCGTACTGGGCGCTGGTGGTCATGCAGGTCGTCGCCGCGGCGGCCACGAACGCAATCCTCGTCGCCCGCGCACACTGGTGGCCGGGCTGGTACCGGCGCGGGACACCCATGCGGTCGCTACTGGTCTTCGGGGTGAACACCTCGCTGACGCAGGTGATCAATTATGTTTCGACCAACATCGACCAGGTGGTCATCGGCCGGGTGTGGGGCGCGACCACCCTCGGCTTCTACAACCGTGCCTTCCAGATCGCTCGCATCCCGGCTCAGCAGGTCGCGGCCCCGCTGACCCGCGTCGTTCTTCCTTATCTCTCGAGACGACAGAACGACCGAGCGTCGTATCTCGACGCTGTGAAGAAAACTCAATTGGCACTTTCCACCCTTCTGCTCTCCCTGCTCGCTTTCGTCGCCGGCACCGGTGACTGGCTGGTTCCCGTGGTGCTCGGCGGAGGGTGGCAGGAAGCCGTTCCGTTGCTTCGTGCACTCTGCCTCGCGGGCGCCCTGCAGGCGATCGGGTACGTCGCGTACTGGGTACTGCTCTCCCAGGGCAAGACCGGCTTGCTGTTCGCCACCGAACTCGGGGCGCGAATCGTCATGATCGCGCTCATCGTCGTCGCCGCGGCCTGGGGACCGTTGTGGGTGGCGCTGGCCGCCGCCGCCGGGCAACTCCTTCTCCTCGCGTCAGCCGCGTTCTTCGCGCTTCCCCGCGCCAACGTTCCGGCCGGTCCCGTGCTGTTTCCTGCCCTGCGGCCCGCCCTCGTGTTTGCGCTCGCTGCGGCGGCCGCATGGGGTGCGGGCCGCAGCGCGGGTGACCTGCCCGACGCCGTCGCTCTAATCATCGGGACGGGCGCATTCCTTGGCGTCTGCGTTGCCGCCCTGGCGCTTCCGATTTTTCGTCGCGACGTCGGCGTCCTTCTGGCACTAGTCCGGAGTGTGCGGTCGGGAAGGGGAGGCGTGTGAACCAACGACGACTGAAAGTGTTGACGTCGACAGGGCCGGTCAAGCAGGACGACAATCCCTACCTGCAGCAACTGGTGTCCGGGCTGAACGGTCGGGTCGACGTCGAACCGCTATCCGGGCGCGCTGTTCTGTTCTCCCGTCCGGACGTCTTCCATGTCCACTGGCCCTCCCAGCTGTACCGCGCGGACGGGCGGGCGAAGACACACGTCAAGAGGATTCTTTCGGCTGTGCTGCTCGCCCGACTGCGCGCGCGGCGCGTACCCGTGGTCCTGACGGCGCACAACATCGCCTCCCACGAGGGAGAACGTGGCATCGAAAAGCTGCTGTTGCGCGCGCTGGAGCGGATGGTCACCATTCGCATCTATCTCAACGAGTCCGAACAGAATGACCGCAGCCGGGGCGTGGTCATCCTGCACGGTGACTACCGCGGCTGGCTAGACGAACTCGGCATCGTCATCTCGTCACGAGAGCCGGAGCGAGACGTCATCTTGTTCGGATGGCTGCGGCGGTACAAGGGGATCGAGGAACTCATCGCGGCGGCGCACGATGCGCACGCAACATTGACGATCACCGGGCGCGCAATTGACTCGACCTATGAGCGGTTCCTGGCGGCGACGATCGTCGACTCTCCCTCCACAATGCTCGACAGTCGTCATCGCGACGACGACGAGTTGGTCGCTGAAATCCTGCGGCACCGGCTCGTATGTCTGCCCTACCAGAACATGTACAACTCGGGAGCGTTGCTCTATGCCCTCAGCGTGGGGCGTCCTGTCCTCGCCCCGCGCAGCCCGTCCAATGAGGCAATTGCGCGGGAGGTGGGCGAGTCATGGTTGATGTTGTACGAGGGCCCGTTGACCGCGGCAATCCTGCGCGAGGCACTCAACCGCGTGCCGCCCTCGGGGTCGCCCGACCTCTCCCGGCGGGACTGGGCGACAGGCATCGCGCTGCACATCGCGTGCTATCGGACTCTGGTCGATGCGGCATCACGCCGTATCCAACCGAACACCGCGCGGATGCTTCTCGCCGCGGACCCCGCATTCAGGGCCCACTCGGCGTTCAATACGCCCGATCAGATCTTATAGGCCTCGCGCCAAAAGCCCAGCGGGCTGCGGATGGCTCGTCCGAGTTTGGCGCGCTGCATCCGCGCATGCGCCTTCTTCAAGTCCATTGCGTACGGGCCTGGTCCCGCTCGGAAATAACCCCACAGCATGGCCAGCGAGCCTACGAAGTACGGACGGCGCGCGAGATAGCGGCCGCAATGCACCAGGAAATAGGGAAACGAGTAGCCGGTCCACCGACACACCCGACCGTTGCGGAATCGCCCGTGTATCTGCCCCTCGCTGGCGCCGATGGCTCTCGCCAGTTCGAAATGGGCGCCGGTGTCCACGCGTGTCTCGAGACCTGCCAAGCTCGCCGCGACCTCGTCCAGGACATCGAAGCCGATCGCGTTCGGCATCGACTCCGTAGCTCGGTAAGCCTCGACCGTATAGAGCTTCACCGGGCCCGGTACGTGAAATTTCTGCTCGACCATGCCCTTTGACACGATCACACCACCCGCTATGCCGGTCGGGCCTTGGGCAAGATTCACGATTCGTTGGAGGTAATCGGGAGCCAGACGCACATCTGCGTCCAACTTCATCACGTGCGAGTAAGGTTTACCCGGCAGTGCATTCGACACGCCGAAACGCCATGAACTGTAGGCTGAACCGCCGATCAGTCCGCCGTCGTTGGTCTTCGTCAGCACTGTCGCCAGGTGTCCGGTGTCGACCTCGGCCACGTATTCGGCCGTTCCATCGGTGCTCCCGTCATCGACGACCACCCAGTCGAAGTCGCGAAACTGCTGTGCCTGCAGTGAGGCGAGGAGTCCCGACACGTTGTCGATCTCGTTGTGCATCGGCGTGACGATCAACAATGTCATGGGCTGCCCATCTGGTCGTTTGAACGGGTGTGAGATTGCCGAACAACCTGCAGAAAGGGAAGCACGTCACCGACGTACCGCTTCAGGAGCCGCGCTGGATCGGTGAGGATGCGGTGCAACCACTCGATCCCCAGACGTTGCATCCACTTGGGCGCTCGGGCCGCTTCGCCGGCAACGAAATCGATGGACGCTCCGACGCCGAGCAGCACCGCGGTCACACCCACAGCATCCAGCAGGTACACGCCCACCTGCTCCTGCAACGGTGATCCGACCCCCAAAAGCACGACGTCGGCGTCGAATTCAGCGACACGTCCGGCAAGGGTGGCGAGGTTGTCAGTATCGCGGAGCCATCCGACGGGAGCCTGTTCGGATTCCACGATCCATCCGTTGCTGCGGAAAACGGCGCAGGCAGCTTCGGTCGAGGACGGAGTCGAGCCGCCGACGAGGAAAACGCGACGGGCTTGGCCGCGCAGGTGCGCCAAGCTATTGACGATGCCGCTGCCCGTCGCGCGCTCCACAAGCCGAGCGCCGAGGCTGTTCGCGAGTCGCACGACCGGCCAGCCATCCGCGAGGTAGAGCTCGGCACGTTGGTAGGCTGCTGCCAGCTCCGGTGACGACTGAAGCCGTGCAACGTGATTCATGTTCGGAGTGACGATGAGGTGAGCGGCCCCTGACGTCAGTGGCGCGCTTCGCGTGAAGATCGCGTCTATGACCTGCGCTTCGGTCACTTGGGAGATTGCGAAACGAATATGGCGTGTGACTATCGGTCGTGACATCAGTGCTTACTGATCGGAGCGTCGGACGTCGTCGCGACTCTCGTCGGGTGGCGCCGCCTCTTCATCTCTGCGAACCCGCGACAACACAACACCCACGACTTTAGCTCCGGCGTGCCGCAGGGAGCCAGTGACCCGCACCAATTCGGCACGCCGCGTCGTGCCCGACTCGCAGACGACGACCACGTTGGAGATGTTCTGAGTGAAGCGCGAAGCCTCGCTCAAGTCCGAGATCGGTGGGGCATCGACGATGACGACGTCGAAGTGGCCGACAAGGTCTCGCATGAACACGCCGAACTTCTCGCCGGCCAGCATTTCTCCCACGTCGAGGGCGCTCCCACCACAGGGGACCACAGTGAACCCGGCCCATTGTCGCTGAAAAAACGAAGGGTCGAGTTGTACACGGCCGGAGAACAGATCGGTTATCCCGGGTGTCTGGGTGATACCGACCTGAGCGGCCAGGCGTCCTCCCCGGATATCCGCGTCGATGAAGATGACACGGTTTCCCGCAGTGGCGAGGGCGCCGGCGACATTGGCGGCCGCCATCGTTTTGCCCGCACCTGCGCGGGGCGACGTGAACAGCAGGAACGTGGGGGTCTCATCGACTGCATACAGAACGTCGATGGCGACCCGGTGCAGGGTCGACCGGATCTCGGGCGCGAGCTCCGCGAACTGAAGCAGGTCGCGAGTCTTGGCGTCACGAACCGTCGGGATGCCGCCGAGAAAAGGAACGCCCAACGCGGTGATGTCACGGCGTCTTCGTACCCGGGTGTCGAAGTTGTCGACGATGACCGCTGCGAATACTCCGGCGATCAGCGCCAACCCAGCCGCCACGACGAGGTTCAGTCGAAGATTCGGAGACGCGCGGTACTGGGGGATATCGGCCGGCTGAAGCACGGATACCTGGATCGGTGATGCGTCGACGGTCGGCGAGCCTTCCAGGTCGGCCACTGCCCATGGCATTTGATTTGCGACGCGGTTGGCGATCGAGGCGGCTTCCGCAGCCGTCGGCGCCGACGCCGCCACGTTGATCACCAACGTGTCCGACGGGATGGTGACCTCCACCTGGTTGACCAGTTCGGGCACCGTGACGCCCAGCCCGAGCACATCGATCACCGGCTGAAGAACTGCGTTGGTCGTCACCACTTGTGCATATGTCGGCATCCGATCCGCGAGGTACAACTCGGCGTCCCGGCGGGTCTCCATTGGTGCGTCGGCCGGAAGGTCGGGAGAGAATACGATTCGAACGCTCGCGGTATAGGACGTCGGAACGAGCAGTCCCACAGCTGCCACAGCTGCACCGACCACAATGAAGGTACCCAGCAGCACCGGCCATCTCCGCAACAACAGGCGGCAGTAGCTACGAAGATCCATATCCCACCAGACTTGTCGAAACAAAAGAAAGAAGCGTGCACGTCACGCGGCAGCCTGCTGCTTGGAAAGACAATAGCGCGGCAAATTCGCGATAGGTGTCACGTGACACGGGTGCTGAGGCGGCCGCAGCGTCCTGACCCGAACACAATTCGACAAATCGGTGTCGAGCCAAGTAGCCGCGCCCTCGCGGATAGGACCAACGTGCCTCACTGACTGCGACGCCATTCGCCACCGTCTGGAGCCTGAACGGGGGTCCGGTGCGCCGGTTACGACTTACGCTTTGCTGCGCGGGCGAGTTCGCGGTCGTGGTCCAGTTTCGTGAGAATGCTCCTGAATTCGCCCTTGGCGAGAAGTCCGGCCGCATTCTTTGCCCGGCGGACAGCCCGCGGCACCCGGGAGCGTTGCACGACCGCCTGCTGATGCCGCCACTCGCGCAGCGCGAAAGGTCTCACGAGCCGGAATACCGCCGTGCGGCCCCGGATGATCTCGACCCGCTCCCATTCGTCTTCTTTGTCCATGAACTGGACGAGCATCTGGCCCGTCCAGATGTCGATGTCGTCGACGAGCATGTAGCCGCCGACGGCCAGCCGACGCGCGGTATAGATCCAGTCGACCGCGGGGATCGGAAACCCGTGGCCGCCGTCGATGAGCACGACGTCGAGGGGCCCGGACATTCCCGGCAGCACGTCCTGCGAGTAAGCGTTCACAATAGTCAGGCGCGACGTGTCGATTCCGCGCTCGGCCGCCGCGGCGCGGATACGCCCCGCCTCATCGACGGAGGGCGTCACCGCCGTGTGGGCTCCGCCGGCGGCCGCAAAGGCGAGCGTGGAGGCACCCGCTCCAGTCTCCAACGACACGGTGTCTGCGGAGCAGTGGCGGGCGATGAATGCAAGAACGCCGTCGGTGATATCCCAATTGGCAGTGCCCGCGGCGTGGAGTTTCACCATGTCATCTCGTTCCGAAAAGGGTTGCGGCGCGCGCCGACGTGACGGTCGTCCACCGTATCAGGGCGCAAAGCCTTCGACCTTGGCAAACGGGTGTTTCGGTTGCGACTTGACGGGCGCAGTTGGGTTAGGATCGTCTTCCCGCCAGGGTACTGACTTTTTGTTAGCTGTTAGAGCATGCAAATCTCGAACTGTCGAAAGTAGAACAGCGTGCACTCGTTCGGTCCGACCCGGTTCCCGGTAACGTGCCAATCCCGGCCTCGGCGATTGGCCACCAACATTCCTTCCCGGCGTTGCGCATTCGAGGCAACAGCAAACAACGGCACGTCCTTCTCGAGCGACGACCTTCAGTCCGCGGGTCTGCGATGAGTGGCAAATTCATCGGTCATGCCCTGGTCTGCGCATTGTTGCTCGTCCTTCTGTCGACGGTCGCCGGTTCCGTCGTCGGCCCGGCTATTGCGCAACCGGGTGATGCCGAACTCACGGACCCACCAGCGGGTTCGGGCGAAGCGAGTACGACCCTGGCTTGGCCCAGCGTCGGGGTGAACCCGAGTCTGGATCTGTATCCCGACAGCACCAGCAGGGTGTCCGTTCCGCTGCCCGCGGGGTTGACCGCCGCTCGGTTACAGGGCCTGATCCTCACACCGATGAACATCGCTGCCGGTTATCTCGAGATCAGCGATGGCGACGGCCGGCTTGTTACGACGGTCGACCTGCCTCCCGCGGCGAGCGGTGGGGCGACTACACCGTTCGACGTGGACATCTCTGCTGTCCGTGCTGACGCTTCGTCGGTCGACCTTGCGTTCACCGTCCGCGCCCTGGACGGCGCTGATCGCGTCTGCGGCCCGGTTCAGCGGCTTCGACTTACAGATCTGGCAACGGTGTTCACCGGGGCGCAGCCTCCGATCACGTCGATCGCCGACTTCTTCTCCCCGGTGCTCGAGAGGGTCACGATCTACGCGCCTGCCGACGCGGGCGCGGCCGAACAGCAAGCGGTGTTGGGGTTGACGTCGACCTTGGCGCGGCTCTACAACCCGCTGCCGCTGGATATCGCCGTCGTCAGCCAACCGCGTGGCGCTCTACCGCCGCCCGGCGGCGGGCTGACGCGCGCCATTGTCGTCGAGGCGGGACCCCCCGGTCTCAGCGTGGAAAATGCCGGGACGCCAGACGCCTACCTGCGGGTTTCAGGCGAAGGTGACGGGCTTTCGAACCAGCTGTCGCTACTGGTGACTCAGCTACAGCCGGTCGCGCAGGCAACCACCGCGAGCGTCGAGCAAGCTGGTGCCGATGCCGGCCTTGACGGGGACACCCTGACGTTCAGCCAGCTGAAGGTCCGAGAAGCCGAAACAGATGTGATCAGGACCGGCAGTCTGCGTGTCTCGATCGACCGGACAACAATGGGTGCTCGCTTCGACGGCGTCCAGGTGCATCTGCTCGCCGACTACACGCCGGTACCCGACGGCGACGCGGCTTCGGTGGTGATTCGCTCCCAAGACATCGTCGTCTACCGATCCTCGCTGGACGGCAGCGGCGTCCTCGACGCGACGTTCAACCTCGACAGCCAGATGCTCGACCAGCAGTGGATCACTCTGGATCTCGCTCTGACGTACACGCCCGATCAGACGTGCGGACCGTTGATCACGCCGATCGCATTCCAGATCGATCCACGATCAACGTTGACGTTGCACCGCGGCGGGCCTCCGCTCGGCGGATTCACCGCTTTCCCGTACGAGTTCAGCCCGAACTTCGTGGTCGCACTCGACGGCAGCGGCCCCGACCAGCTGTCGTACGCAGCCCGGGTCGTGG
The DNA here is from genome assembly GCF_010728325.1 of Mycolicibacterium poriferae. Next base: position 2,061,223 of record NZ_AP022570.1, read on the forward strand.
CCGCGATCGCGCGCCTGACACGCGCGGAATTGATGCCGCAGGTTGTCGACCTCCAAGCCGCAGCCGAAGCCGACACGGGTGCACTCATCGTGGCCAATGCGGAGGCCGTGAGGCAGACGCCCTTGAACCCGCCGGTAGCAGGAGACGGCTCGATCGTGAACTTCGCGCTGCCGACAGAGTTGCGGGTCGACATCGACGGCGGGCTGGGGTCCATCCAGGCGTTCGCCGACCCGCCACGCAACCGCTCCGTCGTCCTCGTCACGACGACCGGCGACTGGGCATTGGTGGATCCACTGTTCGGCCGCATCGACGGAGTCGACGGTGACTGGTCACAACTCACCGGAGACGTTCTCGCGGCAGGTGTGGGCGGCAACCCGACCAACGTCGCGATCCGGCCAGCCGCCGACATATTCGAACCGGCGCAACCGGATACCTCGAACCCTTGGTTGGCTGCCGGGATCGTAGGAGGCGTGCTTGCGCTGATCGCAGCGCTAGTAGCGGCTCTGCTGATGCGTCGACGAGGCAGTCGCGGCTCCCTCAGATCAGACGGTGCCCACAGCGCAGACAATCAGTAGAGTCGGGCGGGCGCGAACTTCGCGTCTGCTGACTGAGGGGGGCTCAGATGACGAACAACGATGCGGTTCTGGTGACGGGCAGCGCCGGTTTCATCGGACAATCGCTGGTCAAGCACCTTCGCGAGATCGGACGACCCGTTGTGGGTCTCGACCGAAACGCAGAGCCGGCGGCCGACGCCTTGCGGCTGGACCTCACGTCCCTGACCGCGGACGATTTGCCTCGACCCTGTCCGCCGACAATCGTCCACCTCGCCGCGCTCTCCAAGGAACCCGGCTACCCATGGCGGGACTATTTCGCCAACAACGCCGAGGGCACCCGTCGGCTCTGCGAAGCCGCCGACGAGGCGGGGGTGACGAACATCGTCTTCACCAGTTCGATGATGGCTTTCGCATCTGGCCCCTGGCGGCGCTCCGAGAGTGACTTCGGCGATGCGGACACTGCCTACGGAGGCAGCAAGCTCCAGGCCGAGGAGATCCTTCGCACGTGGCAGGTGGCCAAGCCTGGACGTCGTTTGCGCATCGTCCGCCCGGGGGTGGTCTTCGGTCCAGGCGACCAAGGCAACATGCGGCGATTGATCCACGGATTGAGCCGGGGACGCTTCGCCTACATCGGTCGCGAGGACACCGTGAAGAGCTGCATCTATCTCAAAGACATGGTGCGGTTGCTGGTCCGTCTCATCGAAGATGACGGACCGCATGACACCTATCACGCCGTCTACCCAGAGCCCACCACGATTCGTGACCATGTCGACGCGATCAACCGTGCCTGGGGCTGGGACCGTCACCCCCGCACCGTTCCCTATCGCTTCGCGCTGGCCGCGGCGACGCCATTCGCGCTGGTGGATCCGCCCGGCACCCGGTTTGGAGTTCACCCGAGGCGAATTCAGAAACTACATCTCGACACCAACATCAGCTCTGACCGGCTCGCCGATATCGGCTTCACCCAGCAGTATTCGCTGTCCGAGGCGTTCGCTGACTGGCGACAAGAATGCGGAGGGGGCCTGCCTCAGTGAGCGGGCACCCGGCCGCAGCACGATACGGGCTCGGCGCTACCGCTTGAAGAAGCGCGCAGTTCCGCGCCGAATACGTGCGGAAAACCCCCCGGCGCCTCGCGAGAACCGGGGGCACTCGCACAACGCACAATCTGTTCCCGCCCGGAAATGCTCATGCGCATCCCGGTCATGGCCGCATACGCACCCGGCCCTCCGCACGCCCACTGATCTTACGGGCTCGCTGAGTTGACTCGAGGGTCTTCGGGGACGCCGATGTGCGTGCTCGTGGCCGTTCGTCTCAAGTGCCGACGACCACGTGCAATTGGAGCGCCGGAGAGCTGCACTTAGTACAGTTTCTCCGTGGGCTACCCGGAGAACGTGCTGGCCAAGGACGAACACGTCGTCCTGCACCGTCACCCGCACTGGGGGCGGCTGACCGTCCCCGCACTGCTGCTCATCGTCGCCAGCACCGCCGCCGCGTTCATCGCCGGCTACGTCAACACCCTGAACTGGGAGTCCAACGCCAAGAACACCGTGCACCTGGTCATCGCCGGCATCTGGCTGATCCTGGTGCTGTGGCTGGCGGTGTGGCCGTTCCTGAACTGGTGGACCACCCACTTCGTCATCACCGATCGCCGCGTCATGTACCGCCACGGCCTGGTCACCCGCCAGGGCATCGACATCCCGCTGGCCCGCATCAACAGCGTCGAGTTCCGGCACAGCCTGATCGACCGGATGCTGCGCACCGGCACGCTGATCATCGAGTCCGCCGCGCAGGACCCCCTCGAGTTCGAGGACATCCCGAATGTCGAACGGGTGCACTCCCTGCTCTACCACGAAGTGTTCGACACGGTGGGCACGGAGGAGGCGCCCAGTTGATGTCTGCGGACCAGAGGGACCCTGTCTAACAGTGGACATTGCGAACCGGTTGTGGCGAACCGCTGGTAGTCGGTGACAGGCATTGGGGCGTGGCGTTTCGCTGTCGTCGGTCGGCCGAGCAAAAGGGCACGGCGTTGCTTGCGCATCGCACCATATGGTCGCGACCTTGGTGCAGCGGGCGCCATATGCCACGACGAGTGCTCAGGCCGGTTGCCCACGCGAAATCACTTGGTAAAGGCCAGTGTTGGTGCTGGGGCGAACTATCGACGGCGGGCTGTCCGATCCTTCGAGTCAGCTCAACACCGGGATGGATTTAATGGCAAATTTTCCGCTACCGTAAGCGGTGTGACGACACAGCTGCCGCGGTACGACGACTGGCTCAACGGTGAGCTCGAGGAGTGCGCCCGCGATGCCGGCGAGGACGTCGACACGTACGTAGCCCGCGCTGTGGCGACCCGGATGGTGGCCGACCTGACCCGCTCCGAGCGCCGGTCCGCCGAGGAGTTGATGAGCCACCTCGCCGAGGCCGCGGTCTTTGCCGACAGTTCGCTGCCGAACGTGTCCGCGGCGATCAACGATCCCGACCGGCTGCGTGCGCTGCACGCCACCGGGCTGCTCGACTCGCCTGTCGAAGAGGTTTACGACCGCATCACCCGGGCGGCAGCCCAGGCGCTCGACGCGCCGCATGCCTTGGTGTCGCTCGTCGACGCCGACCGGCAGTTCTTCAAGAGTTCGGCGGGCCTGGGGGAGTTGACCAAGGAGGAAAGGCAGACGCCACTGAACCGCTCGGTGTGCCAGTATGCGGTGGCAAACGGCGTTCCGCTGATCCTCGAGGATGCCCGCGCCGACCCGGTTTTCAAGAACCACCCCGCCGTCCTCGACGGGACCCTGGTGGCCTACCTCGGCATCCCGCTGATCGACGGAGACAGCAACGCGATCGGCACGCTGTGTGTATACGACGAAAAGCCGCGGTTGTGGAGCACCGGCCACGTGCAGATCCTCAGTGACCTGGCTGAGTTGGCCGCCGAACGGATTTTCAAGCAGCCCACGTGAGAGTTGCTGGAATTGCACCGCCAGGCTAATTGGGCACGCGTCAAGTAAACACGCCCTCAGCAAACCTGTTTTACACGCGAAAAGGCTGCTTCTGTGCTGAAGCGGCCTTAAAGTAGGCGAGGAGATCTGCTGGGTTTGCGGGGGGCTGGCGCATGCATCAAGACGCGAGGACGACGGTTCCCGCGCCGTCTGAGCGGCTGACCGTGCCGCGCCTGATGTCAGTGCCGCTGCCGATCGAATTCGACGGTCGTTCTGCGCCACGCTGGTTGGAGTTCTTTCGCGACGAGCGTGGTTACACGGCACTGACCGTCGTCCTCGACATCTGGTCGGCGACATGCGCGGTCGCACTGGGAGTGTGGTGGACCTCTGGACCGGTCGGAGAGCGTGGCATCGCCGCGCTCTCCTGGCTGTTCGTGCCAATCGTCATCGTCATCCTGACAACCCGCTCGATGTACAAGCAGAAACTCAACCACCGCTTCCTCGACGATGTCGAACCGGTCGAAACCTCGGTCGCCGTCGCTGCGCTGGGCACGCTGACCATCATGATGCTGGCGGTACCCCAACTGCCAACGGGCGGCGTGACCCCCGAGTACGTGCGGCCCAGCGAGGTCGTGCTGCGGATCTGGCTGTGTGCGGCGGTGTTGTTGCCCCTGACCCGCCTGATTCGATCACTGGTGCAGCGATATCTGCGCCGCAAGTACAACTTCGGAGTGTCGGCTCTGGTGGTTGGGTCGGGACCTATCGCCCATCAACTCGTCGCCCGGATGAAGCAGGTGCCCGACTACGGCCTACGGCCCGTCGGGCTGCTCGATGACCTGCGTCCCACTGACGCCGACCTCGTCCACGTTCCCTACCTCGGCGCCTCCGACGATCTGGAGAACGCGGTCCGCAAGACCCGCGCATGCGAACTAATCGTCGCACCGTCGGCGACCTCTGACGAGGACCTGGCTCGCCTTGCTCATGAGGCTCACCGGCTCGGCATGCGGGTGCGGGTGGTGCCTCGGCTGATGGACGCCGTCGGTGGCGGCGCCTGGGTCGAGCACCTCGGCGGGGTGCCGCTGATCGTGCTCGACCGCATCGATCCGCAAGGATGGCAGTTCGCCGTCAAGCACACCGGTGATCGTGTGGCGGCGGGCCTGGGACTGCTGCTCATCTCCCCGATATTTCTGACACTCATGCTGCTGGTGCGGCTCAGCTCCCCGGGCCCGATCTTCTTCGCCCAGCCCCGAATCGGACGTGACGGAAATGTGTTCGATTGCTTGAAGTTCCGCAGCATGCGACCGCTCGACCCGGGGGCCGCCGCGTTCGAACTCAAAGACGGTTCCGCTCCCGGCGGGGTAGAAGGTGAGGATCGCCGTACCTGGATCGGCAAGATCATGCGCCGGACCTCGCTGGATGAGCTGCCACAGTTGATCAACGTAGTACGCGGCGACATGAGTCTGGTGGGTCCGCGGCCCGAGCGGCCCGAGTTCGTGGAACTGTTCGAGATGCAGATCCGTCGTTATGGGGAACGGCACCGGGTCAAGGCCGGCGTCACCGGCTGGGCGCAGGTACACGGCCTGCGCGGCCAGACGTCGATCGCCGACCGCGCAGAGTTCGACAATTACTACATCGAGAACTGGTCCCTGCTACTGGATCTCAAGATCCTGCTGCTGACGGTTATCGCCGTACTGCGAAGCGCGGAGTGACCGGTGTCTAGCCGGCCAGCGCACGTCGGTCTGATTCCCGACGGGTTGCGGCGGTGGGCCAAAGCCAACGACACGACCTTGGCCGAGGCATACCTGCGGGGCGCGGCGAAAGTCGTCGAGCTCCTGCTGGCGCTCCAGCGCAATGATGTTCGGACGGTCACCGTGTACAACCTGAGCAAGGCCAACCTTGGGCGCACCGGCGACGAACTCAAGGCGGTCTATGCGGCGTCTCTCGAGTTCTTCACAACAATGATCCCCGACGCCTTTGAGCCGGCAGGCTGCGGTTTTCGCCTGCACGGGGATGTGGCCGCACTCCCGCACGAATATGTGGCCGCGGGGCGTCGTCTGGAAAATACGATGACGGGCAGCGACTTCCAGATCAACATCCTTGCCGCATACGACGCCTACGACGAGCTTCGCGCTGCTGCCCAGCGCGCCCATCGCGACGGGTGTGAGATCGCCGACGCCCTCGACATCGGTGACGTGGACCTCGTCATCCGCACCACCGCCGAGCCGCTGCTCAGCGGGTTCCTGCCGCTACAAAGCCAGTACGCGCAGCTGGTCTTCCTCCCCACTCCGCTCAACGACCTGGCCGCCGAGCAACTAAACGACGTCGTCGCCGAATTCCGGCGCCTTCCCCAGCTCCGGGGGCGGTGATTTCCGCCATGACGGCAAGCAAGAGTCCACTGGTCATCGGCGCCGGGCCGGCGGGTCTCACCGCTGCTCTGCGCCTCCTTGAGCGGGACGTGGCGCCGCGGATCGTCGAGGCCACGGAAAACGTGGGTGGGCTGGCGCGAACCCCGGTCGACGGCTCCTGGCGGATAGATCCCGGCGGCCACAGATTTTTCACCAAGAGCGAAGAAGTGGCCGATCTATGGCGCTCGCTGCTGCCAGCTGATCAATGGATCTCTGTTCCCCGTCGCTCGGCCATGCTCGTCGACGGCCACTACGTGCGCTACCCCCTGCGGGGGCGGGACCTGTTGTGGCAGCGCGGACTTGGCAAGGGACTACACGGCCTGGGCAGTCTGATGTGGGCTCGGCTTCGGACTGGGCCGCGTATCGTCAACGGTGCGGTCAGTTTCCGTCGTTGGGGCACCTACGAATTCGGCAGGCATTGGTACCAGACATTTTTCGACGGCTATGTGCGCAAGACGTGGCTGACGGACCCCGACGACATCGCCAGCGACTGGGCCAACCAGCGGATCAAACCGATCGACTGGCGGGTACGAAGTGACCAAGAACTGACCACCACCGACGTGTTCCGCTACCCGAAGCTCGGTCCCGGACAACTGTGGGAGGCTGCGGCGGAGGAGCTCCGCTCCCGCGGCATTGAGCCGAAGCTGAAAGCCCGTGTCGTCGAGGCGCAATACGGCGCGAGTGGTTGGACGGTGACCCTGCAGAACGGCGAGACCTGCCTCGCTGACGGGCTGTTTTCCAGCATGCCGCTGCACGAGCTGATCGAGGCGCTGAAGCCGCGGCCGCCAGAGTACATCCGGGCCATCGCCGCACGGCTGCGACACCGCGGATTGATCACGGTCGCCGTCGCGCTGCGCGAGCGCCTCGACATCCCGTACCACTGGGTGTACACCCCTAATTCCGCCTTCCGCTCCGGGCGGATTCAGAACTACAGCCTCTGGTCGCCGGATCTGGCCCCACCCGCCTGGCCCGGCAGCCACCTCGGCTTCGAGTACTTCGTCGACGGCCCTACCGGCACCTGGGGGATCGACGATGAGGAGCTAGTGCGAATCGTCAGAGACGATCTGCGTGCGCTTGGGTGCGGTGACTCCACCGTCGAACACCTCATGATCACTCGTTCGCAGCACGCATACCCGGTGCACGACTCGACGCGGGAGAGAAACGTACAACGAATCCGCAACTTCCTGGCCGCCCGTTACCCGTCTTTGCACCCCATCGGGCGGAACGGCATGCACCACTACGACAACCAAGACCATGCGATGCTCAGCGCCCTGAAGAGCGTCGACAGGTACTTCGGCGCCGACGTTGACCCCTGGCAAGCCAATACCGACGAGGGTTATCACGAATCGGGGCTGGTCAACGGCTGACGGTTCCGGTACCGCCAGTGATGTGCCGGCCGATCGCAGCCCTTGCTGCAATTAGCATCAGATGTATGCGCACCACCCTGTCGATCGATGAGGATGTTTTGCTCGCGGTCAAGGAGCGCGCCCGTCGCGAGAATCGCACGATCGGTGCAGTGTTGTCCGACCTGGCCCGGCAAGCGATGACGCAGGAGCCCGATTCCGCGTCGTCCCAACGCGAGCTCTACGGCTTCGAGCCTTTCGAGCACCGCGGCCCGGCCGTGTCCAATGCTCTCGTCGACCGTCTGCGCGACGACGAATCGGTATGACCCGGTCACGGCTGAACGCCAACGTCCTACTGGCGCTGCTCGACAACGATCACGTCGACCACAGCAGGGTGCGGCAGCAGTAGATCTCGACTGAAATCAGCCTGACCGCTGGTCAGGAGCTCTTGGAGATCCGGTCGCCGGCGTCGTTGGCTGGGCGCTGCCGGCGGGCGCGGCGCGGCCGCATCGGGGTGACGTTGTCGCCCTGATGGCGGTGCTCGTATTCGTCCTCGGCGACCTCGGCGAAACCGCCGCCGGTCAGCGTCGACTCCAGCGCCTTCTCCGGGTTGCGGCCGAACTCGTCGGGGAACACGAACCGCCGGAACGCCCAGAACCGGAACGCCATCTGCAGCAGGTTGCCGATGATGTAGGCCGAGACGAAGTCGGCGATGTTCTCGGTGGCCAGCGTGACCATCGGCACGCGCAGCATGAACACGTAGCTCGAGATCCACAGCGGCACCATCGCCAGCACCACACCGACACCGCTGACCACGAAGAACAGCAGCGCCTCATGGTGGCGTTCGCGGCCGCCGCGGTCCCGGAAGCTCCATTCCCGGTTCAGGATGTAGGAGGCGATCACCGCGACGATGCCGGCGATGATCTTGGCCGTCACCGGCTTGGGCTCCAGGATCGTCAGCTTGAGGGTGAAGAACACCGCCATGTCGATGACGAAGGTGGTCGCGCCGACGATGGCAAACTTGATCAGCTCGTGGTGCCGCTCCGCGAAAGGACGGAGCGGCCCTGGGAGGCGCTCTATCGTCGCATCGGCAAAGGACACAAAGAGCGAGTGTACGGAACCAATTCAAGATCTTCCGCATCGCTGCTGAACCGCAGGTCAACTGTGTGGCCTGGGTCATGACACGATAGTCGGCGTGGCTGTAGACCCCACCCGTGCTCCCGCAACTCCGCCCGTCGTCGCCATGGTCGGCGGCGGCCAGCTCGCTCGCATGACCCACCAGGCGGCAATCGCGCTGGGTCAGACGCTGCGGGTGCTGGCCAACGGCGATACCGAACCCGCCGCCCAGGTGTCACCCGACATTGTGCTGGGCTCGCACACCGACCTGAACGCGCTGCGTCGCGTCGCCGACGGTGCGACGGTGCTGACGTTCGATCATGAGCACGTCCCCACCGAACTGCTGGAGAAGCTGGTCGCCGACGGAGTGGCCGTCGCCCCGCCACCCGAAGCGCTGGTGCACGCCCAGGACAAGCTCGTCATGCGGCAACGCCTGGAGGCCCTGGGAGCCCCGGTGCCGCGCTACGCCACGGTCGCGTCCGTCGACGACGTGCGGATGTTCTCCGAGACCGTCGGCGGGCCCGTCGTCATCAAGACGATCCGGGGTGGCTACGACGGCCGCGGTGTGGTGATCACCGACACCGCCGACGAAGCCGCCGAGGCGGTGCAGCGCTACCTCGACGACGGGGTGCCCGTCATGGTCGAGGAGAAGGTCGCGATGCGCCGCGAGCTGGCCGCGCTGGTGGCCCGCTCACCGTTCGGGCAGGGCGCGGCGTGGCCGGTGGTCGAGACAGTGCAGCGCGACGGGATCTGCGTCACCGTGCTGGCCCCCGCGCCCGGGCTGTCGGAGGCGCTGGCGTCGCAGGCGTCGTCGCTGGCGCTGCGGCTGGCCGCCGAACTGGGGGTGGTCGGGGTGCTGGCCGTCGAGCTGTTCGAGACCGAGGCCGGCGAGCTGGTGGTCAACGAACTGGCGATGCGTCCGCACAACTCCGGGCACTGGAGCATGGACGGCTGCCGCACCAGCCAGTTCGAGCAGCACCTCCGCGCGGTGCTCGACTATCCGCTCGGTGACACCGCGGCGCTGGCGGAGTGGACCGTGATGGGCAATGTGCTCGGCGCCGAACAGACCCCGGAGATGTCGATGGATGAACGGGTGCACCACCTGTTCGCGCGGATGCCCGACGCCAAGGTGCACCTCTACGGCAAGCAGGAGCGTCCCGGCCGCAAGATCGGGCACGTCAACCTCGTCGGCTCCGGTGACGTGGAGGCGCTGCGGGAGCGCGCCGAGCGGGCGGCACACTGGTTGTCGCACGCAGTCTGGACCGACGGATGGGATCCGCACCAATGAGCCCTCGGGTAGGCCTGATCATGGGCAGCGACAGCGACTGGCCAGTAATGGGCGACGCCGCCGAAGCGCTGGCTGAGTTCGACGTGCCGTTCGAGGTCGGCGTGGTCTCGGCGCACCGCACGCCGGGGCGGATGTTGTCCTATGCCCGCGACGCCGCCGGGCGCGGTATCGAGGTCATCATCGCCGGCGCCGGCGGCGCGGCGCACCTGCCTGGCATGGTGGCCTCGGCGACACCGCTGCCCGTCATCGGGGTGCCGGTGCCGCTGGCGCGCCTGGACGGGATGGACTCGCTGCTGTCGATCGTGCAGATGCCGGCAGGCGTGCCGGTGGCCACGGTGTCCATCGGGGGAGCGCGCAACGCCGGGCTGCTGGCGGTGCGGATCCTCGGCGCGTCGGACCCGGCGTTGCAGGAGCGGATGATCAGCTTCCAGGCCGGGCTCGAGCAGATGGTGCTGGAAAAAGACGAAGCCCTACGCAAGAAGCTGCTCGGCGACTGACGTTGAGACTGCATCCAGCGCGGGAAAGTGCGAGTGGAGGCCGCGGCCAGCGCAGTATCAACGGGTGGGTGGCGGATCGCAGGCGACCGCGATGGCGAGGGCTGAGCAGATTTCGCGCATTCGGCTTTCGGCGAGGCGTCCGATTCGGTCGACCAGAACACCGATAGAGACGCTTTCCACCGAATCAAGATTGACCGCAGACCGGCGAGGGACCGGGTCTGTGTCAGGGTCGAGCACGACCTCGCTGGCCAACCCTCGGACGTTCGTGGTGCATGGCCCGACGAGCGCTCTTCGCAGCCGGGGTATCGCGGCGTCACGCGAGAGAACGACGACGGGTCGTCGACCGATCTCGGGTAGTTCGCACCACCACATTTCGCCCCGCTGAGGAACGGTGTTCACGACGTGCTGGCCACCCGACGCCAGGACGCGAGGTCACCCCACTCGTCTTCGTCGTGGAGTGGATGTTCGTCATATATGGCGTAGCTCGCGTCGACCTCAGCACTGCGATGGCGCGCAAGCAGCGCGGAAAGGGCTTCGTCGAGAAGAGCCGCGTCGGTGCTCCCCGCACGAAGTCGGCGAGCGGTGTCGAGAAGATCGGAATCGACGGTGGTACTGACACGTATGCGTGGCATGCCACAATCATGCCACTGATGCTCAGGCGTTGAGGCTGTACCCAGCGCGGGAAAGTGCGAGTAGAGGCCGCGGGCAGCGCAGTATCAACGGGATTGGTTGCCGCCGAAGGCGCTCACCAACTCCGGGACCTCCCGCAGGTGCGTCAGTAGAACGCTGACGCAGGTATCGGCGTCTGCGGCGCAAATCGCGGCGATGAGTTGCTGATGTTCGCTCTCGATGGTCGCGAGCCGTCCGGGGGCTTCCATCATGGTGCGGGTTCCCAGCCGGACCTGGCGGGGTCTCAGCGCGTCGTAGAGATCGGCGATGACGGCGTTGCCGTGATGCCGCACGATCGCGGCGTGGAACCGATGGTCGAGTTGGGCGAAGGTGTTCCAGTCCTGCGCTTTACCGGCCTGCTCCATCTCGGCGATGAGCGCCACGGCCGCGTCCGGGGCGCCGGCGTGACGCCGGCAGATCCCGCGCAGCGCATCGGATTCCAGCAGGATCCGCGCCTGGTAGATCTCGCGCATCTCGGTGGCGGTCACCACCCGTACCTGCGCGCCGCGTCGGGGGAGCAGGTCGATGTAGCGCTCCACCTGCAACCGTTGCAGGGCTTCGCGCACCGGGGTGCGTGACGTGTTCACCCGTTCCGACAGCGCGACTTCGTCGATGAACTCACCCTCGGCGAAGTCACCGCGCAGGATCGCATCGCGAATCCACTCGTATGCCCGCTGGCCTGCAGAGGTCCTGACAGGCCGCGCGGCGATCGGAGGTGTCGGCACGGGCATGCAGCTATTGAACCATTTACACCGCATGCATTCTTCGTGTATACAACGTGTCTACAGAGATCGTGACTGCTCGGAAGGGTGCCGAATGCCATCACCACTCGAAAACGGAGCGGCCGCCTCCGGTCCGCACGCCGCGATATGGCTCACCGAGCCCTCGGCGCCGGCCGTCGAGATGGGGCACCTGGCCGGTTACGACACCGTGGTGCTCGACATCGAGCACGGTTACTTCGACCTGCGTGAACTCGACACCATCATCCCGTTCATCCGCGCGAAGGGGATGCGCGTCATCGCGAAAGTGCTGGGCCCCGAACGCGGCCCGATCCAGCAGGCACTCGACTTCGGTGCCGACGCCGTGGCCATTCCGCACATCACCTCGGCCGCACACGCGGCAGAGATCTGCGGCTTCGCCAAGTTCCCGCCGCTGGGCGACCGCTCCTTCGCCGGTGGTCGAACCTCCAACTACCGGGGCTTCACCGACGAGTGGGTCGCCACCCAGGATGCCGCCACCCACTGCTACCCGATGATCGAGGACGGTTCGGCCTTCGACGAGATCGACGCGATCCTGGCGCTGCCGGTTGTCGACGGAATCTTCATCGGCCCATCCGACCTATCGCTGCGTCGTGAGCGGGGCGCCTACTCGGCCGGTGACGCGGACCTGGCCGACCTCCGGCACCTCGGCCGATCGGCCAATGCCGCGGGCAAACCCTGGGTGCTACCCGCCTGGACCGAGCCCGAGCAGAAGCTGGCGGTGGAGGAAGGCGCGCACACGATCGTCGCCGTGATGCAATTCGGCGCCATGCTGAATGGCTTCACCGCGACACGACAGAATCTGCGCCGGATCGAGGCCGAGGTAGGGAGCATCCGATGAGCCTGACCGCAGCGATCGCTCAGTTCGCGCCCGGCGAGGACAAAGCGGCGAACGTCGACACGATGATTGGCCTGCTGACACAGGCTGCCGAGCGGGGCGCACAGCTCGTCGTGCTGCCCGAGTTCGCCGTCTTCACCGCATCTGCCATGGACGACCGCTTCGTCGACAGCGCCGAACCGCTCGACGGTCCGTCGGTCACCCGGCTGGCCCGGGCGTCGGCCGAACTCGGTGTGAGCGTCGTGGTCGGGCTCAACGAGCCCGCCGGTGACGGCCGGATCCACAACACGTTGGTGGCCCTGCAGGACGGCGCCATCGCCGCCGTCTACCGCAAGGTCCACCTCTACGACGCGTTCGGATACAAGGAGTCCGACCGGGTGCTGGCCGCCGATCCGTCGACCCCGGAACTGCTCGAACTCGACGGGTTCCGCATCGGCATGCAGACCTGTTACGACCTGCGCTTCCCAGAGACCACGCGGTGGCTCGTCGACGCCGGCGCCGACGTCATCGCGCTTCCGGCGGAATGGGTTCCGGGTCCCTTGAAGGAGTATCACTGGAACACGCTGCTGCGGGCGCGGGCGATCGAGAACACCGTCTATGTCGTGGCCGCCGACCAGATCGCGCCGGGCGGATCGGGCAACAGCGCCATCCTCGACCCGATGGGCATTCCGCTGGCCGGCCTCGGCGAGGCCGAGGGAGTCGGAGTCGCGGTGCTGGAACGTGACCGCCTCGACACCGTCCGCACCATCAACCCGGCCCTGACGCTGCGGCGTTACCGGGTCGAGCCGGGCCGCTGACGTGCGGCGGGCAGCCGCGGCGGCACTGGTGGCGCTGACCGCGTCGGCTCTGGTGTCGTGCGCCCAGCGCGACGGCGAGTACGTGCTGCACTACACCACCTACTCGTCGCCGACGTCGGATCAGTCGCGCACGGTGCAGCGGTGGGCGCAGGACGTCGAGAAGTTCACCGACGGTGACGTGCAGGTGCGGTTCCACTATTCGCAGAGCCTGGTCGGGGCCGACGAATCGGTGCAGGCCACTTTGGACGGCCGAGCCGACCTGGCCCAGGTCGGCTCGATCTACGCGGCCTCGGATCTGTCGATGTACACCGTGATCGAGCTGCCCTTCGAGACCAACAACCCCGAAGTCCAGATGCGCACGGCCGAAAGGCTTTACACCGAGAACCAGACCTACCGCGACGACTTCGACCGTCAGGGTGTGAGCCTGTTGTTCCCGCTGCCGGTGGGGATCGCCGTGGTGGGACTCAAAGAAAACGCCGCGGTGCCCGCCGACCTGGCCGGCCGCAGCATCCGGTCGGGCGGTCTGACGTCGCAGGCGTTGCTCGCCGTGGGCGCCAACCCGGTGGCGATGACGGCGACCGACGTCTACGAGTCGATGGAACGCGGCGTCGTCGACGGTTACACCTCGTTGGCGATCGCGAACCTGCCGACCTTCGGGTTGGCGAGCACGACGCCCTACCTCGTCGACCCGGGCATCGGGACGTACGGCTCGTCGATCGTGGTGATCAACTCCGAACTGTTGGCGCGGATGCCCGCAGAGACGCAGGATGCGCTGGCCCAGGCATCCGAGACCGCCATCGCCAACGGGCTCGAGGAGATGGATGCGCTGGGCGAGCGTGCCTGCGCCGAACTGCGTGAGGCGGGAACTCCGTTGTCCGCCATGCCTGCTGACGCGGTGCAGCAGTGGAAGGAGCGGGCGGGAATCGCTCGGCAGTGGGTGGACCGATACACCGAGCGCGGGTACGACGCCGAGGGTGTGCTGGCCGACTTCCGCCGGATCGTGGCCGAGGAGACCGAGCGGTCGACCTACGCCGACCCGTTCATCGAGTGCTTGGAGGGGCAGAACCGATGAGTGCCGAAACCGCCCTGCCTCGCCCCCTGACGCTGCTCATCCGCGGGATGGGCCTCGTCGCCGGGGTGTTGCTGTTGCTCATCATCGTGCTCACCGTCGGCGATGTGGTCAGCAGGAATCTGCGGGACCGCTCGATCGTCGGCGTCGTCGACATGTCGACGATGTTGTTGGTCGCCACCGCATACCTGGGCCTGGCGTCGGCGGAGGCTGACGTGCGGCACGTCTCGGTGGAACTGGTGGAACGCCGCTTGGGTGCGCGGGCCCGGTTGGTGTTCTCCGTGCTGCGCTCGGCCGTGCTGGTGGGGCTCGGCGCCCTGATGACGTGGGGGCTGAGCGAGGTTTTGATCAGCGCGGTCGAGCGCGGGGAGACGACCAACGACATCCTGCGGTTGCCCACCTGGCCCGCGAAACTTGTCCTGCTGATCTCCTTCGCGGCGTTCTTCGTCGTCGCGATTTGGCGTGAGCTGCACACCTTTTCTGCAGAGCGTGCCGCACAGACCGGCGGGCCACGATGACCGCCGCCACCATCGGCGCACTGGTCGTCATCCTGGTCCTGTTCTTCGCGCTGTTGTCGATCCGCTTGCACGTCGGTCTCGCACTGATGGTGTCGGCACTGGCCGGCGTGCTGATCCTGCGTGGCACCGGCGCCGCCGTCAGCACCGTGTCCAACCAACCGTTTTCCACCGCGGCCGACTACTCGCTGACGATCATCCCGCTGTTCATCGTGATGGGCGTCTTCGCCGTCCGGGCCGGACTCGCCAAGGCGGCCTTCGACCTGGCCACCTCGGCGTTCCGGCGGCTGCCGGGCGGTCCCGCGCTGGCTTCACTGGCCGGGTCCGGGATGTTCGCCGCCGTCACCGGGTCCAGCGTCGCGACGGTGGCGACCATGGCCCGGGTGTCGACCGACGCCATCGTGCGCGCGGGCTACACCATCCGGCTCGCCGCGGGTGTGGTGTGCGCCGGTGGGACGCTCGGCGTGCTCATTCCGCCGTCGATCGTCCTGGTGCTCTACGGGGTGGTCACCGAGGAGAGCATCGGGCAGCTGCTGATCGCCGGGATCGGGCCCGGAGTCCTGACCATCGCGGTGTACGCGCTGACGATCTTCGCGCTGGTGGCCTGGCAGCGCCGCCGCACCCCGGACCGGGCTCGCACCCCGGACCGGGCCGACGCGCTGGTCGGCGCGGGATCCGGCGCGGCGGCACCCGACGTCGTCGCCGAGCCGGGGGAGACCATCGGCCGCGACATCACCGGCTTCGGCTACCTCGTCGTCATCTTCGCGGTGTCGGTCGGCACGATCTACCTGGGCATCGCCACCCCCACCGAAGCGGCGTCGTTCGGCGCGTTCACCGCGCTGATCATCCTGCTGCTGCGTAGCCGCCCCTCGGCGTGGCTGCGCACCATCGAGGAATCGCTCCGTGAAGCGGTCGGGCTGACCGCGATGACGTTCCTGCTGATGGTCGGCGCCGGGGTGTTCACCTACGTGCTGGCCCTCAGCGGCGCCAGTACCTCGCTGGTGAATGCGGTGACTGCGGCTGATTTGCCGCCCTATGTGGTGCTGGTGGCCTGCCTGGCGATCCTGCTGCCGCTCGGCATGTTTCTCGACGGCATCTCGATGATCCTGATTGCCGCGCCGCTGCTGCACCCGATTCTCACGGGTTACGGCTTCGACGGGATTTGGATCGGTGTGCTGATCGTCAAGGTCGCCGAGATGGCGCTGATCACGCCCCCGGTCGGCATGAACGCGTTCGTCTATTCGGGAGCGGTGCGCGAAGCAGGTCTGGACCGGGTCTTCCGCGGACTGGTGCCGTTCGTGCTGGCCGACCTGGTCGTCGTCGCGCTGCTCATCGCATTTCCCGCAATCGTCAGCTTCCTGCCGTCGATGTCAGGTGCGCAGTAAGAAGGCCGCCCTGACTGCGCTAAAGCAGCCGGCGCCGTCAGGTGCACATTAAGTAATGCGCGGTCAGCCGCGTTCCGGGTGACAGGCAATTGCGGTTCGCGCTGCGCTGCGCAGGCCGCGGCCAGCGTTGGGTTCCGTCGCAGCTCAGCGCATGGTCTTACCGGCGCTGAGCCCCCGACCTCAGGAGGCCTTGAGGACGACGACCGGCGCTGCGGAAGCCAGCGCCGGAACCGGCGTCTGGATGTGGCCCGTCTGCGCGGCGTGAATTCCGGCGTCGACAACGGCTGATGCCCGCATCCGGCGCGGAGTACCGTGCCAACCACACTCGCACTGCGCGGTACGGCGGAAGGCGGGGCCCTCGATGTACACCTGCATGCTCATAATTCGAAAAGTACCCACCGATCTTGAGAGCCAACCTCGACGAAGCTGAGTCGTTGCTGAGAAGACCCGACTTCGTTTCGCGCGGCGAGAACGGTAAAGTTACCGGCGAGTAGCAAGGAGATGATGATGGCTAGTTGGGCCGGAGATCCGTCGTTCGACCTGTTCCAGTTGCCGGAGGAACACCAGGAGCTGCGCACCGCGATCCGTGCGCTGTGTGAGAAGGAGATCGCTCCGCACGCCGCCGACGTCGACGAGAATTCGCGCTTTCCGCAGGAAGCGCTCGACGCGCTCGTCGCCAACGGCTTCAACGCCGTGCACGTGCCCGAGGAGTTCGGCGGTCAGGGCGCCGACTCGGTGGCCGCCTGCATCGTCATCGAGGAAGTCGCCCGCGTCGACGCCTCGGCCTCGCTGATCCCCGCGGTGAACAAGCTCGGCACCATGGGCCTGATCCTGCGTGGCTCCGATGAGCTGAAGAAGAAGGTGCTGCCGGCCATCGCCTCCGGCGAGGCCATGGCGTCCTACGCGTTGTCCGAGCGCGAAGCCGGCTCCGACGCCGGCTCCATGCGCACCCGCGCCAAGGCCGACGGCGACGACTGGATCCTCAACGG
Organism: Mycolicibacterium poriferae; assembly: GCF_010728325.1. The sequence goes on from NZ_AP022570.1 coordinate 2,078,370, forward strand.
CGCCAAGTGCTGGATCACCAACGGCGGCAAATCGTCGTGGTACACCGTGATGGCGGTCAACGATCCCGACAAGGGCGCCAACGGCATCTCGGCGTTCATGGTCCACGAGGACGACGAAGGGTTCACCGTCGGCCCCAAGGAGAAGAAGCTCGGCATCAAGGGTTCGCCGACCACCGAGCTGTACTTCGAGAACTGCCGCATCCCGGGCGACCGCATCATCGGCGAGCCGGGCACTGGCTTCAAGACCGCGTTGGCAACCCTCGACCACACCCGTCCCACGATCGGCGCGCAGGCCGTCGGCATCGCCCAGGGTGCACTCGACGCGGCGATCGAATACACCAAGGACCGCAAGCAGTTCGGTCGCCCGGTCGCCGACAACCAGGGTGTGCAGTTCATGCTCGCCGACATGGCGATGAAGGTCGAGGCCGCCCGGCTGATGGTCTACAACGCCGCCGCCCGCGCCGAGCGCGGCGAAGGCAACCTCGGCTTCATCTCCGCGGCGTCGAAGTGCCTGGCCTCCGATGTTGCAATGGAGGTCACCACCGACGCGGTGCAGCTGTTCGGTGGCGCCGGCTACACGGTCGACTTCCCCGTCGAGCGGATGATGCGCGACGCGAAGATCACCCAGATCTACGAGGGCACCAACCAGATTCAGCGCGTGGTGATGAGCCGCGCCCTGCTGAAGTAAGGCTCGGCGCGGCGCTGGGCCGCCGCTGGCCCGCGAACGTGCATTCCCTGTAGTGGATCTCGAGTTACCACTACCAGGGTTGCACGCTCGCGGGCAATTGGTGCTCGTCGATGCCTGCTCGTCTCGGTAAGCTCCCCATATGGAGTCCGGCGACCTCGAACCGCGCGTCGAAGCTCTGGAGAACCAGGTGCGCGATCTGACCGCCAAAGTGCAGGTCACTCAGCAGGACGCGGCGGCCGCTCGGGTGCTGGCCGGCGCTGCCGATCGCGACGTCAGCGAGATCCGCGGCGAGCTTCGCGACTTTCGCAACGCCACGACTGCCAGCTTCAATGCGCTTCGCGAGGACTTCGTCGACCTGCGCGAGCATGTCGACCGGAAGTTCGAGCAGGTCGATCAGAGATTCGAGCAAGTCGACCGAGGTTTTATGGAGATGCGCGGCAGGTTCGACGCGGCCGCGGCCGGTCAACAGCAGATCGTGGACATGCTGACCACGATCATGCGGGAGCGTTAAGCCTGCCGCAGGTGGGTGATGTCGCCGGCTGACACGGTGACCGTGGTGCCGGCGTCGTCGATGAGCAGCCGGCCGGCGTCGTCGATACCCGTTGCCAGACCGACGATTTCGGAGTCTCCTGGCAGCACCGCCCGCACCTGGGTGCCGATCGTGGTGCTGGCATTGCGGTAGTCGGCGGCAAGGTCGGCATCCGCCCCGGCCGCGGCGCGCCAGTGCGCGAGGCGGGCGCTGAGCCCCTGCAGCAGGGAGCTGACCAATTCGTTGCGGTCCGCGTGATGGCCCAGCATTGACAGCGACACCGCGTTGGGGTCCGGTCGCTCGGTTTCGTCGAACGACACGTTGAGCCCCAGCCCGATCACCACCACCTGGGCCGACACCTCGGCCAGGATCCCGGCCAGCTTGCCGTCGCCGACCAGGACGTCGTTGGGCCACTTCAGGCCGGCATCGACGCCCAGATCGCGCACGGTCTGCGAGACGACCAGCCCGGTCAGCAGTGGCAGCCAGCCCCAGCCCACGGGCGGGACCCCTTCGGTGGCGACCGCGACGGACATCGAGATCTGCGAGCGGGCCGGCGCCGACCAGCTGCGGCCGTGTCGTCCCCGCCCGGCGCTCTGGTACTCGGCCAGTAGCACCGCGCCGCCGATGTCCTCCCCGGCCGCCGCGCGCGATGTCAGGTCGGCGTTCGTCGACCCCGTTTCCTCGACCACCTCGACGCGGCGCCACTCGGTGTCTGCGATGGCGGAGCTCAACAGGTGGGCGTCGAGAGCGGGACGCTCAGAAGTGGCCATGCTGCTGAGAGTATCGGGACGACGGATTCGATCTTTCACGCGCTGTCGAATTCTCCTTAGGGCATGAAACGCCGACGCGCCGCCACCCCGGGGAGTGGCGGCGCGAAGGCGAGAGGTGTCAGTAGTTGAAGCTGGTCGTTCCTTCACCGGCGAAGCTGAAGTACAGCGTGCCGAGGCTGAACGGGGTGAACCCGGTGTTGAAGCGGGGATCGTCCTCGCTGTCGTTGACGCTCAAGGTGTTCTTGCGCGTCGTCGTGTACGAGTACAGCAGGGTTTCGCCGTCCTCGGTGTACACCGAAACCACCGTTCCTGGTGGCACTTCGGGGCCGTCGCCGTAGACGTTGTCCGGCACGGAGCCGAGGATGCCGCCGGAGTCCACCCAGGTGTCGACGAGCGTCATCTCACCGTCGCCGATCTGCACCTGCAGTTGGCTCGACGGAGCCCCGGGGATCGTCGTCCGAGCCCCGTACGGGTTGGGCCCCAGGATCAGGCGACGACGCCGCTCGTCGAACAACACACCCCGGCTCAGCATGCCCGGCATGGCCAGGAACGGATTGGTGCTGCCCGGACTGCCCGCGTTGGCGCCGATGCCGAACACGCCGGCGTAGTCACCGTTGTATTCGGTGAAGCCCTGCACGGATTGCAGTGCCACCACGAGCACCTCGGTGGCCGACGACTCGACACCGTCCAGGCCGATCGGCAGGTCGTAGGACTCCCACAGGAACTCGGAGCTGCCATCGCCGTAGGAGGCCCAGCCGTATCCGGTCGGTTCATCGACGTTGTCGACGCCGACCCAACGGGGATCGATGATCAGGCCCAGGGAACCGGTGTCAACGAGCACCGGGGCCGGCTCTCCGCCGTTGATCGACAGATAGATCACCGGCTCGGTGCGGACCGGGTTGTTGCCGTTGTACTGCAGCTCCATCTTGACGACCTGATACACCAGGCCGTTGTCGGCGGCGGTGCCGATCAGCTGGCCGATCGCTTCCATCTGCGAAGCAGCTCCGAACCAGCCGACGACGGTGAGAAGCTTCTCCGCCGCCTCGAGCTGGTCCTGAACCCGGATGGTGCGTTGGATGCTGTTCTCGATGCGTGCGCCGGCAAGCCAGTGGGCGAACGGGTCGTCGTAGGTTTCGGCGTAGCGCTGCTGCAGCAACGCGTGGTTCAGCTGCCAGCGCTCCAGCGAGGCCGACGCTCCGGACAGGTACATCTGCGGCAACATCGCCGCCAGCCCGGCCAGCACGTTGCCGCTGTCCCAGGTGGCTTCCCGCAGGTCTTCCTTGGCGTCCGAAATCTGCTCCAGCGCAACCGGAACGGTATCGACAGGGTCGTCATCGTCGTCGGCGGGCTCGTCGTCGGCCGGGGTGTCCTCGTCGTCCTCATCGACGGGGCCGTCATCGACCCCGTCGCCGTCGACGTCGATGGCGTCACCCGTGACGAGTGTGTCGCGCACCGTCGTCGGGACGTAGTGCGGGCCGGGATCGACGTGGGAGTCGTCGAGGTCTTCGTCTGCGATCTCGGCGTCGAGCTCGGCGTCGTCGGCGTCGAGGTCCTGGTCGCCGTTATCGAGGCTCCCGGAATCACCGGCGTCGTCGGCATCACCCCCTGAGCCCGTGCCGTCCGCGGTCTCGTTGGCCCTGGAGTTGCCCGAGGCGTCGTCGCTGTCGGTGGAAGTGCTGGCAGAGGTATCCGCGGCCGACGAGGCAGCGGCGCTGCTCGTCTCGGGGCCGGCATCATCGGGCGCAGCTTGCGCCGTCGACGCACACAGAAGGCAGACGCCGGTGGCGACCGCCGGGGTGGCAAGGACCGTGGCGGTCCAGGTGCTCAGTTTCACGGGCGGTATTCAAGCACGTCAATATTGCCGACGCGATGTTTTGGGGAGCTAATCAGTAAATTTTCGCCATCCGGATAGGCTCGCGAAGGTAGCAGCGCTGGCGCATTCATCTGGAAGTGAATTACCTGTTCAGAAGAGTTTTACATCCCGGGGGCCAATTAGGCCAGCTACTCGTTAAGGTTCCACTCAGCCGCATAGCCAACGCGGCTGCCATGAAATAGAGGAGAATATCGCTTTGCTGTTGGGGCCTCACAGCCCAGGCGAGGCCGGGCGAAACCGCTGGTCGAAGACTTGGATGGGGACGCACAAAGCGTGCGACAATCGCCTGGCCACGACGGTCCCGGCCCAAACAATAAGGGCGACAACGGATGCCAGTGACGAATGAGAAGTTAGCCGGAGTCGGCCCTGAAGCGACACAAGCACGAGCCCATTCAGCGCCACGTGGTGTAGTTGTCCGTATTCCGCTCCTAGCGTCGGGCGGGTACGGCACTCAGCTCGCCGAGTAAGCGCGCCCACTGCTCGATCGCCGCTTCCTCATCGAGTACCGACTCGCGATACCGACGCCCATTGAGGCCGAAGCGCTGTGCCGCGTCGGAATCCGCGGTCACATCCAGCACTGCGGCGACAAGTTCTTCAGGGGCGCCGGCCGGCACGACAACTCCCGCTTCAGCCGCGAGTACCTCTGAGGCGGTGATGCCGCCGACGTCCGTAGACGCGACGACGGGGCGACCCGCGTCGAAGTACGAGGTGAGCTTGCTGGGCACCGCCATCGCGGCGACTCCGGGCTTCTCGTTGACGATGAGGATATCGGCTGCCCCGAGTGCAAGGCGGTACTCCGCATCGCCTAACGGATCGACGAACGTCAGGCGTGAGATACCGCGGGCGAGTTCCTTCAGTTTGGCGCGCTCACCGCCGTCACCGACGAGGAGGAAGTGGACAGGGGCGCCGCGCTCATCCGCGACTCGTGCCGCGTCGATGATCGTCTCCAAGCCCTGCTTGGCGCCCATATTGCCGGTGTGCACTGCCAGCGCGACACCTTCGGGCCAGCCGAGCGAGGCCCGGGCCGCAGCGGCGTCGACGGGATCTGATTTCGGCAGATGAGTCCAGTTCCGCACGACGACGATGCGCGAGGGATCGACTCCGAGCTCCTCGGAGAGAAAGTCGGCGAAGCGCTGGTGGATCACGACAACTCGGTCTGCGGCCCGCAAGGTTCGCGCCTCCACCCACTCGGTGATGCGGCGGGCGGTCTGCCCGCCCTCACTGGTCTCTGCCATGCCGAGGGAGTAGATGTCCTGCACCCAGATGACCAGACGTCCTCGCCGCGGACTCAGCCGCAGACGCAGCACAGCCAGAGCCGTCGAGAACAGCGACGGCGAGACCGCGATCACCACTCGGGGACGCCCAAGCCGGGCGAGCACCAGCCGAAGACCGAAACTCAACTCCGACACCAGGCGACGGATGCCTCGGGGTGAGCGGGGCACGTAGTGAAGTCGACGGTGCACCTCCACCCCTTCAGCGGATTCGGTTCGCGACCACTGGCCGTAGCCCTCGTGGATCTGCCACTGCGGATAATGCGGATGCGATACGTGTGCCGTCACCCGAAACCCTCGGCGTCGCAATCCGACCGCCAGACCGCCGGTGTACGGCGCGATGCCCGTGTGCTCGGGCGGATAGTTCAGTCCGAGAATCGCGACATCGGGGCGAGACGACATAGCACCGAAGCCTAGGGCTTCGAGCTGGGATACCGCGTTGCGGCTAGTCGTGCCGCTCGCCGGCCGGCACCGGTTCCAGGGTCTCGAGCAGCTGCGCGAACTCCGCATGGCGCGCCGTGGCCCGATTCAGCTGGGCGAAGCCCGACACGAAGGCCACCATCGCCGCCAGCGCCCACGCATTACCGAGCGCCCACTCCCACGCGGTCGCGGTGGGTGCACTCACCAACCAGTACGCGGCGATGATCACGAGGAAGTACCCGCAGTAGATGTTGAACCGACCCTCGGAACTGGCGCGCCAGCCGGGATGACGGGCGTTGCGGACATGCCAGGCCGCCAGAACCCCTATGACCGCGATCGCGGTGATGGTCGACGACATCGGCGGCCTCCGTCTTTGCCAGAACTGTAACCCCCTGACGCACTCTAGCCTCGATGATCAACCTGAGAACAGAGTGTGACTACGGAAACAATATGGTCACGGTATCGAGCGCGTCAATTTCTCGTTAACGGTTCTGCGGTCCAGCAAAGAGCTGTCCAAGTTCGCCATCTGTACCAGTGAGGCGCCTGTGACATACACCGCCAGCAAGTTTGCGATCAGCTCGTCGGCGGTGTCCCACGCGGCGGTCGAGGCGACCCGGTCCGAGTCCGTCAGGCCCTGTTCCGCCGCCGATGCCCGGGCCGCAGCAAGCACGTCGTCGACCGACCGGCCGTCCAGCGCCGGGCCCGGCGCCCGCTCGGGCACCACCTGGTCACCGTGCACACGCACGGCTGTCGCGTAATCGGTCACCCCGATCGGCAGATCGGGGACCGGCTTGCCGAACGGATCCAGCGACAGCACCGCAACCTCGCCCATGCCGACCGCGGCGTCGGCCTCGTCCAACCGGTCGGCGGTGCACAGCGCGATGTCGCAGTCCGAAGCGGCGTCCAACACCACCTCGGCGCCGATCCACCAGATGCCGAACAGCACCGCCGCGGTCTGCCAGTGTGCCGGCAGCAGCACCGCCACCCGGCTGCCGGCAATCGCGCCCAATTCGTCGCGCAGCAAATTTCCGGTTTTGGCCGCCCAGTTCGCCAGAGTGACAGAGGAGAGTTCGATGCGCTCAGCGGTGGCGTCGTCGTAGTAGGTGATGCGCGGACCCGCCGGGTTCGCCGCCAGCAGCGGATCCAGGATCTCCGAGCTCAGATTTGGCACGTCAGTTGACGCACTTGGGGTCGTCGGTGCCCGCCGTGATGATCTGCGGCGGCGCCGGCGCGAGCTCCCCGGTATCGGTCACCACGCCCGTCTCCAAGGAATCGCCGCCCATCAGCGTCACATCCGAGCCATCCAGGCCCGAACCCGGACCGGTGTAGTCGTCGGCGAGCACCACGCGCACCGACCCCGGCGGCACCGTCTGGTCCTCGACCACCGGCAATCCGCCCAGATCCGCGGCCACCGCCTGCGCACCCAGATCGTCGACCGCCGCGGCCTGCACCTGGCTCGTCGTCACCTTCTCGCCCTCGTTGTTGCCGACGTTGCCGGCCGTGAAGCCCTTGGTCGACAGCACATGCGACACCGCGGCGGCCATGCCGTTGACGTCGGTGTCGTTGAGCACCTCGGCGACCGTCTGGTCCGGGGAGTAGGTCAGCTCCTCGGTCTTGCCCTCGTCCTGATCATTGAGCAGGCCCGACACCCAGTCCTTGACCTCGGCCGGGTCCACCCGCACCACGCTCTGCATGCCGTCGTCGCTCCAGCCCGCCTCCTCCACGATCGGGATGGTGGAGAACGCGACGTTGCCGCCGGCCAACTCCTGCAGCTGGGTGATGAAATCCATGATGTCCCAGTCGTCGGACAGCACCACCGAGCGCTGCACCGCCTCCTCCAGCCGGTTCAGCGTCGCCGGGCTCGACAGCGTCTTGCTCGAGATGACGTCGTGGGCCAGCGAGGCCATCACCGCCTGCTGGCGCGTCACCCGGTCCAGGTCGCCGCGCGGCAGGTCGTGGCGCTGCCGCACGAAGCTCAACGCCTGCGGGCCGTTGAGCTTCTGCCAGCCCGCCGGGAAATCCGCACCCGAAAGCGGTTCGTAGACCGGCTCGTTCAGGCACACGTCGACCCCGCCCAGCGCATCGGTGATCAACGAGAAGCCCAGCAGCCCGATCTCGGCGTAGTGGTCGACCGTCACCCCGGTCAGGTTCGCGACGGTCTTGATCAGCTCCTCGCGACCCGCCGCGATGGCCTCGGGCTCGGCGACGGCCGGATCGACACCCTGATCCTCGACCAGCTTCTTCAGCTCCTCCAGATGCACCGAGCCGTACACCCCGTTGATCTTCATCTTGCCCAGGCCCGGGGCCTCGACATAGGAGTCGCGGGGGATCGAGATCGCCGTCGCCGACTCGCCGTTGTTGGGGATGCGGATCAACACGATCGTGTCGGTGTTGGTCGAGACGTCGTCGCCGGCGCGCAGCACCGCGAGCTCCTCGGCCGACAGCGGGTTGCCGTGCGCGTCGGTGCGGCTGTCGTTGCCGACCAGCAGGATGTCGATCGCGCCGTCCTCGCCGCCCTCGCCGAGCGCCACCGGGTTGATGTGGTTGATCCCGGACTCGAACGAGCGGATCTTGCCCCACGCGACCCCCGTGGTCACGACGATCAACATCGCCACGGCCACCGAGATGACACGCATCAACTGAGCAGCAGGCATTTGCCCAGGCTACTGGCGGATGCCCCGCCAGCCGGGGAGGTGACACGGGCGTGCCAAACTCGTGACATGGACCGCCGAATCGTTATTTCCGGAGCTGGCGGCATGGTGGGACGCGTGTTGGCAGCTCAGGCCCGCGCCCAGGGCCGCAACGTGGTGGCGCTCACATCAGCCGACTGGGACATCACCGACGCCACCGCCGCCGAACGCTTCATCACCCCCGGCGACGTCGTCGTCAACTGTGCCGCCTACACCAAGGTCGACGACGCCGAGACCGACGCCGACCGGGCGTTCGCCGTCAACGTCACCGGCGCCGAGAACGTCGCCCATGCCTGCGCCCGCACCCGCGCCGACCTGATCCACATCTCCACCGACTACGTGTTCAGCGGCGACTTCACCGACGTCCCCGGGGGCGGGCCGCGCCCGTACGACATCGACGACGCCACCGGGCCGCTGTCGGTGTACGGCCGCACCAAGCTGCGCGGCGAAGTCGCCGTGCTGGCCGCGATGCCCGACGCCGGCATCGTGCGCACCTCCTGGGTCTACGAGGGCGCCGACGGCTCCGACTTCGTCGCCGCCATGCGCCGGCACGCGGCGGGGGGCGGCGACGTCGAGGTGGTCGCCGACCAGATCGGCTCACCCACCTACGCCGCCGACCTGTGCAGCGCGATCCTGCAGATCGCCGACAGCGCGATCCGCGAACCCGTCCTGCACGCCGCCAACGCCGGCGCGGTCAGCCGCTTCGAGCAGGCCCAGGCCGTCTTCGAAGAACTCGGCGCCGACCCCTCGCGCGTCAAACCCGTCACCGGTGAGCAGCAGCCCCGGCCCGCGCCCCGCCCGCCGTATTCGGCGCTGTCGGCGGTGAAATCCGAAGCGGCGGGACTCACCCCGCTGCGCGACTGGCGCGCCGCTCTGGCCGCGGCGATCGGGGCGTCGCGCTGACGGTGGCGGCGATTTACGGCGCTGCGCCCGCTACCCTCTACGCCGTGAGATGGGCAGGCCGCGCGTGAGCGACGAACTCTACGTCGTGACGGTGACGTACTCGCCGGGCCCGCACCTCGACCGGTTCCTGGCGTCGCTGGCCCACGCCACCGAGCGGCCCGTCACCGTGCTGATGGCCGACAACGGCTCCACCGACGGCGCACCCGAAGAAGCCGTCGAGCGCTACCCCAACACCCGGCTGCTGCGCATGGGCGGCAACCTCGGCTACGGCAGCGCCATCAACCGCGCGGTCGCCGAATACGGGCTGACCTCGTCGACCGACTTCTTCATCGTCGCCAACCCCGACGTGCAATGGGGGCCCGACAGTATCGACCTGCTGCTCGAGGCGGCCGGGCGCTGGCCCTCGGCGGCGTCATTCGGGCCGCTGATCCTGGACCCGGACGGCTCGATCTACCCGTCGGCGCGCCACCAGCCCAGCATCATCCGCGGCGGCATGCACGCCGTGATCGGACCGGTGTGGAAGTCCAACCCGTGGACCGCGGCCTACCGCCAGGACCGGGCCACCCCCAGCGAACGCGCCGTCGGCTGGCTGTCCGGATCGTGTCTGTTGCTGCGCAGCGCGGCGTTCGCCGAGGTGTCCGGCTTCGACGAGCGCTACTTCATGTACATGGAAGACGTCGACCTCGGCGATCGGTTCGGCCGCGCCGGCTGGCAGAACATCTACGTGCCCGCCGCCGAGGTGTTGCACGCCAAAGGCCACTCCACCGGCCGCGACCCGGCCCGCAACCTGGCCGCCCACCACGTCAGCACCTACACTTTTCTCGCGGATCGCTACCCCAAGTGGTGGCATGCGCCGCTACGGTGGGCTTTTCGGGGGGCGTTGGGGGCGCGAGCCCGCCTGGTCGTCCGGAGTTCACGTCGACAGGCCCGCAGGGCGCAGGCGAAAGGGCAGCGCTGATGGTCAATCCGGCACAAGTGGACGCCGTCATTCTGGTCGGCGGCATGGGCACGCGGCTGCGGCCGCTGACGCTGTCGGCCCCCAAACCGATGCTGCCCACCGCCGGGCTGGCGTTCCTGACGCACCTGCTGTCGCGGATCGCCGACGCCGGCATCGAACACGTCGTGCTGGGCACGTCGTACAAGGCGAAGGTGTTCGAGCAGGAGTTCGGTGACGGCTCGAAGTTCGGGCTGCAGATCGACTACGTCGTCGAAGACGAACCGCTGGGCACCGGCGGCGGCATCGCCAACGTCGCGTCCAAACTGCGTTACGACACCGCGATCGTGTTCAACGGCGACGTGCTGTCCGGCTGCGACCTGGGCGCCCTGTTGGACTCGCACGCCGAGCGCGACGCCGACGTCACCCTGCATCTGGTGCGCGTCGGTGACCCCCGCGCATTCGGTTGTGTGCCAACCGATTCCGACGGCGCGGTGACGGCGTTCCTGGAGAAGACCCAGGACCCGCCGACCGACCAGATCAACGCCGGCTGTTACGTGTTCAAGAAGTCGGTGATCGACTCGATCCCCAAGGGCCGGGCGCTGTCGGTCGAACGCGAGGTGTTCCCCGGCCTGCTCACCGACGGACTCAAGGTGTGCGGCTATGTCGACTCAACCTACTGGCGCGACATGGGCACCCCCGAGGACTTCGTGCGCGGCTCGGCGGATCTGGTGCGCGGCATCGCGCCGTCGCCCGCGCTGAAAGGCCATCGCGGCGAGTCGCTGGTGCACGACGGCGCCGGCGTCGCCCCCGGGGCCCTGCTGATCGGCGGCACCGTCGTCGGGCGCGGCGCCGAGGTGGCCGGGGGAGCGCGCCTGGACGGGGCGGTGATCTTCGACGGCGTCACCGTCGGGGCCGGCGCGGTGATCGAACGCTCCATCATCGGCTTTGGCGCGCGGATCGGGCCGCGGGCGCTGCTGCGCGACGCGGTGATCGGCGACGGCGCCGACATCGGAGCCCGCTGCGAGCTGCTGCGCGGCGCCCGGGTGTGGCCGGGGATCACGATTCCCGACGGCGGCGTGCGGTTCTCTTCGGACATCTAGCTTAGGGTTTTTGGGGCCTTTTGCCGCGAACGTGCATTCCCTGTAGCACGAGAGCGGCTGGAGCTACAGGGAATGCACGTTCGCGGCGGCTGGGCCTGTGGATAACCGGGTATCGACGCCATCGAGTTGTCGGTGCGGCTGCGCAGGCTCCGCGTATGGGAAGAGTCGTTCTAGGAACAGAAGCTGTCGCCGGTGGGCTGGTGACGGCCGGCCAGCTTCGATACGGGTACCGGCGGCTGTATCCCAATGTCTATGTCCCGCGGCACCAACCGCCGTCATTGACGGACAACGCGATAGGCGCATGGCTGTGGTCGGGTCGCCGGGGCATCGTCACGGGTCGAGCTGCGGCACGACTCCACGGGGCGCTGTGGGTGAGTGAGCAGTCGCCGGTCGAGTTGAACTTCAACTGCCGACGACCGCCGGCGGGCATCATCGCCCGCAACGAACGAGTCGGCTGCGACGAGGTGATCCAGATCGGTGATCTGGCCGCGACGACAGTCCACCGAACTGCATTCGACGTCGGCAGGTTTCTGCCCTTGGACGCGGCGGTCGAGCACCTGGACGCGCTAGCCAATGCCACAGGTCTGACGCCCGAACGAGTGAAACCGCTGACAGATCAGTACAGCGGGGCGCGCGGGATGAAGACGCTGCGCAAGGCGCTCGACCTGATGGACGGCGGAGCCGAGTCGCCACAAGAGACCCGGCTGCGGCTTCTCCTCATGAAACACTTTCCCCGCCCGACCACGCAGATACCGGTGCTCGACGGTCATGGTGTGCCGTTCGCTCGTGTGGACATGGGTTGGGAAGACCTCATGATTGCCGTCGAATACGACGGCAAGCAGCATCAGACCGATCGAGATCGATACGTGCGCGATCAGCGTCGAGTGCGACGCATCTGCCGACGTGGGTGGCTGCACATCAAGGTCATCGCCGAAGATCGACCGTTCGAGATCATTGAGCGAGTGAGAGCCGCCAGGGCTAGCCGCGAACGTGCATCCCTTGTAGCCCGTCGCGCCTCCTGACTACAGGGAATGCACGTTCGCGGCACCTCAGGCGAGTCCAGGGGGCTTGGCGGCATGGGCGAGTTGGGCCAGGCCGAAGTCGGTGTCGTCGGGCAGCTCGGCCAGCGGCCACCACTTCAGGTCGAGTGACTCGTCGCTGACGACGATCCGCGCGCCGGCGGGAGCGCGGACGACGAACTGCACATCGAGATGACGCGTTGGCACGCCGAGTGAACAGGTCACCGGGTGCACATGCAGCGCCGCGGGCGTGGGCGCGATCGTCAGGCCGTCGATGCCGGATTCCTCGGTGGCTTCCCGCAGCGCCGCGGCGACGAGGGTGTCGTCCGACGGTTCGCAGTGTCCGCCCAGCTGCAGCCAGCGGCCCACGCGCGGATGCAAAGTGAGGAGCGCGTGGGTGCCGTCGTGGTCGAGCACCAGCGCCGAGGCGGTGATGTGGCCGGGCACGCACTCGCGCAGGCACGCGTCGGCGCGGGCGTCGAGGAAGGCCAACACCGCGTGACGTACGGAATCCTGCGCCGGGTCCTCCGGGTGCCAGGCGCTCAGCACGTCGACCGCGGACTGGTGCAGGGTCATCGGGACCTGCTGTACGCACAGGCGCTCACCGGGACCGTCCGCTGCTGGACGCGGCGTGGTTGTCGACGGCTGGCGCAGACGAGCACGCCGAATCGTCCCCGCCGCGGGGGTCGAGCTCGCTCGACCCGACGACCTCCCGAATCCACCACAGTCACTTGCGCACCAGCAGACCGTCGGTCGGCACAGGGTCTCGCGGCGGCGGTGGCCCACCCGCGGCATGCCCGATGGCGATCGCACCCAGCGGCTCCCAGTCCTCGGGCAACTCCAGTGATGAGCGCACCAGATCCGGGGCGAAGATCGTCGACCCGATCCAGCAGCTGCCTACCCCGCGCACCGCCAGCGCAACGAGCAACCCCTGCACCGCCGCGCCCGCCGCCACCGTGAACATGGTGTGCTCGGCAGCGGTACGACGCTCGTCGGGATAGGTGTGCGCACCGTCGGGAACCATGAACGGGATCACCAATTCGGGCGCGTCGTAGAGAATCTGGCCGCGGCCGACCCGACGCTCCACTGACTCGGGGTCTCGGCCGTCGCCGGACAGGTCGGCGCGCCACCGATCCTTCATCGCATCGAGCAACGCCAGACGCACCGCCTGGTCCTGCACCCACACGAACCGCACCGGCCGGGTGTGGTGAGGAGCGGGGGCGGTCAGCGCCTCGGCCACCGCGTCCTCGATCACCGCCGGGTCGACGGGTTCGTCGCTGAACTGGCGTATCGAGCGGCGCAGCAGCTGGGCCTGTGAACGACCCAGTGCGATGGCCTCCTCGGTGCCCAGCCAGAACAGATCCTCTTCGCCGGCGCGGACCAGCGTGCGCGCCGAGGACCCGTCGTCGTGCAGAGCCAGCCCCCGCACGACGGCGACCGGAACCGCGGTCAGCTTGCCCTTCACCAGATCGGCGGCCGCGGCGATCTCGTCGGCGACGGCGATCTCGGTGACGATCAGTTCGTTGCCGTGCCGATCGTGTTCGCCCGCGTAGCCGTGCAGCACCGTCAACCCGGCCGCGCCGATCGCGACGTCGGTCTGACCGGTGCGCCAGGCGCGGCCCATGGTGTCGGTGATCACCACACCCACGCGCACCCCGAGTCGCTCACGCAACTCCTGCACCAGCCGTCGCGCGCTGCCGTCGGGATCGACGGGCAGCAGCGCCAGTTCGGCGGAGTCCACGTTCGAGCCGTCCACCCCGGCCGCGGCCTGCACCAGACCGAGTGCGTTCTCGGTGATCAGCGTGCGACCCTTGCGCGCCAGCACTCGTACCGACTCGGCGTCGATCAGCCTGCGCCGCAACGTGTCCCGCAGCTCCGGATCAGTCGGTGCGTCGACCATCCGGCCCTCACATTTGGACAGCACCTTGCTGGTGACCACGACCACATCGTCGTCGCGCAGCCACGGCGCGGCCTGTGCGAGAGCCGCGGCGAGGTCGTCGCCGGGCCGAAACTCCGGCAGGCCCCCGACGGGAAGGAGTTCCACCCGCGCCGACGTGCCGTGGTCGGTCACGGCGCCACCCCGGCCAGCTCCATGCCGGCGCGCACCATCTCGGCCGTCACCGCCGGCTCGGTCATCAACAACGGCACCGCGCGCACGTCGACACCGGGCACCGTGGCGTGATCACCCTCGTGGATCAGCCAGCCGTCCAGGACCCCGGTCGACGACCGTGCCCCATAATGCGCGCCGACCGCCTCCGAGGTGGTGTCCACACCGATCAGGTTCAGGCAGGTATCAGCCATGCCGCGCAACGGCTTTCCGGCGACGATGGGGGAGTAGCCGATCACCGGCGCCGACGTCGTGCGCAGCGCCGCCCGCACCCCGCCGATACCGAGGATGGGTCCGATGCTGACCACCGGGTTCGACGGGGCGATCAACACGATGTCGGCACCCTCGATGGCCTCGGTCACACCCGGAGCTGCGGTCGCCTTGTCGGCACCGATGAACGCGAAACTGTCCGTGGGTACTTGGGCGCGGTAGCGCACCCACCACTCCTGGAAGTGGATGGCCTTCTTCTCTCCGTCGGCCGGATCGGTGATCACGACGTGAGTTTCGGCACGGTCGTCGCTGACGGGCAACAACCTCGCGCCGGGCTGCCATCGGGTGCACAACGCCTCGGTGATAGCCGACAAGGGATAGCCGGCCCGCAGCATCTGGGTGCGCACCAGATGCGTCGCCAGATCACGATCGCCGAGCCCGAACCAATCCGGCTGCACGCCGTAGGCCGCGAGTTCCTCCTTGGCATGCCAGGTTTCGTCGCGGTGCCCCCAACCCCGTTCCGGGTCGATGCCGCCGCCGAGGGTGTACATGCAGGTGTCGAGGTCGGGGCAGATGCGCACCCCGAACATCCACGCGTCGTCACCGATGTTGACCACCGCGGTCAGCTCATGCGGCGACTCTTCACCGCTGCCGAACTGGCCAAGGCCGAGCAGATGCTGCACCCCGAGCAGGAAGCGCGCGCCTCCCACGCCGCCCACCAGTACAGTGACTTTCACACCGAACGAGAGTAGGCGCTGTGCGCCGAAGAGTTTCGCCGGGTGGCTTGCGGATGGGGCCAGTGACCCGAACGTGACAGACACGCCAACGCGCGACGCGCCGAATTGATGTCACGGAATGATATGAATTCCTGTTCTAGCGCTTGACCCACGCTGCCTACCCGTGTGTAATCACAGCAGTGTCATTTCGCGGTTGGCCGGCCGGTTCCGGTGTCGCAGACCGAGATTCGATCACTTGTTCGAATTGAGATGGCCGCACCTTCATAAGTGGGGCTTTTTTAAACGGATCTACGAGACCTGGAGGAGGGGAACATGGCATTTGAGCAGGCCGATTTCGGCGATTCGGTCCGGTTCGACAACAGGCTCCTCGGATCGGTGGGGAGTGCTTCGCACATCCAGACCGGACCGATGCCGGCAGAGATCAATGGTCGTCCGCAGCTGAGTCTGGTGCCCAGCACCAGCACCAGTACCGACGACTTCTTCGACTCCGACACCGAGTCGATCGAAGACCAGTGGCAGGAACGCGCGCTGTGCGCGCAGACCGACCCCGAGGCGTTCTTCCCCGAGAAGGGCGGCTCGACCCGCGAAGCCAAGCGGATCTGCCAGGGCTGCGAGGTGCGCGACGAGTGCCTCGAGTACGCGCTGGCTCACGATGAGCGCTTCGGCATCTGGGGTGGACTCTCCGAGCGGGAGCGTCGTCGCCTCAAGCGCGGCATCATCTAGCCGCCGCGCACGCGCGCACGGCATCACACGCTCTTCATGCGGGCGCGGATGCGCGGCACGCGCAGCGCACCAGACCCAACAGGATCCCTCTCAGTCGTCGTCGATGCTCGGATCGATCACCGACGGTTCGACCCCCAGATAGGTGGCCACCTGAGCCACCAGCAGTTCGTGCAGCAGCTCGGTCAGCTCCAGGGTGTCCTTGGCTCGACGCTCGATCGGCTTGCGGAACAACACAATTCGCGCCCGCGTGGCATTTCCGCGGACATCGACCCCCGCGGGTATCAGCCGGGCCAGCGCAATCGGACCGTCGGCGATCACCTCCGGTGGCCACTGCACACTGTCCGGATCCTTCGGCGACAGCCGGGGAATCTCGTCGACCGCCACGTCGAGCGTCGCCACCCGGTCCTGCCACCGGCGCTCGATCGGCTCGTAAGCCTCCAGCACCGCCATGTCGAACCGCTCGGCGCGGCTGCGCCAACCCGGAACGCTCGGCGGAAGCAGTGGTCCACGCATCTCGCGGCCCCGCCGCGACCCCCGGTGGTTGCGCCGCGTCACGCAGAAGATCGTAACGGTTGAGAGTCGGCGCGCCCGCGGCTGCGCGTGTCCGCCGCGATGCCGACGACGCTGCACGATAACCTCACGTCCGTGAATGTTCCCCGTCGCTGCTGCCGGCCCGGGTGCCCTCACTACGCGGTCGCGACGCTGACGTTCGTGTACTCCGACTCGACGGCCGTAGTGGGGCCGCTGGCGACCGTGTCCGAGCCGCACTCCTGGGACCTGTGCGTCATGCACGCCGGCCGGATCACCGCGCCGCGCGGCTGGGAGCTGGTCCGCCACGCCGGTCCGCTGCCGTCGCACCCCGATGACGACGACCTGGTCGCCCTGGCCGACGCCGTACGCGAAGGCCGCGAGGGCAGAGGAGCGGGCGGGGGCCCGGTACACGGCTTCACCGGATTCACCGACCCCGTCAGCGGCGCCCAGAGCGGCGCATTGATGGCACCGCCGACCCGCAAACCCGAGACCAACGGCCGTCGTCGCGGCCATCTGCGCGTTCTGCCCGACCCCACCGACTGACCCGATCCCCGAAATCGCTCCCCAGCAGGGACGTCGCTGATGGAATGCGATTTCGCAATCCCGGGGCGGCCATATTGATGCGCGGCGACGGCTAGGCTGGAACCACCAGTCCTGTCGTCCAAGGAGCCCTATGTCCCGGTCCGCCGCGGCGGTGCAGCGCGTGATCAAGGCCTACGACGTTCGTGGGCTCGTGGGTGAGGAAATCGACGACGCATTCGTCCGCGAAGTCGGGGCCTCCTTCGCGCGGTTGATGCGCGACGGTGAGAACTCCACGCAGGTCGTCCTCGGTTACGACATGCGGGCCAGCTCGCCGGTGCTCGCCGCCGCGTTCGCCGAAGGCGTCATGGACCAGGGCCTCGACGTCGTGCGCATCGGCCTCGCCTCCACCGACCAGCTCTACTTCGCCTCCGGCTTGCTGAACTGCCCCGGTGCGATGTTCACCGCCAGCCACAACCCGGCCGCCTACAACGGCATCAAGCTGTGCCGGGCCGGCGCCAAACCCGTCGGCAAGGACACCGGCCTGACCACGATCAGCGACGAGGTCATCGCGGGCGTCCCCGGCTACGACGGCACCCGCGGAACCCTGTCCGACCGCGACGTCCTCGTCGACTACGGGCAGTTCCTGCGCTCGCTGGTCGACGTCGGCAGCCTGCGCCCGCTCAACGTGGCCGTCGACGCCGGCAACGGGATGGCCGGCCACACCACCCCGGCGGTGCTGGGACCCATCCCGTCGATGACGGTCTTCCCGCTGTACTTCGAGCTCGACGGCACCTTCCCCAACCACGAGGCCAACCCGCTGGAACCGGCCAACCTCGTGGATCTGCAGGAGTTCGTCGTGCAGACCGGCGCCGACATCGGCCTGGCATTCGACGGTGACGCCGACCGCTGCTTCGTCGTCGACGAGAAGGGGCAGGCCGTGTCGCCGTCGGCGGTCACCGCGCTGGTCGCCGCCCGCGAACTGAGCCGCGAGATCGGCGCGACGGTCATCCACAACCTGATCACCTCCCGCGCGGTGCCCGAACTGGTCACCGAACGCGGCGGCACGCCGGTGCGTTCGCGGGTCGGCCACTCCTACATCAAGGCACTGATGGCCGAGACCGGCGCCATCTTCGGCGGCGAGCACTCCGCGCACTACTACTTCCGCGACTTCTGGGGTGCTGACTCCGGCATGCTGGCCGCGCTGCACGTGCTCGCCGCGCTCGGCGAACAGGACCGCCCGCTGTCGGATCTGATGGCCGACTACCAACGCTACGAATCCTCCGGCGAGATCAACTTCACCGTCACCGACGCGCCCGCCGTCGTCGAATCGGTGCTCAAGTCGTTCGGGCCGCGCGTGCACGGCATCGACCACCTCGACGGGGTCACCGTCGACCTCGGCGACGGCAGCTGGTTCAACCTGCGCATGTCCAACACCGAACCGCTGTTGCGACTCAACGTCGAAGCGTTGACCGCCGAAGGTGTCAGCGGGCTCGTCGACGAGATCGGCGGCTACATCCGCGCCGGCACCAGGGAATTGACGTGAGCACGCCGGCCTCGGCCGCTGTGGTGGACCTCGACGACGCCGAGGGCCTGCTCGAAGCCGACCGGATGGGGTTGCTGCGCGCCGCCTCGATGGCCGGAGCGCAGGTGCGGGCCACCGCCGCCGCCCTCGACGAGGGCGACCTCGACGCGGTGGCCTCGGACTCCCCGCCGCGCACCATCGTGTGGATGGCCGGGCGCGGCAACGCCCACACCGCCGGCACCATGCTGGCCGCGATCCTCGGCGGATCGGTCGGCGCCCCGTTCGTCGTCGTGTCCGAGCCACCGATGTGGATCGGCGCCCTCGACGTCCTGATCCTCGCCGGCGACGACCCGGGCGAACCCGCGCTGGTCTCCGCTGCGGCCACCGGTGTGCGCCGCGGTGCGCGCGTCGTCGTCATCGCGCCGTATGAAGGCCCGCTGCGCGACGCCACCTCCGGCCGCTCGGTCGCGCTGCCCCCGCGGGTGCCGATGCCCGACGACTTCACCCTGACCCGCTACCTGGCCGCCGGCCTGGCGGTCGTGCAGGTGATCACGCCCGGCGCGCAGGCCGATCTGGCCACGCTGGCCGACCAACTCGACGACGAAGCGCTGCACAACAGCGCCGCGCGCGACCTGTTCACCAACCCGGCCAAGGTGCTCGCCGAGCAGATGGCCGGTTACGACGTCGTCTTCGCCGGCGACTGCGCGGCCACCCTCGCGCTGGCGCGTCATGCCGCGACGGTGATGCTGCGCGTCGCTCACCAGACCGTCGCCGCCGTCGACCTGGCCGATGTGCTGGTCGCGATCGGCACCGGGTGGGGCCGCGGGCCCTCATCCGACAGCGACGAGCTGTCCATCTTCCATGACGAGCAGATCGACGGACCGAGACCGGCGCGCACCCGCACCTTCGTGCTGGCCTCCGACGCGCAGCGGCCCGAGATCTCCGCGCGGCTCAGGGGTTTTGACGACATCAAGGTCGTCAACGCCAACGACGTCCCGGACGTCGTGATGGCGGGGGGAGATCGGGAGGTGCCGGCCACCGCGCCGGGACGTCTCGAACAACAATTAGCGCTGTTGGCGGTCCGCCTCGAAATGGCGGCGGTCTACCTGCGGCTGGTTCGAGGTTGAGGTAAGTGCATCTGCTGAGGGGAGCGGTCCGGACCTATGCATGGGGTTCGCGAACCGCGATTGCCGATTTCACCGGGGCGCCCAGTCCCACACCGCATCCGGAGGCCGAACTATGGTTCGGTGCCCACCCGGGCGACCCGGCGTGGCTGCAGGACGACGACACCGAGCGCTCACTGCTCGACGCGCTGCGCGCCGATCCGGAAAGCGAACTCGGGCCGGCGGTGCGCGGCCGATTCGGTGACACGCTGCCGTTCCTGGTGAAGGTGCTGGCCGCCGACGAGCCGCTGTCGCTGCAGGCCCATCCGAGCAGCGAGCAGGCACTCGAGGGCTTCACCCGCGAAGAACGCATGGGCATCCCGATCACCGCGCCCACCCGTAACTACCGCGACCGCAGCCACAAACCCGAAATCCTCGTCGCTCTTGACCAGTTCGAGGCGCTCGCCGGATTCCGGCCCGTGGCGCGCACCGTCGAGCTGATGCGTGCGCTGGGCGTCGCCGACCTCGACCCGTTCATCGGCCTGCTCGATGGACAGTCCGACGGCGACGGGTTGCGCGCACTGTTCACCACGTGGATCACGTTCCCGCAGCCCGACCTCGATGTGCTGGTGCCCGCGGTGATCGACGGGGCGATCGACTACGTGCGTTCGGGGGCAACCGAATTCGAGCGGGAAGCCAAGACGGTGCTCGAGCTGGGTGAACGCTACCCCGGTGACGCCGGCGTGCTGTGTTCGCTGTTGCTCAACCGGCTGTCGCTGGCGCCGGGCGAGGCGATCTACCTGCCCGCGGGCAACCTGCACGCCTACCTGCACGGGATCGGCGTCGAGGTGATGGCCAACTCCGACAACGTGCTGCGCGGCGGCCTGACCCCCAAGCACGTCGACGTGCCCGAACTGCTGCGCGTGCTCGACTTCACCCCCGCCGAGGACGTCGTGGTCCGGCCCGAATCATGTTCCGACGGAGAAGAACTCGTCTACCGCACGCCGGCGCCGGAGTTCGCGGTGTCGGTGTTGCGCATCGACGAGGGCAACCTCGGCCACGAGATCGACGCGCCCACCCGCCACGACGGACCGCAGATCCTGCTGTGCGCCGAGGGTGCGGTCACCGTGCACGCCAAGACCCGCTCGGTGGTGCTGGAACGCGGCAAGGCGGCCTGGGTTGCCGCCGACGACGGACCGATCAGGCTGAGCGCGCAGGAGCCGACCCGGCTGTTCCGGGTGACCGTCGGGATCTAGACCGCCGCTCCTGCATCCACAACCGCATGTTGTGGCGCACCGTGCGGCCCACCAGCTTCGCCGACGGCACCATGTAGAGGCTGTCGAGCAGGCTGAACCGGCGCAGAAACCATTCCGCGAGAACAGGATCAGACTCCGCAGCACCCAGGAACTGGTCGAACAGCGAGCCCACCGGGCGGTACCACCACGGCATCGGGCCCTCGGCCCGGTGCAGGATCAGATCGCCGATCGCGTTCATCGTCCACACCGGCCACGTCGTCTTGTTGGTGGCGGTCAGAAACGTCGTGGCCAGTTCGTCGGGCGGGCCCTGAAGCGCACGGCGCAGATGCCCGGCCTGCAGCGACGTCATCGTCATGCCCTGCCCGAACGTCGGATTGAAGCTCACCACCGCGTCCCCGAACGGCAGGATGCCCGGCGGGAAGCGGTCGAGTTCGTCGAACCGCCGCCACCGACTCGCCGGATACTTGTGCACCGCGACCTCACCCACCGGCTGCGCCTGCTGCACGGCGGCGCTGAGATGAGCCGGCAACAGTTCCTCGGCCAAGGCCTGCATCCCCGCGAAATCCTCTGGCGGAGGCACCTTTCCGACCCCGAACGTCGTCATCGTCCAGACGTCGTCCTCGTAGTAGAGCATGCCCAGCCCCAGCGGCTGCTCCCGCGACGCGCCCGCCACCACGACCTTCTCCCGGACCAGATCCTCTGGGATGGTGAGCCGGTGGGTGGCGTAGCCGATGCCGACCGCGACGCTGTCCTCGCGCGGCCGCTCGAACCCCCACTGGGGCAGCCAGGCCGGCAGCCGGGTGCCGCGACCCGTCGCGTCGATGACCAGATCGGCGTCGACGACCTCGCCGTCAGCGGTGCGCACCCCGGTCACCCGGTGCCCGTCGAAGACCGGCTCGTCGACGCCACGCTGCTGCACCGTGACGTTCGGCAGGGCGGTGACCCGGCTGCGGATCTGCCACTCCAGATGCGGTCGGCTCGGCACGTAGGCGGTGAACTCGTCCTGCAGGCGGTGCTGGGTGCCCAGCACGTGACCGGCCGCCCCGAAATGGATGCAGTCGGGCCGGTTCTCCAAGATCGGCACCCCGTCGGCCACCATGTCGGCCAGCAGCCCGGGGAACAGCGACTCCAACTCCTCGGCGCCGCGCGCCATCAGCAGGTGCACGTGGCGGTCCTGCGGCGTGGCAGCGCGGCTGGCCGGTTCCGCCGGCAGGTCGTCACGCTCGAACACCGTCACCCGGTCAGCGAACTCCGCCAGCACTTTGGCGGCACACAACCCGCCGATGCTGGCGCCTATCACCACTGCGTGTCTCATTGGACCCATCGGATTACACGCTAGTGGGTACATTCCGCTGAAACGATGACGAAAAGGGGACGGTCGATGGTTCAGGAACCGGTGACGCAGACCGTGGGGCGATGGCGGACCAAGTCCGTCGAGCAGTCGATCGCCGACACCGACGAACCCAGCACCAAGCTCCGCAAGGACCTGAACTGGTGGGATCTGACCGTCTTCGGGGTGTCGGTGGTGATCGGCGCCGGCATCTTCACCATCACCGCCTCGACCGCCGGCAACATCACCGGACCGGCGATCTCGATCTCGTTCATCATCGCCGCGATCTCCTGCGGGCTGGCCGCGCTGTGCTACGCCGAATTCGCCTCCACCGTGCCGGTGGCCGGCAGCGCCTACACGTTCTCCTATGCGACGTTCGGTGAGTTCATCGCCTGGATCATCGGCTGGGATCTGATCCTGGAGTTCGCCGTCGCCGCGGCGGTGGTCGCCAAGGGCTGGTCCAGCTATCTGGGCACCGTGTTCGGCTTCGCCGGCGGATCTGCCGAAGTGTTTGGGCTGCAACTGGATTGGGGCGCGCTGTTGATCATCGCGTTCGTCACCGCCATCCTGGCCTGGGGCACCAAACTGTCCGCCGGGGTCAGCCTGGCCATCACCGCCGTCAAGGTGGGGGTGGTGCTGCTGGTGGTCGCCGTCGGCGCGTTCTACATTAAGACCGAGAACTACTCGCCGTTCATCCCGCCCGCCGAGGCAGGGGAGGGCGGCACCGGCACCGAGCAGTCGCTGTTCTCGCTGCTCACCGGCGCCGAAGGCAGCCACTACGGCTGGTACGGGCTGCTGGCCGGCGCCTCGATCGTGTTCTTCGCGTTCATCGGCTTCGACATCGTCGCGACCACCGCCGAGGAAACCAAGCAGCCGCAGCGCGACATCCCCCGCGGCATCCTGGCCTCGCTGGGCATCGTCACCGTGCTCTACGTCGCCGTGGCGATCGTGCTGTCGGGGATGGTCAGCTACACCCAACTGCGCGACGCCGAAACGCAGAACCTGGCCACCGCGTTCGCGCTGAACGGCGTGGACTGGGCGGCCAAGGTGATCTCGATCGGCGCGCTGGCAGGCCTGACCACGGTCGTCATCGTGTTGGTGCTCGGCCAGACCCGGGTGCTGTTCGCGATGTCGCGCGACGGGCTGATGCCCACACAGCTGGCCAAGACCGGGCGGCACGGCACGCCGGTGCGCATCACGCTGATCGTCGGCGTGGTCGTCGCGGTGACCGCGACGGTGTTCCCGATCGACAAGCTCGAGGAGATGGTCAACATCGGCACGCTGTTCGCGTTCGTGCTGGTGTCGGCCGGCGTGATCGTGCTGCGCCGGACGCGTCCTGACCTGCAGCGCGGCTTCCGGGTGCCGTGGGTGCCGGTGCTGCCGATCCTGGCGATCATCGCGTGCCTGTGGCTGATGCTGAACCTGACCGGGCTGACCTGGATCCGGTTCGGCATCTGGATGGCACTGGGCGTGGTCGTCTACTTCCTCTACGGCCGCCGCCACTCGATCCTTGCGAATCGGGCGCGCTAAAGCACCCACGCTGTCGCATAGCGCGCCGAATCCGCCGTGGGTGGAACCGCGGGGAGTCGCGGTGCGTCACACCGGGCATGCTCAGCGACTATCTGCGGCGCCAGGACGGAGTCATCACCTCCGAGCAGGCTCGGGCCGCGGGACTGAGTCGGCGCAGCGTGCAGCGCCGCGTGCAGTCCGGCCAGTGGCGTCGCTGCGGCCGGGGTGTGTACTTCGTCGACGACCGTCCGTTCTCGGACGCGGCTCGCATCCGCGCAGCGGTGTGGGGACACGGGTCACAGGCCGCCGCCAGCGGCCTGACCGCGGCCTCATGGCATGGCCTGACCCGGTTCGCCCCTGACATTGTTGAGGTCACGGTGCCGCGCGACAGCCACGGCCGACGCCATGAGGGCACCCGGGTCCGTCGACGTGACCTGCAGCGCTGCGACGTCATCGAGCTCAAGGGCATGCGGGTGACGTCGCTGAGCTTGACCGTCGTGGAAGCCGCCGCGCAGCGCGGAGGCGGGGCCAAATTGCTCGACACCGCACTGCAACAACGCCATGTCGACCTCCCCGGCCTCTGGCGCACCCACCTGCGCAACAAGGGTCGCACCGGTGCGCCGCGGTCTCGGCTGCTGTTACAAGCCGCGGCCGGGGGAGCCCACTCGGTGGCAGAGCGGATCCTGCATCAACTGCTACGGGATGCCGGGATCGGCGGGTGGAAGGCCAATCATCGGGTCGGCGGTTATCGGGTCGACGTCGGATTCGCGGCGCAGAAGGTCGCGATCGAGGTGGACGGGTTCGCATTTCACAGCCACCCTGACGCGTTTCAGATCGACCGTCAGCGGCAGAACGACCTCGTCCTGCTGGGTTGGCAGGTGCTGCGGTTCACCTGGCTGGACCTCACCGCTTACCCGGAGCGGGTCCTTGCGCTGATCCGCTCGGCGATTTCGGCGCGCTGAAGCACCGCTGCTGTCGCATTGCGCGCCCGATTCACCATGGCGAGCTTTACAAAAGCCCTGCTTTGTATAGACACGCGACAAACGAGCCTCTATAGTCAACCGCACGAGGTGACTGCACTCACAGCAAGGAGGCATCGAGTGACCACGCAAGACATGCCGGCGATCGACATCGAGAACTGGCGCGACAAGAAGCGTTATTTGTGGCTGATGGGTCTGATCCCGCCCACGGCACTGTTCGTGATGCTGCCGCTGATCTGGGGGCTCAACCAGTTCGGTTGGCACGCCGCGGCGCAGGCGCCGTTCTGGATCGGTCCGATCCTGGTCTACATCCTGCTGCCCAGCCTGGACCTGAAGTTCGGCCCCGACGGGCAGAACCCGCCCGACGAGCTGATGGAGCGGCTGGAGAACGACAAGTACTACCGCTACTGCACCTACATCTACATCCCGTTCCAGTACGCCAGCGTCATCTTCGGCGCCTACCTGTTCACCGCATCGAATCTGAGCTGGCTCGGCTTCGACGGCGGGCTGGGCTGGCCGGCCAAGATCGGCCTGGCGCTGTCGGTGGGCGTGCTCGGCGGCGTGGGCATCAACACCGCCCACGAGATGGGGCATAAGAAGGATTCCCTGGAGCGCTGGCTGTCGAAGATCACCCTCGCCCAGACCTGCTATGGCCACTTCTACATCGAGCACAACCGCGGCCACCACGTGCGCGTCGCCACCCCGGAGGATCCGGCGTCGGCCCGCTTCGGTGAGACGTTCTGGGAGTTTCTGCCGCGCAGCGTGTTCGGCAGCCTGCGCTCGGCCTGGGAGATCGAGGCCAAGCGGTTGGAGCGCGCCGGCAAGAGCAAGTGGCATCCGTCCAACGACGTGCTCAACGCCTGGGCGATGTCGGCGCTGCTCTACGGCGTGCTGATCGCGGTGTTCGGCTGGGCGTTGATCCCCTACATCCTGATCTCGGCGGTCTTCGGGTTCACGCTGCTGGAGACGGTGAACTACCTGGAGCACTACGGACTGCTGCGGCAGAAGATGGACAGCGGCCGCTACGAACGGTGCGCGCCGGTGCACAGCTGGAACTCCGATCACATCGTGACCAACCTGTTCCTGTACCACCTGCAGCGCCACAGCGACCACCACGCCAACCCGACCCGGCGCTACCAGACGCTGCGCAGCATGGACGGAGCGCCGAACCTGCCCAGTGGATACGCGTCGATGATCGCGCTGACGTACTTCCCGCCGCTGTGGCGCAAGGTGATGGACCACCGGGTGCTCGAGCACTACGACGGCGACATCACCCGGGTGAACATCCACCCACGGGTGCGCGACAAGGTGCTGGCCCGCTACGGCACCGACGAGCGCTCGCGCGAGGAGCAGAGCAACACCGAGGCGGCCCGATGAGTGCCTACCGCTGTCCCGGCTGCGACTACGTCTACGACGAGTCCAAGGGCGAGCCCCGGGAGGGCTTTCCGGCCGGGACGCCGTGGGAGGACGTGCCCGACGACTGGTGCTGCCCGGACTGCGCAGTACTCGAAAAGGTCGACTTCGAACCCGCTCTACAACGTTGAGATTGCGCCCACCGCGACAAAGTGCGAGTAGCGGCCGCCGTGGGCGCAGCCTCAACGCAATCTGAGAAAGGACAACTTCGACA